>NZ_VFVN01000015.1:0-115297 GCF_006442185.1 Mesorhizobium sp. B2-4-1 | reverse complement strand
CCCTCCCTCCCGCAACGTCGGCTCAATAGCCCGTCTCGGCTCACGCCGGGGCGGGTTTTTTGCGTTTATCGCGGAACAAACCGGCTGTTTGCCCGATTGGAGCCCGGAAGCTTCGCGACGACTGAAAAAGGAAAAGGCCGAATGGCTCAAGCCGGGTCTGGTCGGCCGGGTCAAATTCCTGAAAGGCGAGGAAAAGCTGCGCCACGCCAAGCTGAAGGACTTTCGAGTGGTATGATTAGCGCCTGCGCAGGTCTGTCGGGGTGCCCAGCTACATCGCGTCGGCTGGCGCGAAGAAGCAGTTTTCGTCTTCTTCCGTGGGATGCAGGCAGATGTGGAAGTTGTCATCCCCCGAGGGGATTACGACATTGTACGGCACGAAGTAGCGGTTCTGATGCGTGACTTTTTGATGGTCGCCTGGACGCAGAATAATCACGTAGCCATCTGGCTGGGGCGTCACAGTGGCGCTGGGAATTTGCCCGCAGTCGCCAGTGACCGGATCACCGTGGCAGCAAGCCGGTGGATAGCCCCAATTCCGATCCGGGCCGTGGGCTGACGCCCCGCCTCCGTCAAGTGCCGCAGCCGTGGCTATCACGCCTGCAAAGCACGTCACTTGTCCTCTTCCGACCGCATGCACCGAAAGGTTCCTCCAACGGCGACTGATATCGTCAGCGTCACTATATACCTTTAGCTTGCGCTAATGTAGGCCGAAAGCACTTATCCTGGATAAGGGCACCTATCGGGTGTATCTTCATCCGTATCGGCGAAGGATGCCGAAATGCGGGGTTTGCTCGGAAGCTTGCTAATCTTGCTAGGTGCCGTCACGATCCCGCAGGGGGAACCATTTGTCGGACAAAAACGTTGCGGGGATGTCGGGGACAGCTTAATGGCCAAGCGCGATAAAGCCGGTCACAAGACCGTCGCCGACCATCTTCGCGATTTGATACGCAACGAGGACAATCGTCGACAAGTACAGAAGGTCTTCGGGTTGGAGGCTGAACCTGCGCTGCCGCCAACGCTAACCTTACTGCTGGACGCCATTGAAGAGGCTCATAAGGGAACCCTAATTAACCCTCATGGCGCAGCAGCGATTTGACCTCAGGAAGGAACCAGACGGGACCTGGACGGTGTTCGATGTGTTCACCGGGCAGCCGGCTGATGTGTATGGCACACCCGCCGAAGGTCTCGAAATGGAGTATGCCGACGATTTGGTCGATCTCCTCAATGCTGCCGACCTGAAACGTAGGGCGGCCCGAGGTGACCTTTAATGGCCCTCCACTGGTTCACCCCACCGGTCCCTGTCAGCGGCGAGCAGACCGATATGACTTACGTAGTCAGCAATGTCGAGGCCGCCGCCGAGCATCTCTTCAGCTGGACCAAGCGCGGCCCTAAGTGGAACCAGGCAGTGCGCACATGCATGAACGCACTGGTTGACCAGGCGACACCTCAAGAGGCGAGAAGATGCTTCAGGCGGGCTGCTATCGAGGCGGGTATGCTGCGGGCTCATCATGAAGGGGATGACTAAAGAAGGAAGAGACCGCCGTCCTCGTCGATTTGGCGCATCATCTTCTTAACGACCGTTCCCCCCGCTTTACACTGAGGTAATGACGTCGGATCAAAAGAGGACTGCGGTCGTCATAGCCATTATTGCCGCCATGGCCGCGGTCTTTGGGCTTTTCGTCTGGGCTATCATCCAGAATTCCGGGGGATACCGGCCTAACGCGCTATCCAGCCGTAGTGTCAAAGCCGCCCTGACGGTGACGATTTTCCAAGATGCCAGCTTGACCATCTAGGAAAATGTTCCTTATTCGTTCTCATGGCGCACGATCCGATCGACACGCTGGGCAAGGCGACCCGGCACAATATGCTCGTCAAGGCGGAATGCAGCTGCGGTAACGTCCGCTACTGCCGTTCAGCCGACTTGATGATGGTCTATGGCGGCGGCGTCGACCCGCTGTCGCTCAAATTCGATTGCAGCCGGTGCAAGCCGCAGGTGACGATCACGCTGCTTGAAGTGCATCCCGAGCACCTGCCGAAGCGCCTGATGATTCACAAGCCGACGAAGGTCGGGGGAAAGATCCATTGGACCACCGAGCGCTTCAGAGGGTGACTAAGGCCTTGAGGGCTGGCGGTTGAACCCAATGGGGTTCTTACTGAGAGTGGCCAGCGCGATGCCGGTGAAGCAATTGCCTAAAATCGCGCTGGCCTCGGCGGCAAGTTGGGGTTGCCGCCGCACATTAGCCATAGCTGATTCCTTACGTCGCGTCAGTTGGCAGCGCAGTCGTGCCGGGATGGCCGTGCTTGTTGCGCAGGCCAGAGAGTCGGTTAGTTGTCGTCCAATACCTGGACGACTTCGCGAGTGTCCGGATCGACCAGAACGGTTCGTCCTTCAATCACGGTATATCGGTATTTCTCGTTTGGCACTTCGCGAAGCTCTACTTGGTCGTTGAGTTTCGTGCCGACGTTCAACTCGACGCCGGGGAGCTTGATGGAGGCGAGCGGATTTTTATGGACGTATTCCCGGTACACCTTCTGGTCCTCCGGCTTGACAATGATGGTGTCGGCCATTGCCACGCCGATGCCCGACATCACAATTGCACCCGCCGCTAAGCTGGTCACATACTTTTTCATGGTGATCTCATCCTATCAATGATCTGGCGATCGATTGTTCGCCAGGCATATAAGGAGCAGGCCGCCTCTTTGTTCCCGGTTTTAGCAAGCAAGCCAACGCTACTGTACGGACCACTTTTCCCGAATGAATGGGGCCGACTCCCAATTTAGCCGAGCCAGACGAGCAACTGGTACCGCGGAAGTCGCCTTCAGGCGCTCCGGTCCGTGTGGGTGTCATCGTCGATCTCATGCACGGGCAGATAGGCGTTCGTCTCCAGCCACTCACGCAAGATGATCTGAATAAGATCCGACCGGCCGATCTTCATTTCAGCTGCGGTGGAGTTCAGCGCATCGTCCGTCGCCGGCTCCAGGGGGACGCCAGCTACGTTTCGGAGCATCAGGGCAGTGCGACGAAGGATGATTTGAAGATCCGCCCGCGACATGTCCGCAATGCGGTCGGCGGCACTTTCTAGCTCTTCGGCGAAGGATGCTCGGGTCATGGATTCGAAGGGCAGGCGTCAGTTTTGCGTCAGGCCGCCTTGGCCGTCCTTTTCGCAGGAGCCTTCTTCGGAGCAATCGGCTTCCGCCCAAGACCAGAGGCCTTCGCCAAAGCGGACCGCTGTTCCGCATAGTTCGGCGCCACCATTGGATAGTCGGCTGGCAGCTTCCACTTGGCGCGATATTCGTCCGGGGTCATGCCGAGTCCAGCGAGGTGACGCTTCAGCGATTTGAACTTCTTGCCGTCGTCAAGGCAGACGATGAAATCTCGCGTGACGGACTTCTTTGGATTAACTGCTGGGCTAAGTTGCTCAGCAACCGGCGGCACATCCTTGCTAAGCGAAGAAAGCGAAGCGTGAACAGACGCGATCAGATCGCCTAAATTCGAGACTGGCAGGGCATTGTTGCTCACGAACGCTGAAACAATATCGGCCGTCAGTTCAATAAGCTCCTCAGCGTTTCCGTATTTCACTTCTGGCATTTGAAAATTTGTCCTGGTTGCGTTGATGTATCTCTATTAGTTGCGCTGAGAGAGCGCAACCTTCGGAAAACGTGCCTTACGGCTTCTTCAACCTGACGCCCGCGCCGTCGCCGTTGGCGTCGATGAAGACGACGCCGGCACCCTCGAATGTTCTCCGCAACACGACGAGGGTCGCATGCTGCGGCTCTGACCGGCCTGCCTCGAAATTGCGGATAGTCGCGTTCCCAATCTTCGACGCGTCTGCAAGCTCCTGCTGCGACCAGTTAAGAAGGGCGCGAGCAGCGCGGCATTGGGCTGGGTTCATCATAAGGACACCCTATCACGCGATGTCATTATCCGCTAGTCCTAGCGAAAATCGCTTGCGTTAGTGTTAACAAGCGCATATCGTTATCCATAGCGAAAATCGCTAATAAGGGAGCTATCTAGATGCCGAACACCGCTGTTCGGGCTGCCGCCGAAGGCATGCCCAACTGTCCCCGCAATCCACAGTCGAAGAGCTTCGTACGTGTCGGCGACCTCGACCGGCAGCGTGAAGACAACGTGGAAGTAGCCGACCGGCAGCAGGTCGGCCTCGCGCTCGGCAAGCCATGTCCGCGCCGTGGCACCCTGGCACTTCGGACAGTGCCGGTTGCGGCAGGAGTTGTAGGCGATCCGCCATTGGCCGCAGTCCTCGCAAGCCTCGACGTGACCGCCAAGGGCTGCGGTGCGGCATACTCGATCGCCGACATGACCTTGAGCTGGGCGAGGCTCAGGTGACCTGCATGGGCGGCCCGGTAAGCGGGTCCGGCAGCACGGAAGATGTCGGCGACCTCGATCGAGGCGCGCACGGCTCAGATGTCGGGCGAGACCTCTCCCGGCTTGAACAGCCCGAGCTTGTCGAGCGGGCTCGTCACGGCACGTACCGTCCGGGTCGCCACCTTCGCGTAAAGGGCGGTGTTATTGAGCTTGGCATGCCCGAGCAGGACCTGGATGATGCGGATGTCGGTGCCGTCCTCCAGCAGGTGGGTGGCAAAGCTGTGACGCAGTGTGTGCGGCCCGACCGGCTTGGCGATGTCGGCGGCCCGGGCCGCCTCGACGACGGTGCGATAGAGCTGCCGCGTGCTGATCGGCTTCATCGCGTGCTGTCCGGGGAACAGCCAGCCGTCGCGGTGCATCACGCCCTGCTGACGTCCGACCTTCCACCACTCACGCAGAAGCGTGAGTAGGTCCTCCGAGAGCATGGCGTTGCGATAGCGCCCGCCCTTGCCACGCTCGACGCGCAGCAGCACGCGCTCGCTGTCGACGTCGGCAACCTTCAGCATCGACACCTCGGCGACACGCAGGCCCGCGCCATAGGCAACCGACAGTGCTGCCTGGTGTTTGAGGCAGGTGGTGGCGTTGAGCAGCCGGGCCACCTCGTCGCGACTGAGCACCACGGGCAGGTTGCGCGGATGCGACAGCCGGACGAGCCGACGCGCCAGGTCCGGGCGGTCGAGCGTTTGGGTGAAGAAGAAGCGCAGCGCCGACACGATGCTGTTCATCGTCGGCACGGGAACGCCGCCTTCCTGCTGCTCGATCTGGAACCTGCGCAGGGCATCGGCGGTAGCGGTGTCTGGCGACCGCCCGAGGAATGTCGCCAGGCGCCCGATATCGCGGAGATAGTTGCGCTGCGTCTCGCGTGAGAAACGCCGCATGTTCATGTCGTCGATCAGCCGCTGACGAAGTGGACTGATGGGGGCATCAAGAACAGGATAGGGCATGGTCAGGCTCCTTATTGAAGAAGCCCGTGATGCTCTGCCGCTACCGAACTACCCTCAATGCGAGCGCGACGATCGGCTCTTGATCTCCACCTCAACCGCAGGCGCCCTCCCGCGCAGCGGGTTCGTTCAACGGCCCCAAAGCGGACGTCAGACGGTTCTACAATTGGCCATCGACGGGGTTTTTGGAAGCTTTTCGAACTTTGTGCCTAGCGCCCCCAGCCGAGTTGCGCATCCCGATGCTGCCCTTTTTACGCGCATTGCCGACCCTCACAGCTCAATCTGTGCTGGAAGACCAGGCGAGATCCTTGTGCAAGCTCAGGCCAAACGTGTTGCCGGCTTCGCCATCTGTGCGGCTTCGGGCGTACGCGACATCGACGCGAAACGCTCCCGTTGGCTCGAATTCGAACTCGCGGCCAAGGCTGGTTGTGAACAACGTGTCGGTGCCGGCGTCGCTACCCAGGTGGTTGTGGACGGCCGCTGCCAGCGACCCAATCCAGGCCCCCCGTTGAAGCTCAGCGCCGATCGTCGCGCTTACCGCGTTCGTTTCGCCACCGCCCTGGTGGGAAAAGTAGGCGATTTCGGCGAGCGTCCTCAGTGTCAGGTCATCGCCCAATGCAAATATATCCTGACCGCTGGCCAAGAGCCCCCATTCGTCCTGGCCGCCATCTGTAGCGAGGCGCCTTACGGCAAATTGCGCCGAAGGACCAGAGAGTTCGCCCTTGGCGTCCAAAGTCTTGACGGCGGGTGGGAGCACTCGCCGGCAGGCGTGAGGTACACTGCCTGCCGATGAGCTTCTCGTCAGCCTTACTTGGCGGGCTGGATGCTCGAAACCGCCAGCTTGCCGGCCTTGGTCGAGTAGGTCACGACGACCTTTTCACCAACCTTGAGCGTCTCGGCCTCGATGCCTTCCGGCAAGATGAACGTCTTGCCGTCGGACAGCGTGATCGAATCGCCACTCTTGTCGACACTTACAATCGTTCCGGTGACTGCCTTGGCGAAGGCACCGCTTGAAGATGCGAGGGCCAGTACCATTGCGGTTGCGATGACTGATTTTTTCATTTTGGTTTTCCCGTTTGGTTTCGTTGCGATGCCGAAAGGGCTGTTGGCGCCTGAGCGGCAACGGTGACAATCCGGGGCGGTAGGGCTTGCCGGATCATTTCTCTCATCGAGAGAAGATGGGATCGAGCTTATGCGGCAGAGTTTTCGGGGAGATGGCCGGGACTTTACAAATGGGTAAGTCCGGCGCGGATTGTCATAGATCCCGCAAGTGCTGGGCGTCCTGTCCGGATGAAGGCCTGGCCGACAGGACCGCGGCGACGACCGAAGCGGCGACAAGGCTGAGCACGACCCCGAGATAGGCCCAGGGGATCGACAGCGCTTCGGGCGGGTCGAACACGCCGGTCAACAGCTTCACCAGCATCCACGCCGTCACCCAGCCCGACAGAAGACCGAATGCGAAACCACCGACGAGGATGAGGAGGCCTTCACCCCACAGGAAGGCCGCCAATTGCCGGGGCTTGGCGCCGATGGCGCTCAGTATGGCGAAGGTCCTGCGGCGCTCGATGAACCCCAATGCCAGCATCAGGCCGGCCGCGGCAGCCGCCATGACGACGGAAAATCCCAGTTCGATCGTCGTCAGTCCGCCAAGGTCGACCGCCGTCAGGCTCGAGCCGATGAGATGCGCGGCCTGGCCGATGTCGGTGACCTTCAGCGACGGATCGAAGGAGAGCGCCGAAGCGGCCTGCTGTGCGAGCGCTGCCGGATCGGCCCTTGCCCGCATCAGGACGTATTCGGATGCATCCGACCCGGTCATGCGGGCGACATAGGCGGCGTTGGCGACGAGGAAGGAGTCCTTCGGCGCGGTCGGAAATTCGCGCGCGACGCCGATGAACTTGAAGGCGATGGGATGATACTGGTGATCTTTTGCATCGATGAGCCGAAGATTGATCGTGTCGCCTTGCTGGAGCTGGAAGTCCTGCACGGTCTCTTCCGAGACCAGAACACCGTCGGGCGTTAGGGTGAGCTGGTCGAGCGTGCTGGCCGCGTCGGCGCCGCTGAAATAGGCGTCGGAAAGGCCCGTCGCGCGTTCGATGTGCCGGGGGTCGATGCCATAGAGATCCTGCAGGTCGGCGCCTACATAGGCGAAACGGTGCTGCATGGGCTCTGCCGCCGCTGCCTCGGTCAGCGAGGCCAGCGATGTCAGATGTGCCCCAGCCGGCCTGTCCGATGTGCCGAAGACGGTGACGTCGGAGCCGTTGGTCAGTTCGGCATCGATGCGCGCCTGCGCGTTGTAGGTGGTGTTGAAGATCGCGGTCGACGTGGCGAAGGAGATCGCCAGCGCGGTCATGGCGATGCCGACGGTCAGGCGCCGCGATTGCCGCGACAGCGCGGCCGATACGACAGCCGTGAGGGGTCCGGCGACCGGCGCAATGATCGCCCGAAGTCCGCTGCCGTTGCGCGCGATGATGGCGCCTGACAGCCGCACGGTCAGCAGCGCCATGCCCAGCCAGAACAGCGCCGGCGCGATGAACGCCTTGTAGTCGACAGAGGTGGCGGCAACGCCCTCGGGGGCAAGCACGATCTGGTACCCGGTGCTTGCCGACTGCCAGAAGAAGAGCCCGGCTGCCGCGAGCAGAATGATGTCGAGCCACAGGCGCTGCCAGAGTGGCGTCCCGGTGCGGGTGACGGTGCGCCGCGCGGCACTGACAGTTACCCAGCACGCGTCGCGCCAGACAGGAAACAGAAAGGCGATGAAACCGACAAGCAACCCGAACAAGGCGACAACAAGCAGTGTCGGACCGCTCGTGTTCGCCGTTACGTGCAAGCCTGGAGCGATGCGGCCGAAGAGCAACGCCGCGGCTATGCCGAGCGCGGTTCCGCCGGCTACGGCGATTGCGGCCTCGGCCGCCGACAGGGACAGGATTGTTCTCGTCGTCGCGCCGCGGACGCGCAGCAGCGCCTGCTCTGTGCGCCGGCGCGTAGCACCGGACGAGGTGACCGCAAAGGTGAGGGCAATGGCTAGCGCAATGCCGGGCAGCCCGAGAAACAGGAACAGGACGGAGGCATAAAGCGCATCCTCGCGAACTGCTCCGAGGCGGGAGCCGAGATTGTCGGCGACCAGAGCCTGACCGACGGTTTGCGCCTCGAGATTCCTCTGCGCACCGGTTACGAACGTATAGGCGGCGACGGGATCCGGCGGCAGCGCCTCACGGGCGAGCCGCACATGCCATTGCAGCCGGGCGGTGTCGGGGCGTATTTTCTGCTGCGGGTCGAACAATTGCTGCCAGTCTTGCCGCGGCAGCACGAGCACATTGTCGGGCGGCGCCTGTGGAGCTGCCTGAGGCGGCAGGCCCACTGCCTGGAACAGCGAATCGGCGTCGGGGAGGTCGATCACACCGGCGACTTTCACCTCTGCCGGAGGCAGCCCGACCCGCTTGATCGACACCGTGTCGCCTGGGCCGACATGAAGGTTGGCCGCCGTCTGCTGGGCAATGAGAACGCCGTCGGTGTTGCCGGAAAGTGGCCGGACTTCCGCCCGAAAGTCTTTCGCATAGAAGCTGTCGAAGGCGATGACCTGACCCGGCCCGGTGGTCTGTGTCGTGCCGCTAGTCTGGGCTTCAAAACCGGCGACATCCGCATAGCGGACCTGGTGCGCGGCCTTGACCGGCGCGGCCTCCGCCAGTGCCCTGCCGATCAGCTCCGGGTCGGCACCGGAAATCACCTGAACCTGCCAGTCGATCGGCACGGCCGATATGGCGCGCGCCGTCATCGAGGTGCCGGAACTGGCGAGAAAGAGCGCCATCACCGCCAGCAGTGCCACAGTCAGCGCAACACCTGCCGCGGCACCGGCGACGCGCAGCAAACGGCGGGCGAGAACACCGCGGATCCACAACAGCAGCATCATGCCGCCTCGCTTCTCGGTCGCCCCGCGATCAGCCTGCCATGATCCATTGTCCACCGCGTCGCCATCCGGGCGGCCGCGGCTTCATCATGCGTCGCCACGACGAGGGCGATGTCCGTGCCCTCCAGGCGATCGAGCACGGTGTCGAAAAAGAATTGCGCCGTGATGCTGTCGAGTTGCCCGGTCGGCTCGTCGGCAAGAACGAGTTTGGGGCCTATGGCTAGCGCACGGGCCATGGCAATGCGCTGCGACTGTCCGCCGGATAATTCCTCCGGCAGTTTGTCGCCAAGCTCGCCGAGGCCGAACGAATCCAGCAGGGCTGCCGCTGTTTCGTCTGCGGCCGCAGCTTCGCCGGCAAGCACCATGGGCAGGCCGACATTCTGAGCCGCGGTGAGAGCGGGAAACAGGCTGGGTGACTGGAACACAAATCCGACCTGACGCGGCCGCAGTTGCTCGAACGTCCCAAGCCCCGGCCATTCGATGGCGCCGGCTGTCGGCCGGTCCAGCCCGCCAAGAATGTGCAGCAGCGTTGTCTTGCCGCTGCCGGAGGGCCCGACGAGGGCAATGCGCGCGCCCGCCGCGATCTCGCAGTCGACATCGCGCAAAACGGTGATCCGGCCAGCATTCCCGTCATGAAAGTCGCGGCCAAGACCTTTGCCGACAACGAGCGGCCTACTCACCGTCGATTCTCCCGTCTCTCAGACGGATGATCCGGTCGGCTCTTTGCGCCAGCGCTTTGCTGTGGGTTGCAAGCAGCGTTGCCAATCCGGCTTCGCGTCTGGCCTCGAACTGCTCGATCAGCCCTGATTCGGTGTCGCGGTCGACCTCCGCAGTCGGTTCGTCAGCAACCAGAATGGGGGGATCCGCGGCCAGCGCCACGGCAAGGCCGGCGCGCGCCGTCTCACCGCCCGAAAGCTCGGTTGGAAATGCGCGCGCGCGATGCGACAGGCCGACGCTTTCCAGCAGGGCGCCGATTCGTTTCTCGTCCGGCTTCGCCGCCAGCAGCATCTGCAAACGGACGTTCTGTTCGACGCTCAGGTGGCCAAATAAATTGCCGGACTGCAGGAGGATGCCGAAATTGGCGGCGCGAAAGCGCGTGCGCTCGGGCTCCGATCGCCGGGTCAAACGCATGCCGCCCACCTCGACATGGCCACCATCCGGCTCGTCGAGGCCGGTTACGCAGGCCAGCAAGGTCGACTTGCCGCTGCCGGACGGCCCCGTCAGGGCGACGATCTCACCGGCCGACAGCTGGAAACTTACACCGCGCAGAGCGGCGGTCTCGTCGTCCCCGATGTGGAAGAACCGATAGAGTTCGTGCGCGTCCAGCGCGTGCATGTCACTTCCACCGCAACGAGTTGGACATCAACTGCCACTGGTCGACATTGTCGGCGCCCTTCGGCGCATAGAGTTCGAGCGTGACGAGCTTGCCGTCCTTGAAATAGAGGTAGCGCTCATTCTCCAGGCGGACCTGTTTGTTGGTCACCGCATTTGGTTCGGAGTTGGACGTGTAGACGATGCGGATTGCCGGGCCCGCCGGCAGCTTGACCTGCTTGACCGTCGTCACCCGGATGGCTCGACCGGTGGATTGGAGCTTCGGAACATAGTCCGCCTTGGCGCTTTCGACGGTCGGTGCGGCGTCCGCCTTTGCCGCGGAAACAACGACGCCGTCGAGCTTGTCGACGAAGCTTGCGCCATCGGCATTGTCCGAGCGCGCCCACCCCTCCGGCACCTTCATGGTGAACCCTTGCGGTGAGACATAGTCGATGAAGACCTGCGTATCGGGAATATCGCCAGGAGGGTTCTTTTCAGCAGGGACCGCCTTTTCGGCCGCCGACGCCGGCAGACTTCCGAAACCTGGAGCAATCGCGACGGCAGCCCCCAGACATGCAGCGACGGTAAGGATCGACGGAATCCGGCTGATTTTTCGATGAGCGGACATCATTTAGCGGCCTTTCGAGTTGAACGGCGAATGCACTCATTATCGCGCGCCAAGCTTACAGGCATGTCGCCTGGTTCATACGGATTGGTAAGCTTGGAGGGCAGTGGCTAGCCAGCCGACGACTTCGCACCAGGAAAACTGACGACCACCGCAAGGCCGGGATGACGGTCTTCCAGGGCAATGGATGCGCCGTGCAGATCGGCTATGGCGCGCACCAGGCTCAGGCCAAGGCCATTGCCCGGCGTCGTGCGGCTGTTGTCCAGCCGGTAGAGCCGCTGAAATACTTTTTCGCGCTCCTCGGTTGGAATGCCGGGCCCGTCGTCGCCGACTTTCGCAAGAATGCGGTCATCGTGCCGGATCACCGATAATTCGATAACGGTGCCTGCCGGGCAATGCCGCAAGGCGTTCTCCACCAGATTGGCGAACATCTGCGTCAACAATTCCCAATCGCCGTGGATCTGGCATTGTGTGCCTTGAAAGATTTTTGCCGTCAGCGACTTTCCGTCATCCTCGGCAACGTCCGCATAGATTTCGGCAATGCTCTCGACGACGCCATTGAGGTCCAGATCGATGAAGCGTGCCTTGCGCGCTCCAGCCTCGATCTGGGCGATGCGCAGCAGTGCATCGAAAGTCTCATTGATCTGAAGACCCTCCGCGCGCGCGTCCGCCAAATCATCGGAAACCGCTTCGCCCAAAGCGGTCTTGTCTGCGGCGGCTTCCAAAATCATCTGCAGCCGGTTCAGCGGCGTCTTCAAATCATGCGCGATGTTGGCGCTGACCTGCTTCATGCCTTCGACCAGCGCCGACAGCCGGTCGAGCGCTGCGTTGACCTGGGCGGAAACCCCGTCGATATCGTCGCCGTTGCCAACCAGGGGAATGCGGGCGTCAAGCCGCCCATGCGACACGTCGACCATGGTGGCGGCGATGCCGTCGAGGCGTCGCTGGACGCGGGACGCCAGCAAGGCGCCTCCGGCCACCGCCAGACCGGAGATGATGAGGGTTCCCCAGCCAAAGCTCATCAGCACGATGGTTTCCAGCTCCTCGGTCTCGGCAAGGCTTAAGGCGACCGTCAGATTGTTTCCGCGAACCGAACCGGACCAGGCCCGGTAGACGGTGCCGGCCGGCACGCCGGGCATGGTGGCGTCAAACATCGAGAAGCCGTCGGGAAGGTCTGCCGCGGTGAAGTTTCCGGCGAGATGATTGCCGGCCGGCTCGGTCAGCGAGAACAGCCGCTCTTTCTTGGTTGAGAGCGCGGCGTGGCTGTCGACGGTGGCAACCAGATCCTCCAGGTCGCTTTCGGCGTAAGTCGCCGCCACCACGGAATAGGTCTCCTTGATGGATTCATCGAGCCGCGCGGCAAGATCGGCGCTCATCAGCCGGTAGACGATAGCGCCCGACAGGATAAAGGCGAGCACGAACAGGAAGGCGAAGGTCAGGGCAAGGCGGAAAGGCGTGCTGCGCAGAAGGTTAAACCGTCGCATGCAAACTGTAGCCGGTGTTGCGGACAGTGTGGATAAGCTGGGCCTCGAACGGCTTGTCGATCTTGGCCCGCAGCCGGCTGATGTGGGTCTCGACCACGCTGGTCTTGGGGTCGAAATGGAAGTCCCAGACGCGTTCCAGCAGCATGGTCCGGGTAATCACCCGGCCTTCGCCGCGCATCAGCACTTCGAGCAGGCTGAATTCCCGCGGCTGCAGGTCGATCGCCTGGCCCTGCCTGGTGACGCGGCGCATGATCAGGTCCATTTCGAGATCGGCGACCCGCAAGGCGGTCTTCTGCTCCTGCGCCGCCGGCCGGCGGCCAAGGGCGTTGATGCGGGCAAGCAGCTCGGAAAAGGCGAATGGCTTGACGAGGTAATCGTCGCCGCCGGCTTCGAGGCCCTCGACCCGGTCGTCGACGCCGCCGACCGAGGTCAAGAAGATCGCCGGCGTTCGCACCCCGGCGGCACGCACCGCCTTGATCATTGACAGGCCGTCCAGGCCCGGAATCATCCGATCCGCGATGATCACGTCATAGGCGTCGCATGTCGCGGCAAACAGCGCGTCATGGCCATTGCGCAACAGGTCGCAAACATGCCCGGCTTCGCTTAGTCCCTTGACGACGTAGTCAGCAGTCCGTGGATCATCCTCAACAAGGAGAAGTCGCATCGTCGTTCCGGTCTGTTGCCGACTTTTTATCGAGGTGGCACTCTATCACCAGCCGCGACCCGTTCCTAGAAAATCGGTCGGCCCTAGGCTGCTCATGCCGTTGTACGTGCCCACAACATCATCTGGCAGGATCTCTTGCGGGAACAAGCATGCGGCGAAGCACGGTGTCTTTCAGAACAAAATGGTGGAAAAATGCTGCACCGGCATGAAGGCAGATCAGGACGACAAATACCGGCTTGGCCAAGGCATGGACATCTCCCATCCAGTCCCAGACATAGAAGGCCAGAAGCCCGGAAACAGGGACACCGATGAGAAGACAATAGAACAGCACATGCGTTGCTCTCGAGGCGAAAGCCATCCACCGCGGCATTGTCGATTGCGCATGTGGCGCGCCGGCGAGGATGCGGATGGCCAAGCGGACCAACACCAGCACCAGGATCGACCAGCCAACCCAGTAATGAGCAGACCCCATGGTTTGCTCATATGGCGACAGCTGACGTCCGTCCGCCGCGGCGTCGACAAACGTGGTCATGCTTTCTCCAAACAAGAGCTGAAACAGGACAAGCACTGCTATCGTCCAATGCAGACCAATCTGAAGACGGCTATAGCCGAATTTATCGGAGTTCATTTTTCTGTCCATGCGGTCGCTGACGATAGCTGCTGATCGCGAAGCTAGGCCAAGGGATTGATCGGGGTGTCGGTAGATCCGCTATACGACCCTGTCCGTGGTGTTCCTTGCAGCGTCATGCAGCCACTTTATTCTTGTTCCGATTGAAGCAGGATTTCGTCGGTCTGGTCGACGCCCCGCTTCAGCGTCATGTAGAGAACAAGGGCGACGATGCAGCCAAGGAAGAGGATGCTGGTCAAGGTGGTGCCGAAGCCGAGGCCGCCATATTCGACCGGTTGCGAGAGCAGGTCGCCGAATGAGGCGCCAAGCGGCCGCGTCAGGATATAGGCGAGCCAGAAGGCAAGGATGCCGTCCAGTCTGAGGACATAATAGGCAAAGGCGATGAGCGCGATGACGCCACCAAACAACAGACCCGTTGTGAGGTAGCCCATGTCGAAGCTTTCCGCCACGAGGTCGCCTGCGGCGGTGCCGAGCGAAAAGGTGAACAGGATCGCCAGCCAGTAGAAGATCTCACGCCTGGTGGTGACGATGGTGTGGATCGACAGCGTTCTTTCGCTGGCGTACCAGACCGAAAATGTCGCGGTGAGCGCGATGCTGAAGGCGATGGTCGTCGTTTCGAGCCGCACGCCGAAATTGTCGACGAGGTTGTCGGTGACCAGCGTGCCGACGATGCTGATCAGCACCACCGCCAGCCAGTAGGCCCACGGCACGTAGCGTTTCTGCGCAAACTGCAGGATGAGCGCGACAACCAGGATACCGGTCATGATCAGCGAGGTGACGGTGAGCCCGAGGCCGAGATTGACGGCAAGATAGTCGGCCGCCGTCTCGCCCATGGTCACCGCCATCAGCTTGATCAGCCAGAAATCAACGGTGACATCGGGAACCCGGTTTAGGGCAGGCGCGACACGTTGGGCGGCTGGCGAGAGCATGGCGGTATCCTGTCGTTGAAGGGGGGTAGAGTGGACTTACTTGCCCAGAATTTTCATGGCCTGAGCGAAGAAGTCGTCGGCGCGCTTGTCGTCGTCGGCGTTGCAGCGCTCGATGCCCTTGGTCTCCAGCTCGGAAACTTTTGTCTTGTCTGCATCGGTGAGTTTCGCTTCAGCCTCCGCGGCGCGCAGGCTCTTGAGCGTCTCTTCGCAAGGCGCCGGCGCGGCGGAGGCGGATGCAATCGGGCTGGCGAGCGCGGCGAGCGCGAAGGCGAGAACCAGTCTGTTCATGGGTGCTTTCCCTGGTTGAGCGCCGGTCTCCCGGCGTCGGGCTCCGGCCAGGCCGACCGGCACAGCGACCATAGGGACGCGACCTCACCGGCATCTGTCTCGTAGTTTACATTTTCGTAAGAATGGGCGCGGAAGCGACAAAAACGCGCCCGACGTCTCGCCAGCAATCGGCAGAAAGAGTAGTGGCTAGTGCGGGGCGCACATGCTTTTGCCCGGTTCCACAGGCTTGCCGGGCGTGCGAGAAACACCAATGACCTACGCTACTTCCAAGCCGTCCCCGAAGGCGTTCAACCAGCACAAGCGCCTGATCGTTGTCCAGGTGGCGGCCGTGCTCGCCATAGCGCTGCTGTTGTTTGCCAAGCCTTTGCTGAGCGAAGGGTCGAGCGGACACGAGTTCATCGAACTGCTCGGCTGCGTCCTCATCCTCATCTGCGTCGGCGGCCGTCTGTGGAGCATTCTCTATGTCGGCGGCAAGAAGAACGCCGAAGTGATTTCCGCCGGGCCATTTTCGATGACCCAGAACCCTCTCTATTTCTTCTCCACGTTGGGCGCGGTGGGCATCGGGTTGATGTATGGATCCATCGTGGTGGCCGCGGCATTGGGCCTGGTCAGTTTCGTGGTTTTCCGGGTGACGGCGCGCAAGGAAGGTGAATTCCTGCTGCAAAAGTTTGGCCCCGCTTACACGGCGTATGCTGAGCGAACGCCGCGCTTCTGGCCGAACCCGCTGCTGTTTGCCGACCAAGCCGAACGGCAGTTCTCAACGCATGCCTTGAAGCGGACGTTCTATGACGGGCTTTATTTCCTTGCCATCTTCCCCGCGATCGAGACGATCGAGTATTTCAGAGCCAGCGGCTTTCTGCCCACGTTTTTCACGCTCTATTGATCAATATTGATCAATGCATAAGTCTGCTGCCATTCGCCATGCTCGCCGCTATCAGCTGGAACATAAGAGCACCGACTAATTTTCGGCACATCGCGCAATGCAGACCGGAATTTACGACATCGGATGGTCATTTACCGGGAAGGCACTAAGCGGGACGGCGGTCCGCGGAAAACCCATCTCCCAACATTGGCCAAAGCATTTTCGCCGGACCAAGATGTAAGCACTCTTTCGCGATGTGGCTATCGTGCGCTGAGACGGATTAAATGCGTATCTTACTTGCGGAAGACAATCGCGAATTGTCGACATGGCTGGCGCGCCTGCTGCGGCGCGACAATTACGTGATCGATTGCGTCTTTCGCGGCGATGATGCCGATGCCGCCCTAGCAAGCCAGGACTACGCTTTGGTGATCCTCGACCTGGCGTTGCCGCATCTTGACGGCATCGAGGTGCTGCGGCGGCTGCGCGGTCGCGGCAGCACGACTCCGGTCATCATTCTCACCGCCAACGATGCCGTATCGAGCCGGGTTCGGGGCCTCGACAGTGGTGCCGACGACTATCTGGTCAAACCGTTCAACGTCGATGAATTCGAAGCGCGCGTCCGTGCCCAGCTCAGGCGCGGGCGGGCGAATTTCGATCCCATGGTGCGCTTCGGCAGGCTCGCCTTCGACACACAAGGGCGGACCTTCGTGCTCGGTGAAACACCACTTCATCTGACGGCCAGGGAACACGCCGTGCTTGAAACACTGATCATGCGCGCCGGACGACCGGTGCAGAAGACCGTGTTGGCTGAGAACATCTTCGGCTTCGACGACGAGACGAATCCGAATGCCCTGGAAATTTGCATCCACCGCGTCAGGAAGAAGCTCGAGGGCAGCGGCATGGCCATCACCACACTTCGCGGTCTAGGCTACGCCCTCAAAATCGACGATGGCCAATAGAATGGCGAGCAGAAGCCTCCAGCGTGAACTGCTCGGCTGGCTGGTCGTGCCACTGACGGCGGTCGTCTCGTTCAACGTGTGGACGACTTACAAAAACGCAGCGGAAACCGCCAATCTGATCACAGATCGAACCCTTCTGGCGTCGGCCCGGGTGATCGCGGAAAACATTCGCGAGAATGACGGTGTGCTAGAAGCGCCGATCCCGCCGGCGGCGCTGGAAATGTTCGCCTCCGATCAGCCCGACCGCGTCGTCTACCGCGTGACGACGCCGCGCGGCCAGGTCATTGCAGGCTATCCCGACGTTATCGCACCGCCAGGGCAGCCTGTTGATCTCAAACCGGTCTATTTCGAAACGACGTTTCGCGATCAGCCCGTTCACGCGGTCGCCATCGCCCAGCCCATCGTCAGCAAGCAGAACCCGGGCAACGCGACGGTGGCGGTCGGCCAGACACTTAGGGCGCACGACAAGCTGATGACCAGCCTGTGGCTCAAGGCGCTGCGCGATCAGGTGCTGCTGGTTGCGGCCGCCGGCCTGCTCGGCGTTTTCGGGCTGCGCCGTGGCCTGGCACCGATCCTGCGGCTTCGCAACGATGTGATGGATCGCGATCCGGCGGAGTTGAAACCTTTCGCCACCGATACCGTCCAGAGCGAATTGCGGCCGCTTGTCGAGGCGCTGAACGAGGCCTTCGACCGCATCCAGCGCCAAATGGCCACGCAGAGGCGGTTCGTCGCCAACGCCGCCCACCAGTTACGCACGCCGCTGGCGCTGTTGAAGACGCAAGTCAGCGTCGGCCTGCGCGAACCGGATATCGGAACCAAGGATGAAGTTCTGGCTGCGGTCGACATGTCGGTCGATGGCATGGCTCACCTGTCGAACCAGCTTCTTTCACTTGCCCGCGCCGAGCAGGGCAGTGCGTCGCTGATGAAATCCGAGGTCGATTTCGGCGCCGTGGCCAGGGATGCCCTCGAGGGGCTGGCGCAAGCGGCACTGGCGCGCAACATCGACCTCGGCTTCGAGTCCGGGGAAGATGGCCTGGCTGTGTGGGGACATCCAACCTTGCTACGCGAGCTGGTCGTCAACCTGGTCGACAACGCCCTGCGCTACACGCCGCAAGGCGGCTCGGTTACGGTAGGGATTGGCCACGAGGCGGGCTGGGTCGTGCTGCAGGTGGAGGACACCGGCCCCGGCATTCCTGACGGCGACCGGGAAAAGGTGTTCGAGCGCTTTTTCCGTGGCTCCGAGGCCGGCAGCGAAGGCACAGGTCTGGGTCTTGCCATCGTGCGCGAGATCGTCTCCTCGCATGACGGTCACATCGTACTCGCCAACCGCCGGCCGCCGCCTGGATTGAGTGCGCAGGTTAGGCTGCCGGCCCACCCGCCAGCCCACACTTGATTCAGTCCTGAACTCTACGCAGCTTACTGCGTCTCGTGCAGGGGCTGGGGACGCCACTTCGCCAGCCGGTCCTCGACTAGCGTCATCAGATATTCCGCGCCGAGCGCCACCACCATGACGATGACGATCGCGGCATACATGCCGGCGGCGTCGAAGGAACCCTTGGCGATGTTGATCAGCAGGCCGATGCCGTAACGCGAGCCGACGAACTCGCCGACGATGGCGCCGATGATGGCAAAGCCGAAGCTGACATGCAGGCTGGCGAAGATCCAGCTCATCGCCGACGGTACGATCACCGAACGGGTCAATTGCCAATTGGAGGCACCGAGGATGCGGGCATTGGCGATCATCGCCCGGTCGGCTTCGCGGACGCCCTGGAAGGCGTTATGGAAGACGACGAAGAAAACCATGACGAAGGCCAGCGCCACTTTCGAGGCCAGGCCGAGACCCAGGATCATGATGAAGATCGGCGCCAGCACCACGCGAGGAATGGAGTTGATGACCTTGATGTAGATGGAGAAGATGTCGGCGGCCATGCGGTTGCGGCCGAGTGCTACGCCGATGATGATGCCGGCGACCGACCCGGTGACGAAACCGATCGTAGCTTCCTCCATGGTCACGTAGAGATGGTACCAGAGCGGTCCTTCGGACGTACCCTCGGTCATCCATTCGTAGAGCCGTTCGGCGATCGTGCTCGGCATCGCGTAGAAGAACGGATCGATCCAGGCGAGGCGGGCGGCGATCTCCCACAGAGCGAGGAAGACGACGAGGATGGCGATCCGCCAAAAGATCACCGTGCGGCGCCGCTGCGTTGCTGCCTTGGCTGCGGCGGCTTCGATTTCGGCGTCCGAGGTTCCCGGCCTGAAGCTTCCGGTGCCGATGTCGATGGCAGCATCAGTCATGATGTTCTCCCTCAGGCCGCGGCGCGTGCATAGCTGGTCTCGACCTCTTCCTTGAGGTCGGCCCAGATCGTGCGCGAATAATCGATGAAGCTCTGTTCGTAGCGTATATCGGCGACGACGCGCGGCCGCGGCAGATCGATGGTGTAGACCGACTTCACCGTCGCCGGCCCGGCGGTCAGTACATAGACCTTGTCGGCGAGCGCGATCGCCTCTTCCAGATCGTGGGTGACGAAGACCACGGAGGCCTTGGCCTCGGACCAGAGGCGCAACAGCTCTTCATGCATGAGAACGCGTGTCTGCACGTCGAGCGCGGAAAACGGCTCATCCATGAGAAGAATCTCGGGGCCGTTGATGAAGGTCTGGGCGAGCGCCACGCGCTTGCGCATGCCGCCCGAAAGCTGGTGTGGATAATGCTGCTCGAACCGCGACAGGCCGACGCGCGCCAGCCAGTCGCGCGCCTCGGCCTGGGCTTGCGCTTTAGGCTTGCCGCGAAAAAGCGGTCCGGCCATCACGTTCTCGATCACCGTGCGCCAGGGGAACAAAGCGTCGGTCTGGAACACGAAGCCAATACGCGGGTCTATCCCCTTGACGGGACCGCCCATCACGCGAACCTCGCCGGCGCTTGGGCTTGCCAGACCGGTGATCAGGTTGAGGGTCGTCGACTTTCCGCAACCTGTCGGGCCGACGACAGCGACGAATTCGCCACGCTCGACCGTCATGGTGAAGTCGCGCAGCGCTGTCAGCGATTTTCCGGTGGGGGAGAGGAAGCGGCGGCTGACGTTGATCAGCTCGATCGCCGGAACGGTTTTTTCGGCAGCCATGATAAAGAACTCTCCAAAACCCAGCGGTCGCCGCGCGGGAGATCGCCGGACGCGGAAACAGGATGGATGCCGGCGCGAGGCTCGCGCCGGCGATGTCGGCTATTTCACGTTCTTGACGAACTCGGTGGTGTAGGTCTTCGACAGGTCGATCTGCTTGCCCTGTAGGTCCTTCTTGAAGGCTGAGAGCACGGTCAGCACCGTTTCCGGGCCGCCTTCCGGCATGACACCATCGGCGGTGAACATTGCCTTGCCCGCGTCCAGCGCCTTCACATAGCCTTCCTTGTCGCCGACATAGTAGTCCTTCGGCATCTTGTCGGCGATCTCGGCGCCGCTATGGGTGTTGATGAACTTCAGTGTCTTGACGAAGGCATTGGCCAGCTTCTGCACTGTCTCCTTGTGGGCGTCGACCCAGTCGGTCTGCATGTAGAGGGAAGCAGCCGGATAGGTGCCGCCGAGCGCGGCTTTGGTGCCTTCCATCGTACGCATGTCGACAAGAATAGAAGCTTCGCCGGTCTTCAGAAGCCGGGTGATAGTCGGCTCGGTCGTCATGCCGGCCTGGATCTTGTCCTGCTGCATGGCTGCGATGAAGGTGTTGCCGGCGCCGACCGGAACCGAGGTGAATTCGCCGAGCTTCAAGCCGTTCTTGACGGCAAGATATTCCGTCAAGAAGTTTGTCGAGGAGCCGAGGCCAGTCACGCCCAGGCTCATGCCCTTGAAGTCGGCGGGCGATTTGATCTCCGGATGCTTTGTTGAAACGAGCTCGACTTCGCCGGGCGCCTGGCTGAACTGGACGACGGATTCAACGAATTTGCCCTTCGCCTGCAGGTCGATGCTGTGGTCGTAGAAACCGACCACGGCCTGCACGGCTCCGGCCAGCATCTCGTTTTCGGCATCGACGCCGGCCGGCTCGTTCAGCAATTCGACGTCGAGACCCTCGTCCTTGAAGTAGCCAAGCTCTTCCGCCAGCTTGGCGGGCAGGTAGATCTGCTTCTCGTAGCCGCCCACCATGATCGAGATCTTTTCATCGGCGCGAGCCGATTGTGCGGACAGGGCCATTGTGGCGACGAGTGCGATTGTAGCGGCTGAATCAAGCAGTGTTCGCTTAAGCGACATGGCCTCTTCCCTTGGTTCGTTTCCCGCGTCCCTCTCTTCTCCCATCGCTTTTGCGACATTTGCGGGGACGCGGGGTATAGTTATGGCATCAACCTTTCATCAACCTTTCAAACGGGGACGCGAACGGCTTCAAGGTTTGGAGTTCTGCCGGAGGTGTGCGGCGCGGCGAACGCTTTGCAGCAGGATGGCGAGGCAACCCAACAGCAGCAAGCCGCCGCCGAGCGGAGGCGGCAGCGCCAACAGCTTCACCACCGCCGTGATGACGGCCACAAGGACTAGCGCCAGCAGCGCCAGATTGCAATCATCGACGAACATGCCGAAGAATTCCTTGGCCGCGAGACGAATGACGTTCATCGGGCAAGCCCTCCTGTGAGTTCGGGGTAGGCACCGCGCAGCCAGCGCACCATGGCAAACGACGCCAGCGCGACGATGGCGAAAATGGCGAGCAAAGCGAGATCGGCGCCTGGCCAGTCGGCGCCGATGCCTTCGCCGGTCCAGAAGATGCCGAAGCTGGTCAGCATCAGCCCGACGACGAATTTGAGCGCATTCTCCGGCACCCGCGCCAATGGCCGGTGGACCGCCAGGCCGATAAGCATCACCAGGATGAACGCCGCCAGCGCGCCCAGGCTGGCGTAAAGCGTCTGCCCGTGCGCTGCACCGACGGCAATGACGATGAACACCACTTCGACACCTTCGAGCAACACCGCCTTGAACGACGCCAGCCCGGCGAGGTAGTCGGCCCGGCGATCGTTGGCCTGCTGGTGCAATGTGACGGTTTCTTTGGAGAAGGCGGCCTCCTCGTCATGCAGGGCGACAACGCCGACGCTGCGCAGGATGGCCTTGCGCAGCCAGCGCATGCCGAACAGGATCAACAGCACCCCGACGACGAACTGCAGCGTGGTGATGGGCACGAGCGCCAGCAGCGGGCCGAACGCCAGCACCAGTGCCGTGAGCACCGCCAGCGCCAGTGCGGCGCCAGTCAGCGCCGGGCGCCAGCTGCGCGTCACCCCGACAGCAAGCACGATGGTGAAGGCCTCGACGACCTCGACGAAGGACGCCAGGAATGCCGCCGTGACCGTCGAAATGATGGGTGTCAGTGTCTGCATGGAGGTTTCCTGTCTCGTTCGACCGAATGCCCATCCCAACCTCTAACATCCGGGATATTGCGACGGCCGTTTGAATCTGCCCATCGCGCCGCGATCAACTCGTGAATTCGCCGACCTCAACTAAGGCCGCCGCCGCCTTGAACCTCGACGTTTTGATAGTTAGTCGTCTCATTGTTGGCACATAAGGAGCTAGAGAATTCTTGTCACCAGATTGTCCAGCCGGGAGTTCTCGCGGTAAGCCAATCGCACCACAACGGCACCTAAGACGCCCGTGATGGCGCCGCCGATCACGTCGGTGACATAGTGGGTGCCGATATAAATTCTCGACCAGCAAATCAGGAATGCCATGACGAGGAATGCCAGCGCCCGGCGAGGCAAAGCTTGCATCGCAAAGGCCGCGACGATCGCAATGGATGCCGTCGCATGATCGGACGGGAACGACCAGTCGGCGCTGGGCGCGATCAGCAGATGCGTCACACCGGCATCGTAGGGCCGTATCCTATGCACGAACAGAAGGATGAACTGGTTGATCGCCAGCCCGAGCAAGAACGCCAGACCGGCCTCCAAGGCCGCGTGACGAACATGATAGCGGTCGACCTTCGCCCACCATTGCACAACCACAGCCAGAACCATGAGCGGAACGCCGATTTGTGAGGCGCCGATCATTGCCTTATCCAGAACCGGGTGAAGCCCGGCTGCAGCGTTGATCCAGTGGGTGAGAGTAGCATCCATTCTTCGTTGCTTCCGTTGTTGTCGATCGCGAGGTGAATTGTGAAAGCAGTCGACGAACTCCGCATCCATCAGATTTTTGAAGTCAGCGTATGGCTTAAGGGTGCGCACGCCCTGATCGAATGCCTTGGCGGTGTCCTGCTCTATGTCGTCACCACCGGCACCATTGCCTCGTGGGTCAATGCCTTCACCCAAGAGGAATTGATCGAAGATCCGAACGATTTCATAGCTGGCTATCTGTCGCAGATGGCAAGCCATTTTTCTGTCGCCAGCAAGGAGTTCTACGCCTTTTACCTGCTCAGCCACGGCCTGATAAAGCTGCTCTTGGTTGTCGGCCTTTTGCGAGGCAAGCTCTGGTCGTATCCGGCCTCCCTCGTCGCACTCAGCGCATTCATGGCCTACCAAGTCTACCGCTATTCCTACACCCACTCTCCGGGTCTGCTCGTTCTGACGGTCTTCGATG
Organism: Mesorhizobium sp. B2-4-1; assembly: GCF_006442185.1. Lineage (NCBI taxonomy): Bacteria > Pseudomonadati > Pseudomonadota > Alphaproteobacteria > Hyphomicrobiales > Phyllobacteriaceae > Mesorhizobium > Mesorhizobium sp. B2-4-1. Next base: position 91,794 of record NZ_VFVN01000015.1, on the reverse strand, counting down.
CACTCGTAATGGTGCTGATCTGGCACGAATGGGGTGTAATGCGACGACACGAGCCCGCGTAGCGACGATTACCCGCCTCGACTCTGTTCAATCCGCTGGATCGCAGACCAGCACAGAATGGCCCAAGCGGACCCGACACACCAACCTGCAAGGACGTCCGTGGGGTAATGGACGCCGAGATAGACCCGGCTCAATCCGACCATGACTGTCAGAAACACCGCGAGCGAAACGAAATACGCCTTAACGCCGGGATTGGGGTTCGCCTTGGCCAATAGCGCTCCAAGGGTAAGGAAAGTGACGGCGGAAAGCATCGCGTGCCCGCTTGGAAAGCTCGCCGTGAAAACTCTTGCGGAGTGCACAATATCGGGCCTTTGGCGATCAAAGACGAGTTTAAGAATTGTGCTGATGGCCTCTCCGCCTGCCACAGCGGCCGCAACCAGCACGGCATATCTCCGCTTTCCCGTAATCAGCAGATAGCCCACTGCGGCCACCGAGACGAAGCCCAGGAAAACAAAGCTGCCTAGGGACGTCACGTCGCGCCCCATTTCTTCTAGCCAAGGCGGACCAATTGGGTTCGTCGCGTCACCGGCACTGCGGAACGCTATAAGCACTGCCTGGTCGAAACCGCTCGTGTCGCCCTCTGTGACTTCTTCAGCTAGGAGGCCGAATCCGAGGATCAGGCCGCCAGCGACGAGCAGCGAGGCTATCATCCACATGGCATCGCTTTGAAAACCATCCAGAAAGCGGCGCGAAGAAGGAGGCTTGATCGCCATGCGTCTATGATCGACCTATTTTGTAGAGGTCACAAGCGCGATGGCTCGGCGAGAGTTTCTTATAGCTGACGTAGGCGGCAAAACGGCGCCGGAGGCACAGGCGTACTAGACCAATCGCTTTCGTGTGCACTATGTGTGCAGTGAGAACTTAGATCTAGCCGGGTGGCCTTCCGTTGCGACGGAATAATCGTAAATTGGGCCACGTTTGGGCGGGTGTGTCAGACCAAATTGCTCAATCTTTCCAATCGGGCATTGGACGGACTGAGGCTGAAAAAAGATAATGAAATGAATAAGATAGAGCGAAGAATTGCCGTGGCGCCTATGAGGACTGGACGGACCACAGGAAGTCCATGGATCAACCCGAGGTCCAATGAGCGTGTCATAGAAGGCTTATACGAACGCTCGACGAATTCGTTTACCGCTGCGCTGCCGTTTACGCATGGCCACGCCGCACTGACGATCGCCGACACCAGTCGGCAGTCAGCGCCCAGCTCGCCCTTCCTCTTGAGCGAGTCCGCCACCTAGTGCTTCTATCGCCGTATGATCACCAGCAGGCACAGACCGATCACACTCGCACAGATCAACACAGATTGTTTTCCAAACAGCGCTCTGCAATAAACTAGCATGCGCAGCCTTCTGCGGGTGGTTACCACCGCCTTGCGAAGATGCCCGAAGGCCAGGGACGACACGACGAATATCCGGGGCGTAACGCCCTTGGATCGTGGCTCACTCCACGTGGGTTCCCAACGTCCGGCCTCGCAGCGCACCGCTGCCCTCGCTGGACCCCAACCCGCGGGAGGTTATGCTATGCCCAAAATTCAATCCGATCGCCGTACCGACAGTGCAGGTTTTGGCGACTTGACGCTCTGGGAGCTGGCCGACCCGGATGCCATGGCTCGGGCAGCTATCGAGCTTTATGGATCGAATGCGTCGACTGCCGCGGCACATTGCGCGCTGACAGCCCATTTCGATGGCCGCACGGGCGACTACCGCTTCTGGTGCACAGTTTTTTCGGAACTCGGTTGTGGCAGGGACCGAGCGGATCAGCATTCAAACAGCGGGATCAAACGCGTCTCTGACCATGCCTGAGACTCAGCATTGCCTGGCCAGACCATAGGCTCACGTGTCGATCGGGAGCCGGTTAGACCGCTTGATCTGGGCAAGGGCAAAGCTGGATTCGATCGAGGCAACGCCATCGAGCCGCGTCAGCTTTTCCTTGAGGAAGCGGTCATAGGCTTGCAGGTCGCGCACCACGATGCGCAGCAGATAGTCGCGCTGCCCGGTCATCAGATAGCAGTCGACGACCTCCGGCCAGCGGCCGATGGCCGTATTGAACCGCTCCAGTTCGTTCTCTCGCTGACGCTCTAACCTGATCGAGGCGAACACCGAGATTGGCAGGTCAACAAGATCTTGGTCGATGAGCGCGGCGTAGCCCGTGATAACGCCCCTATCCTCCATCATGCGGACGCGGCGCGCGCAGGGTGACGCTGAGAGGCCGACCTGATCGGCAAGTTGCTGCGCCGTCATTCTGCCATCGATCTGAAGCGCGGCGATGATTTTGCGGTCGATATCGTCCAGTCGGATTTTTGGCACAGATCATCACTCCTATCATCGATCTTGATCAAAGCAGCTAAACTAGGCGCCATAATCAGGCAAGTTTAGCGACCATTGGCTTTTCCCTCGGCCTATGATTTCGATCGGTTCACCAGGAGGTTGGGCAATTGGACGAACGGGAATTGGAGGCGCTTTCCGCGCTGGAGAAAAAGGTGCTGTGGCTGTCGGCGTGGATGATCCACAACGCCAACCATCTTCGCGAAAGCACCGGCGGATTGAAAGTTGGCGGGCATCAGGCATCATCCGCCTCACTGGCGACGATCATGACGGCGCTCTATTTTTCAGTGCTGCGACCGGAAGATCGCGTTGCGGTCAAGCCGCATGCATCCCCTGTCTTTCATGCCATTCAGTATCTTCTCGGCAACCAGACCAGGGAAAAACTCGAGCAGTTCCGCGCCTTTGGTGGAGCGCAAAGTTATCCATCGCGGACCAAGGACGTCGACGATGTCGATTTCTCCACCGGCTCGGTCGGGCTCGGCGTCGCCCAGACGCTGTTCGCCTCGCTGGTGCAGGACTATCTCTTTGCCCGTGACCAAAGCATGCCCCAGGGCCGCATGGTGGCGCTGATCGGCGATGCCGAGATGGACGAGGGCAACATCTTCGAAGCGCTGCTGGAAGGCTGGAAGCATGGCCTGCGCAATTGCTGGTGGATCGTTGACTATAATAGGCAGAGCCTCGATGCCGTCGTGCGCGAGGGGCTGTGGGAGCGCTTCGAAAGCATCTTCCGCAACTTCGGCTGGGACGTCGTCATCCTGAAATACGGGTCCCTCCAGCAAGCCGCCTTCACCGAGCCAGGCGGCGGGGCGCTGCGCGACTGGATCGATGCTTGCCCCAACCAGCTTTATTCGGCTCTGACCTTCCAGGGCGGAGCAGCCTGGCGCAAACGCTTGCGGGGCGACATTGGCAAGGAGCCCGGTGTCGCGTCACTGCTCGATCGCCGCTCTGATGCTGATCTGGCAGCGCTGATGACCAATCTCGGCGGTCATGATCTGCCCTCCCTGCTCGATGCCTTCGACACGGCGCGCGGCAACGAGCGGCCGACATGCTTCATCGCCTACACCATCAAAGGTTTTGGGCTGCCGCTTGCCGGTCACAAGGACAATCATGCCGGCCTGATGACCAAGGACCAGATGGCAACGTTTCGTGCGTCGATGTCGGTCGTCGAGGGGCGCGAGTGGAACGCCTTCGAAGGATTGGATATGGGCGAACTGGATCTTCAACGGTTTCTCGATGCTGTTCCATTCGCGGCGAAGGGCAAACGGCGCCGTCACGCCCAGCGCATGCTCGTTCCTGGTCATCTTGTCTCGGACGCCAAGGGCATCGTCTCCACGCAGATCGGCTTTGGGCGGATCCTGGACGAGATCGCGCGCGCCGGTGGGCCGCTTGCCGATGCAATTGTCACAACATCTCCGGACGTCACGGTCTCGACCAATCTCGGCCCATGGGTGAACCGACGCGGCCTCTTCGCCAGGGAATCGCTGGCGGACACATTCCGCAACGAACGTATCGCCTCGGCGCAGAAATGGGAGTTCGGCACGTCCGGCCAGCATATCGAGCTTGGCATCGCCGAGAACAATCTGTTCATCCTGCTGTCGGCGCTCGGACTGTCGCATTCGATCTTCGGCAAGCGGCTGCTGCCGATCGGCACGCTTTATGATCCGTTCATCCAGCGCGGTCTCGATGCGCTCAACTATGCCTGCTATCAGGATGCGCGATTCCTGCTCGTGGCCACGCCGTCAGGCATTACGCTGGCACCGGAGGGCGGCGCGCACCAGTCGATCGCCACCCAGCTGATCGGAATGGCGCAGGATGGGCTTGCCGCCTACGAGCCGGCCTTTGTCGACGAGCTGAGCGTCATTATGCGCTTCGCACTCGATTACATGCAACGCGATGGGGACGCGGTGCAATCGGAGCGTACCTGGCTACGCGACGAGACCGGCGGGTCGGTCTATCTGCGGCTTTCGACACGTCCCGTCGAGCAGATTGCGCGCGTCATGACGCCGGAACTCGAACGCGACATCGTCGACGGCGCCTATTGGCTAAGACGTCCAGGCCCGAATGCCGAGCTGATCGTCGCCTACACCGGCGCCGTCGCACCGGAAGCCATCGAAGCGGTCGGTTTGATGGCTGAGGACCGTCGCGATATCGGTCTCCTGGCAGTGACATCAGCCGATCGGTTGAACGCCGGCTGGACCGCGGCAAGCCGCGCACGCGAGCGCGGCCTCATCCATGCAAGAAGCCATGTCGAAAGGCTGCTTGCCGACCTTCCAGCCCATTGTGCGATCATTACCGTCACCGATGGCCACCCGGTGGCACTAGGCTGGCTTGGCTCGGTCTCCGGCCACCGAACGCGCAGCCTTGGCGTCGAACACTTTGGCCAATCGGGGACCATCGATGATCTCTACCGGCATTTCGGCATCGACGCGAATTCGATAGCGACAGCGGGTGACCGGATCATCAATAGCCGGCCGGTGCGCCATTTGCGCGCTCTGGATTGATATTACCTCAGCCTGGCGCCGCCAGGTTTAGGCATTTTCTTCGTTGGCGAGCCCTTCGCGTCTCGATCATCATAATATCTGGGAAGCGATCCACTCCGCCAGAACACCAAATCAGCGAGCGGTTCTGCCGCAAGCTCAGATCCACTTGCGCTTTATCGCGATGCCGAGGGCCTGATAGGTGGTTAGGACGTTGAGTTTGCGGCGAATGTTCTGCAGCTGAAACTCGACGGCTCGCCGGCTGACGTTGCGCAGCGTCGCAATGTCGTCGTTGGTCTTGCCCGCAAGGAGCCATGCAAGGCACTCGAGCTGATAGCTCGTCAAAGGAGAGGCGGCTGCGCTCATCAGCTGCTGATCATCGCGGCTCTGCAGATAGCCATCGACAAAGGCACCAAGCGTCAGAACCGAATAGGGGTCGGCCAGCATGGTGGTGTCGGGTTTGCGCTCGCGCGACGAGAAGGTGAAGAGAGCCCGCCTTCCAAAACCATCGAAGATGGGGATAGAGATCCCCGAGCGGATGCCAAAATTCCGGGCTTCGCCGAAGAACGTCCGGTGATGCTTTCTTGCTGGAACGGGCAAGCCGCTCTCCCACCAGGCGTAGGCACCGCGTCTTGGAGAAACCGCTTCAACGACAGGATCCACCTTGGCCAGCCCGCTGTCGAGATAGTGCTTCTGCCACGCCACCGGATAGTTCGACATCCCATACACGTCCGCCTCGTGTACCGAGAGATAGGTGAACCATTCAAACCCCTGCGCGTTGGCGAACCTGCGCAAGGCCTGATCGATGGCAGGCTTGTCGGGCGCCAGTTTCAACCAGTCCCGCAGCATTTCAAACTGTGGCTTCAGAGACTTCATCGGCACTCCTTCTTACTGCCCCAGCCGCAAAAAGGTGCGTCTCATATTGAAGTTCAGGCGGTTGAGATCAACCTCAAAAATGCAACCGTCGCTAGCAGACGGGTGAATCTTCGGATTTACCTGGCCGACCTTCGGAAACCCGTAATGGTCCGCCTGCTCGAACGCTGTTTCTTTCGCACTATCGAAACAGCGCGGAGAAAATGGGCATGCAGATAGTTGCAGTCAGGAATGGAGAAAGCAGCGCAGGAGATGGGCTGATTGATCAAATGCACGCGCTGCGCGCGCGGGTGTTCAGAGACCGCCTCGGCTGGAACGTGACGGTCAAGTCCGGGCGCGAAACAGATGAATACGATGCGCTCGATCCGACCTACCTCCTCGCTGTGACCGACGATTTACGCAATGTCGCTGGCTGCGCACGCCTTCTTCCGGCCACCGGTCCGACAATGCTGGGCCAGACGTTTCCGGTCCTTCTCGGTAGCGATCCCATGCCATGCCATTCAGGCCTGATCGAAAGTTCCCGGTTCTGCGTGGACACGGAGCTTGGATCCAGGAACGCGGCCAGAGGCCTCCACAAGACGACGATGGCGCTGTTCGCAGGCATCCTGGAATGGTCGTTGGTCAACGGCTATTGCGAAGTAGCGACTGTCACCGACATCCGTTTTGAAAAGATCTTTGGCAGGGCAGGGCTACCTTTCAATCGCCTCGGCTCGCCCCATCCGATCGGCAACACGATCGCGGTTGCCGGCGTCATTCCAGCCACCCTTCAAAATGCGCTTCGCGTTCGGGCGAACGGATATGAGCCCTTCTCCCTCGACGCGCGCCCACTCGCAGCATGACGGCGGATCGATCCAACATTGCATCCAAGATGATCCACAAATGACGCCCACTTCGCAATCACACCATCGGCTCGTGCGAAAACTTCGCGAGGCCATGGGCAGCACGATCTGCAACACGCTCGACGACGCGCTCGTCGTCGAGATCATGCTCAATCCAGACGGGCAGCTCTTCGTCGAACGCATCGGCGAACCGATCACTCAGGCAGGCAGGTTGGCGCCGCAGGCGGCCGAGACGATCATTGGCACAGTCGCTCACGCGCTCGGAACGGAAGTGAACCTCAACCGACCCATCATTTCTGGCGAGCTGCCGATTGGCGGACATCGGTTCGAGGGCCTGTTGTCACCGGTGGTCGCGGCACCGGTCTTCACGATCCGCAAGCGCGCCACGCGGCTTTTTCCGCTCGACAGCTATGTCCGCGACAAGATCATGACGCCATACCAGGCTGCGGTCATTCGCAATGCTGTCGAGAACCGGATGAACATCGTCGTCGCCGGTGGCACGGGAACGGGCAAGACAACCCTCACCAACGCGGTCATCGGCGAGATCGTCAGCCTGATGCCGGAACACCGCCTGGTTATTCTCGAAGACACGGTCGAGATCCAATGCGCGGCAGAAAATGTCGTCGCGCTCCACACGACTGATGCGGTGGACATGAGCCGACTGCTCAAATCCACCATGCGTCTCAGACCCGACCGGATCATCGTCGGCGAGGTTCGCGACGGCGCCGCACTCACGCTGCTGAAAGCGTGGAACACCGGCCATCCCGGCGGCATCGCCACGATCCACGCAAACAGCGCGCTCTCGGCGTTGACCCGCCTCGAGCAGCTGACGGCCGAAGTCAGTTCCAACCCGATGCCCGAAATCATCGGTGAGGCGGTCGACATGGTCATCTCCATCGAACGCACGTCGAAAGGTCGTCGCCTTCGTGAACTGCTGGTTGTCGAGGGCTATCGCGACGGCCGTTACCGCATCGAATCCCACGGCAGCGAAGAGGGGCACCGCCATGTCGCATAGGGCGATCAGGACTTCTGTTGGATTGACGGCCTCTCTTGTCCTGTCGAGCAACTCGGCGCTCGCCGCAGGCGGTGGGGGCGGATTGCCTTGGGAGGGTCCGCTTCAACAGATCCAGCAGTCGATAAACGGACCGGTCGCCGGTACAATCGCACTGGCGGCTGTGGCGATCGCCGGTGGCATGCTGATTTTCGGCGGTGAACTGAACGATTTCGCACGGCGACTGGTCTATGTCGTGCTGGTTGCAGGCATCCTTCTCGGCGCGACCCAGATCGTGGGGCTGTTCGGGGCCGGCGGAGCGTCGATCGGCATGGAGCCAGCCGTCGAGAGCAGAGCGACCCAATCTCCCGCGGTTCTCATCGATGGCTGAGCGTTCCAGTCGACTTCACCGCGTCAGGATCCATCGCGCGCTTTCCCGGCCGAACCTTCTGTTTGGCGCGGATCGGGAACTGATGCTCGTGACGGGCTTGGCAAGCGTCATTCTGATTTTCGTTGTCCTGACCTGGTTCTCCGCGCTGCTTGGCATCGCGATTTGGGTCGTCATCGTCGGATTGCTCAGGCTGATGGCAAAGACCGACCCGATGATGCGAACGGTGTATCTGCGACACATCCGTTACAGAGCCCATTACCGGCCGACATCGACGCCCTGGCGGGCCTACTAAATACGGACGGCTGATGATGGTCGCACTCAAGAAATTCCGGCATGCCGGTCCCTCGTTTTCCGACCTGCTTCCTTATGCAGGCCTGGTGGACAACGGCGTCCTGCTGCTGAAGGACGGATCACTGCTCGCTGGATGGTATTTTGCCGGCCCGGATTCCGAAAGCTCGACCGATTTCGAGCGCAACGAAGTCTCGCGACAGATCAACGCCATCCTTGCTCGTCTAGGCAGCGGCTGGATGATCCAGGTGGAAGCGGTGCGTGTACCGACCACCGCCTACCCCCCGCGCGCGGACGGCCATTTTCCAGACCCGGTGAGTGCTGCGATCGAGGATGAGCGCCGAAGGCATTTCGAGGCCGAAAGCGGCCATTTCGAGAGCCAGCATGCAATCGTTCTCACCTACCGTCCGGCCCAGAAGCACAAATCGGCGCTGGCAAAATATGTCTATTCCGACGACGCCTCCCGCAACGAACGTTTCGCCGATACGGTGTTGAAGTATTTTCGGAACGCAATCCGCGAGTTCGAACAGTATTTGGCGAACGTGCTGTCGATACGGCGCATGGTCACGCGGGAAACAGTTGAGCGCGGGGGAACACGGACCGCGAAGTATGACGAGCTTCTGCAGTTCGTCCGCTTCTGCATCGTAGGCGAGAACCATCCGATCAGGCTGCCAGCGATCCCGATGTATCTCGATTTCCTGGTAACTGCCGATTTCCATCACGGTCTTTCGCCGCTCGTCGACAGCCGTTACCTCGCCGTGGTGGCGATCGACGGTTTTCCGGCCGACAGCTGGCCGGGCATTCTTAACTCTCTCGATCTGATGCCTCTCACCTACCGCTGGTCGTCGCGCTTCATGTTTCTCGATGCCGTCGAGGCGCGTCAGAAGCTCGAACGAACCCGCAAGAAGTGGCAGCAGAAAGTTCGCCCCTTCTTCGACCAACTCTTTCAGACGAACTCCCGGTCGATCGACCAGGACGCCGCCATGATGGTGGCCGAGGCCGAGGATGCGATTGCGGAATCGTCGTCGCAGCTCGTTGCCCACGGCTACTACACGCCGGTTATCGTGATGTTCGACCAGGACGAGCGGCGCCTTCGCGACAAGGCTGAAGCTGTGCGCCGGCTTGTTCAGGCCGAAGGCTTCGGGGCCCGCATCGAGACACTCAACGCGACGGAGGCCTTTCTCGGCAGCCTACCAGGCAACTGGTACGCTAATGTCCGCGAGCCGCTGATCAACACGCGAAATCTCGCGGATCTTATCCCGCTCAATGCGGTGTGGTCGGGCAGTGCTGTTGCACCGTGTCCGTTCTACCCGGAGAATTCCCCGCCGCTCTGCCAGGTCGCGTCCGGCTCGACACCATTCCGGCTCAACCTTCATTCGGGCGATGTCGGTCACACCCTGATCTTCGGCCCGACCGGTTCTGGAAAGTCGACGCTTCTCGGCCTGATAGCAGCGCAGTTTCGAAGATACCAGGGCGCGCAGCTCTTCGCCTTCGACAAGGGATTGTCAATGCTACCGCTGACGCTTGGTGTCGGCGGCGATCATCATGATGTCGGGGCAGGCGAGGGGCTTTCCTTCTGCCCGCTTTCCCAACTTGGGTCCGATGGCGACAGGGCCTGGGCTGCTGAGTGGATCGAGACGCTGATCGCGCTCCAAGGCCAGAAAATCACGCCAGACCATCGCAACGCCATCGCCCGGCAGCTGGCCCTCATGGCGACGTCCCAAGGGAAGTCCCTCTCCGACTTCGTGTCAGGCGTGCAGTTGCGTGAGATAAAGGAGGCTCTCCAGCATTACACGGTCGACGGTCCGATGGGGCACCTGCTCGACGCCGAAGCCGACGGTCTGACGCTGTCGTCCTTCCAGACGTTCGAAATCGAGCAGCTGATGAATATGGGTGACCGAACCCTCATTCCGGTTCTGCTCTACCTGTTCCGCCGTATTGAAAAGCGCCTCACTGGATCGCCCAGTCTTATCATCCTCGACGAGGCCTGGCTGATGCTCGGGCACCCCGTGTTCCGCGACAAGATCAGAGAGTGGCTCAAAGTCCTGCGCAAGGCCAACTGCGCGGTTATCCTCGCAACGCAGTCGATCTCGGACGCCGAGCAGTCCGGCATCATCGACGTGCTGAAAGAATCCTGTCCGACGAAAATCTGCTTGCCGAACGGAGCCGCCCGGGAGCCCGGCACACGCGAATTCTACGAACGGATCGGCTTCAACGAACGCCAGATCGAGATCGTGGCGACGGCGCTCCCCAAGCGTGAATACTACGTCGTCTCGCCCGAGGGACGCAGGCTGTTCGACATGGCACTCGGACCCGCAACGCTCTCCTTCGTCGGCGCTACCGGCAAGGATGACCTCAGGCGCATTCAGGAATTGCGAGACGTTCACGGCCAGGGCTGGCCCGCAGCTTGGCTCAAGGAGAGAGGAATAAACAATGCCGACACAGGCCTCCAATCGTAGTCGCGGCATCCGGCGAGGCTCACTTGCTCCATTGATTACGGCGCTGGCAACGAGCGCGTTGATGCCTGCTGCGCTGACGCCTGCCAACGCGGGTGCTGCCACGGGCAATGCGACCGAATGGACCCAGTTGCTCAATAACTCAGAACTCGTCGGCCTTGTCGGCCAGTCTGCCGAGCAAATTCAGAACCAAGTCAAGCAAATCACCCAGCTTGCCGACCAGATCCAGAACCAGATGCGCATTTACGAGAACATGCTGCAAAATACGGCAAAGCTTCCTTCCCACGTTTGGGGTCAAGTCGAGAGCGATCTCGGAAAGCTCCAGGGGATCGTCAGCCAGGGACAGGGGATCGCCTTCTCGATGGGCAACATCGACGATGTCCTGAAGCAGCGGTTCCAAAGCTATGCCGATTTCAAATCCAAACTGCCCGAAGGGCAGGACTTTGCAAGCGCATGGCAAAGTTGGTCCGATACGAACCGCGACACCGTAGCCGGCACACTCAAAGCGGCGAACCTGACCGCGGAGCAATTCTCCAGCGAAGAGGCCACCATGCGCCAGCTCCGTTCTATGTCGGAGTCGGCGGACGGACAGATGAAGGCCCTTCAGGTTGGGCATCAGATCGCCACCCAGCAGGTAGCCCAGACCCAGAAACTGCGCGGCCTGCTGGCTCAGCAGACGACCATGATGGGAACTTGGTATCAGTCCGAGCAGGCGGAGAAGGACCTCGCACAAACGCGGCGGGAGAAATTCTTCAACGCCCCGACCCGTGACATTCGCGGCGGCCAGACCATGGAGCCGCGCTGGTGAACCGTCCATACCTTGGTTTGGCCCTCGGGCTCCTGTTCAGTTTCCTCGCGGGAAGCACTCTTGTGTGGCTATGGACGGCGACAACCAAGGTGCCAACGGCGAGCTCGCCGTCGTCTCCCGCAAGACCATCGGCTTCGGATGCGAAAAATCATCATCACGGCGAGAAATTCTTTGGTGGCGACGCGGAACGCAATATCCGGAATGGTCAGGAAATGACGCCACGATGGTGACGAAACAAAAACGTCGATTCGGGATCGTCGCCGTGTTTGCCGCCGCCCTCGTGCTGCTGGCGTGCGCTCCAGGCTTTGCCCAAGAAGGCTCGGTGCTGACGACACTGGAGAACTCCGTCGTCACCGCCGCCAAAGGTTGGGAAACGACGGTGACGGATGCCGCCCGCTCCCTGTTCTGGATCCTTGCGGGGATAGAGATCAGCGTCGCCGCAGTATGGCTCGCCATAAATGCCATCTCCCTCGATGCATGGTTCGCGGAGCTGGTTCGGCGGATCATGTTCGTTGGTCTTTTCGCGTTCATTCTCGAACAAGGGCCAAGCTTCGCCAAAGCAATCGTCGACAGCCTATTCCAGATCGGTGCCAATGGTGGATCGGCGTCGCCCGCCAACGTCTTCGACGCCGGGATACGTGTCGCTTCGAAGATGGCTGAGCAGGCGAGGTTTGGCCTGTTCGAAGATAACGCGCTGGCGATCGCAGCCGTCTTCGCCATGATCGTGGTAGTCGTTTCTTTCTCCCTTGTCGCTGCGATCTTCGTCGCAGTCATGGTCGAGATGTATGTCGGCTTGTTGGCTGGCATGATCATGCTTGGCCTTGGCGGCTCGTCTTTCACGAAGGACTTCGCTGTCCGCTATCTGGTCTACGCTTTCTCCGTTGGCATGAAGCTGATGGCGCTGGTCATGATAGCCCGCATCGGTTCCGAGGTGCTGCTCGGTCTGGCGGAAGCGTCGACCGCGACATCGGACCAGTTCATCACGACGCTTGCTATCGCCGGCATATCAGTCGTGGTCTTCATCATTGCAATGTATGTGCCCGCTATCCTCCAAGGCGTCGTCCAGGGCGCTTCAATCGCTGGCGGCATGGAAGCGATCCGACACGGCGCGCAGGCCGGGACCTTCGCAGCAGGCGGAGCGTTTCTGGGTGCAAGTGCTGCCGCGAAAGGCGCCGACGCAGCGCGCGACGCGAAGGCGAGCGGATCGTCGCTCGCAGGAGCAGCGTTACGCGGCATGGCTTCCGGGATAGGCAACGCAGGTTGGGCTGCCGGATCCGCCGCCAAGGAGAAAGCTATCGCTTCGCCCGGCGCTTATGCGGGGTCGGTGCTTGGGCTCGCCAATGCCAAGCTCGAAGAGAAACGGCAGTCGGGGCGCGTACCCGTACGGCAGCAGCCTCCGCCCCTTGAAGACAAGTAGAGGAAGATGCCGATCCATGGCAATTCGCACACCGCCGGATAATCCCTATCTCGCCGCTCGCCAGGAATGGAACGAGCGCTATGGAAGCTATGTGAAGTCTGCGAGCGCTTGGCGCGTCGTTGGCATCACTGGCATGACTATGGCGGTGATCGGCTTTTCCTACGCACTTTATCAGAGCACGCGGGTGAAGCTGGTGCCCTACATCGTCGAGGTCGACAAGCTGGGCGCCGCGGCTGTTGCCGGCTTCCCGCAACAGATCGAGTACGCCGATCCTCGCGTGGTTCGCGCAGCCCTGGGCGGCTTCATCACTTCCTTCCGGTCGATCACGCCGGATGCGGTCGTCCAGAAGCAGTATATCGATCGCACCTACGCGCTTCTTCGAACCTCTGATCCCGCAACCGAGAAGATCAATAGCTGGTTTCGGGGCAATTCGCCGTTCGAGAAAGCCAAAGCCGCAACGGTCGCGATCGAAGTGAACAACGTCGTCGCCTTGTCGAACCAGAGCTACCAGATCGACTGGACGGAATTCGAGCGTAATCGAAAAGGCAAGGAAACGGCGACCCGTCGTTTTCGAGGCATTGCCACCGTCACGCTTACCCCGCCGCAGGATGAGGAAATCATCCGCTTGAACCCGATCGGATTGTATCTTCGCGATTTCGATTGGACCGCGCAACTATGATGTCCTTGAGGTTTTACACCATGATCCCCTTATCCATGCGAGCGAGTGCCTGCGTTGCGGTGCTCGCTCTAGCCTCAGCATCGATCTGGGCCTCGGCGGCGGCCCAGGAAATGAGCGCCAATGAGACGAAAGGAACCAGCACTTCGGGGAAATGGCGAGGATCACGAGGTCTCGTCACCAAAGGCGCCGATGGCAAGGTGGTCTTCCTCTATGGCGAGGTGCAGCCGTCCATAGTTTGCTCACCGCTCCAAGTCTGTGACGTAGAACTCCAGGCCGGTGAGGTCGTTCGGGACGTGCTGGTTGGCGACACCGTTCGCTGGAAGGTCGAGCCGGCAACTTCCGGCGCGGTGGGTGGCCAGGCGGTCCATCTGATCCTCAAGCCATCTGAACCCGACCTCGTCTCATCGATGGTCGTGACGACGTCGCGGCGCACTTCCCTGGCCGCCGATCGCAGGCCGCGCCACGCCGATCCTGTGGCCGGTCTCCTCGTCGACCGCCCAATAGACATGGCCGAGCGTCTTGCCGAGGGCATCATTGCAGGAGACACCGGTCAGCTTTTCGGCGACAGGATTCATGAAGGTGACGCGGTTGGCGGCATCGGTGCAGATGACGGCATCGCCGATCGACTGGAGCGTCACTTTGAGGCGCTCCTTTTCGTCCGCCAGCATGGCCGCCGACACGGCGAGGCGCTCCTCCGCCTGCTTGCGCCGGGTGATGTCGGTCAGGCTGCCTATCGCCCTGATCAGCCGCCCCTCTTCGTCGCGCTCGATCGCCTTGCCACGGTCGAGGAACCAGAGCCAGCGGCCATCCTTGTGGCGCATCCTGAATTCGGCCTCGAAGAACGGCGTGCGGCCTTCGAGATGGGCGCGGTCCGCCTCGGCCACTGCTTCGCGGTCGTCGGGATGTATCATCGCCAGCCAGTGATCGGGGTCACCGTCGAGTTCCCCGTCGGCGTAACCCAGCATCTTGACCCAGGTCGAGGAATAGTTAGTGCCGCCCCTGCGCTTGTCGAAGTCCCAGACGCCCTGGCCGGCGCCGGCCAATGCAAAGTTCCAGCGCGTTTCGGCCTCGGCGATCCGCGCCTCGGCCTGCTTGCGCGCATCGATGTCCTCTATCTGCGAGACGAGATACAGCGGCCGGCCGCTATTCCCGTCGCGAATGACGGAGCCGGCCAGCCTGGCCCAGACGGGCGTGCCGTCCTTCTTGAGATAGCGCTTCTCGAAATGAAAGGAATCGATCTTGCCGGCCTTCAGGTCTTCCATCGTCTCCCGCCCGATCTCCAGATCGTCGGCATGCGTGAGCTGGAAGAAGGTCAACGCCTCGATCTCGTCGCGGCGGTAGTCGAGCATGGCAGCGAAAGCCGGGTTGGCCTCGAGAATGCGCCCGTCGAGGCCGACGATGGCGACGCCGATGGAGGAATCCTCCATGGCACGGCGGAAGCGCTGCTCGCTCTCGGCGATCTGGCGGCGGTCCTTGCGGATGACGCGCGCGAACATGCAGGCCAGGAGAAGTGCGCCGGCTGCCACACCGACCGACGCCTGCACACAAAATTCGAGCGTCTCGGCGCCGGGATCCAGCCGCGACAGCAGGATCGATGCCGTCATCGCCGCTGTCCCGCCCACGAGCAGAGCCAACCCCGCATGTCTGTGCGGCGCCGGCCCGATGATCCTTCGCATTGCCACGATTTGTACCACCCCGTGGGCAATCGCATTTCCCGTGAAAATCCTGACGGATCGATTTTAAGGAAAGGTTGCGTCGGGTATCGGCGATACCGCCGGCCGGCAAACATTTGCCGGCATGATTAAGGATCGGTGTGCGCGGGATGCAGGAGCGGGCGGCGCGCTACCAGCGCACGAAAAACCGGCCGCCGAGCGCGCCGAGCAGCGCCAGCGCGGCGATCGCGATCGTATACCAGGTGGCGACGAAAAGCGGCGAATCATCAAAGCAATGCGCGGCATAGAAGGTCGCCGCCAGCCCGCCGGCGAGCAGGCCCGCGGCCGTGCCGGCCAGCACCGGCCGTGTCGGCGCGCCATAGCGCAGCATCCACAGGAAGATGGCCAGTGGGCCGATGCCGATCAGCGGGATGAGCCCCATGCAGACCATCATGTTGGAACCGACGAGGCGCCTGCCCCAGTCGGCCTCGGGCACGGCGTAAAGCTCCAGCACCACGGCCACTGCCACGAGCACGGGCGCAGCCGCCATCCAGGCCGCCGCCTTGCCTGTCGATGCTCCCGGTGTCGACAATGCCCTGACGAAGGCGAAGGCGCTGGCGGCGAGCACGATGGTGAACAGGAACTTCGAAAGAAAGCGCATCGTATGTGCGGCAGCCATGAAGTCGGGGCGCGGACCGATCGTCATCATGAAAACCGCGCCCGCGATCACGGCGGCCACGCCGGCAGCCAGCCACCAGGCCGAGCGCAGCGGCATCGCCTTGCTGCGGGCGTCGGCATCAAGCGCCTTGATGAGATCCTCGGTCCTCATGTCATTCCCGCCCAAACCGCCCCTGCCCGAACCGCTTGGCAATGGCTGCAAGTCCGCGATGCAAGGAAACCCGCACCGCTGTTTCGCTGATGCCGAACTTGGCTGCCGTGTCGCCGATCGAGCGCCCCTCCACCGACACGGACGACACCACGGAGCGCTGTGCCGGCGGCAGGCCGTCGAGCGCCCGGCTGATGTCGCGTTCGCTGACGGTTTCCGTTTCCGGCTCGGCGAAGGTTTCGGCAATATCGTCGACATCGATCTCGATGCGCCGTCCGCGCCGCCGGAACGCGTCGATCAGCTTGAAGCGCGCGATGGCATAGACCCAGGGCAGCACAGGTGCGTCCTGGCGCCAGGTGTGCCGTTTCACATGAATGGCCAGCAAGGTTTCCTGCACGACATCCTCGGGATCGACCCCGCCTTTGACGATCTTGCGCCTGGCAAAACCGCGAACCAGAGCGGCCGTCCGGTGCAGAAAGTCGGCATAGGCCCTTTCATCTCCCGCGATCGCGGCTCGCATCAGCCGGGAAAGCTCGGCCTCGTCCTTGCCGCTCACAAGAGTTCACTCCCCGATCTTCGCGCCTCGGCGCTGATTTGTTACGTGGCCGGCGAAATAATGTCCAAGGCAAACTACCGGCAAGTCACGAAAGATTGCGGGCGAACGCGAACTTGGGCTCGTCGACGGCGACTGTGTCCTGGACCGTCGGTCGTGCGCGGCCATCACGCGGAATTGTCCGCCTGGCATGGGCCTGTGCCGCCAGCGGCCGATTGAAGCAGGCCAAAAATGTTGACTACACCTGTCATGTATCGATAGGTGCTGCGTGCCAGTTCAACGAGATCGAGGACGACGCCCATGAAATACGCTCTTTCCACCCTTGCCGGCGCCGCGGTGGTGGCGGTCAGCCTGATCGCTGGCCAGGCGATGGCTGAGGATACAGGCATCATCGTCTACAATGCCCAGCACGAGAGCCTCGCCAAGGAATGGGCCGACGGCTTCACCAAGGAAACCGGCATCAAGGTCACGCTGCGCAATGGCGGCGACAGCGATTTCTCCAACCAGATCGTCGCGGAGGGCACCGCCTCGCCCGCCGACGTGTTCCTGACCGAGAATTCGCCGGCCATGGTGCTGGTCGAGAATGCCGGCCTGTTCGCGCCGGTCGACGCCGACACACTGGCGCAGGTTCCGCAGGATTATCAGGCAGCGAGCGGCAAATGGGTCGGCGTTGCCGCCCGCAGCACCGTCTTTGCCTACAATACCACCAAGCTCAAGGCCGACCAGTTGCCCAAGTCGCTGCTCGACCTTGCCGATCCGAGCTGGAAAGGCCGGTGGGCCGCCTCGCCGTCGGGCGCCGATTTCCAGGCCATCGTCAGCGCGCTGCTGCAGCTCAAGGGCGAAGCCGCGACAGCGGACTGGCTGAAGGCGATGAAGCAGAATTTCACCGCCTATAAGGGCAACAGCACCGTGATGAAGGCGGTCAACGCCGGCGAGATCGAAGGCGGCGTGATCTATCACTACTACTACTTCGGCGATCAGGCCAAGACCGGCGAAAACAGCAAGAACGTAGCGCTGCATTATTTCAAGAACCAGGATCCGGGCGCCTTCGTCTCGACCTCCGGCGGTGGCGTGCTGGCTTCGAGCAAGCATCCCAAGGAAGCCCAGGCTTTCCTGAAGTGGGTGACCGGCAAGGGCGGCCAGGACGTGCTGAAGAACGGAACGTCCTTCGAATACGCGGTCGGCAAGGGCGCAGAGTCCAATCCGAAGCTGGTGCCGCTGGCCGACCTGCAGGCGCCGAAGATCGATGCCGCGACGCTGAACTCCAAGAAGGCCACCGACCTGATGACGGCGGCCGGCTTGCTTTAGTTGCCGTTCGTCCTAATAAGGGCACCGGCCGTGCTCCCGCGGGAATTCCGCGGGAGCGTTTTGTTTTTTCGAGATGGCATTCGTCGATGACGACACGCTGTATTCCCGACCATGATCGTGGTCTTTCGATTGCCGCCGCCGGGCGGCAAGGGCGCGAAGTCTGAGCCGATGCAGTTCGCGGCCGACATTGCAAGCCCGGGCCTGCCGCCGAGGACGCGCCGCAGGGCGCGCCGGCGCGCTGCGTCATGGATCGTTGCCGCCGCTATCTTCGTTTCGCTGCTGGCCCTGCTGCCGCTTGCCTTCATCGTCTGGGTCGCCGTGCAGACCGGTTGGGAAACCGTCTCGGCGCTGGTTTTCCGGCCGCGTGTCGGCGAGCTTCTGGCCAACACCGTCCTGCTTGTCGCGCTCGCCGTGCCGATCGCCATCATCCTGTCGGTGGCGCTGGCCTGGCTGACCGAACGCAGCGACCTGCCCGGCGCCCGGCTGTGGGCCTGGCTATGCGTGGCGCCGCTCGCCATTCCCGCCTTCGTGCACAGCTATGCCTGGATCACCATGGTGCCCGGGCTGCATGGCTTGTGGGCCGGCGTGCTTGTCTCTGTCATAGCGTATTTCCCGTTCCTTTATCTGCCGGTATCGGCGGCCCTGCGCCGGCTCGATCCGGCGCTCGAAGACGCCGCGGCCGCACTCGGCCTTGGTCCCTGGCGTGTGTTCTGGCGCGTCGTGCTGCCGCAGCTCAGGCTTGCCATCTGTGGCGGCGCATTGCTGGTCGGCCTGCACCTGTTGGCCGAATACGGCCTTTACGTCTTCATCCGCTTCGACACCTTCACCACGGCGATCGTCGACCAGTTCCAATCGACCTTCAACGGGCCGGCCGCGAATATGCTGGCCGGCGTGCTGGTGAGCTGCTGCTTCGTGCTGCTCGGGCTGGAGGTGCTGGTGCGCGGGGAAGAGCGCTATGCCCGCGTCGGTTCGGGCGCCGCGCGCCACCAACAGCGCGCGCCGCTCGGCCGGGCGACCGTGCCTTGCCTGCTGCTGCTTGCCGCCACCACGCTTCTGGCGCTCGGCGTACCGTTCGTCACCATCGGACGCTGGCTTGCCGCCGGCGGCGCCGAGGTCTGGCGGCTCGACGAGATCGGCCTGGCGCTCGGCCAGACGTTGTTCCTGGCGCTCGCCGGCGCGCTGCTCGCCACCGTCGCCGCCATGCCGATGGCCTGGATCTCGATCCGCGCGCCGGGGCCTCTGCAGCGCTTGCTGGAGGGCTGCAACTACATCGTCGGATCGCTGCCCGGGGTCGTGATCGCACTGGCGCTGGTCACCATCACCGTGCGCATCGCCCTGCCGCTCTACCAGACCCTGTTCACCATCCTGGTTGCCTATGCCTTGATGTTCCTGCCCCGCGCCCTGATCAGCCTGCGGGCGTCGATCGCGCAGGCGCCGGTCGAGCTCGAGCGCGCCGCGTCCAGCCTCGGGCGGTCGCCGCTCCATGCATTGTGGTCGACGACGATCCGCCTGTCGGCGCCGGGTGCCGCCGCCGGCATGGCGCTGGTGGCGCTCGGCATCATGAACGAGCTGACCGCGACCCAGATGCTGGCGCCGAACGGCACCCGCACGCTGGCGATGGCGTTCTGGTCCTACAGCGGCGAGATCGACTACGCTTCGGCAGCACCTTACGCCTTCATCATGGTGGCGATGTCGCTGCCCCTGACCTGGCTGCTCTATGTCCAGTCAAAACGGATGGCTGGACGATGAGCTTTCTCGAACTCAGGGGCTTGCACAAGCATTACGGCCCGGTCGCGGCGCTTGCCGGCATCGATCTCGACATCGCCAGCGGCAGCCGCACGGCCATCGTCGGGCCGTCCGGCTGCGGCAAGACCACCTTGCTGCGGCTGATCGCCGGTTTCGAGGCGCCCGACCAGGGCAGCATTGTGCTTGACGGAAAGATGCTGGCCGACAGCGGCGGCGCCGTTCCGGCGCACCGCCGCGGTATCGGCCTGGTTGCACAGGACGGCGCCCTGTTTCCGCACCTGACGATTGGCGACAATATCGGTTTCGGGATGGACCGCAGGCTGGACAAACGCTCCGAACGCATCGTCGAACTGGCCTATATAGTAGGGCTGGACAAGGCGATCCTGAAGCGCCGCCCGCACGAACTCTCCGGCGGTCAGCAGCAACGCGTGGCGCTCGCCCGCGCCATGGCGATGAAGCCGCGGCTGATGCTGCTCGACGAACCGTTCTCGGCGCTCGACACCGGCCTGCGCGCCTCCATGCGCAAAGCCGTGGCGGAACTGCTCGAAGCCGCCGGCATCACCACCATCCTGGTGACGCACGATCAGGCCGAGGCGCTGTCCTTCGCCAGCCAGGTCGCTGTGATGCGCGAGGGCCGATTCTCGCAGGTCGGCACGCCGCGCGAACTTTATCTCAAGCCGAAGGACAGGATGATTGCCGAGTTCCTTGGCGACGCCATCATCCTGCCGGCGAAGATAGCGGGCGGTTTCGCCACGTCGCCGCTTGGCCGCATCGCCGTCGATACGTCGGACAGCCGCGATGTCGCCCGCATCATGTTGCGGCCGGAGCAGATCGGACTGAAGCGGACATCGCGCGAGGGCATGTCGGGCACGCCGGACATGCTTTTTGGCGAGGTAACGGAATCCGAATTCGCCGGCTCGACCTGCACGGTCGCGGTGCGGTTGCTCAACAGCCCCGACCCGCCGGACGCCGCCGCCATCGGCAGCACGCCGCTGATCCTGCGCAAGTCCGGCATGGACGCGCCGGCGGTCGGTGAGATCGTCCGGCTCACCGTGTCGGGACAGGCGCATGTATTCGCCTGACCGGCCGACGGTTCGCGGCTCGCTGATCAGCATGCAAGATTGGCGTCAGTCGACCCTCTTTGCAGCCTGATCGAACCAGTGAAGTTTCTCGGCCTTGGCCACGACGCGCAACTGGTCGCCGGGCTTGGCTGTTGCGCGCGCGGCCACACGCACGACGATGCGGTCGCCTCCTGCCGCACAGTGAAGAAAGCTGTCCGCTCCCACCGGCTCGACCGCCTCCACCATTGTCGGCAGCACGAGCGCGCCGGACGGTGCCTCGGCCGCGAAAGTGACATCGGCATCCTCGGGGCGGAAGCCAAGCGTGACGGCATTCGCAGGCGCAAAGTCGCTCGTCTTGCTGCCGGTCAGCGCCGGACCCGAAAGGGACAGAAGATTCATCGGCGGTGCGCCGATGAAAGAGGCGACGAACGTCGAGGCCGGCTTTTCGTAAATGTCGAGTGGCGCGCCCGCCTGCTCGACCAATCCGCCATTCATGACGACAAGGATGTCGGCCAACGTCATCGCTTCCAACTGGTCATGGGTGACGTAGACCGAGGTGACACCGAGCGAGCGCTGCAAGTTCTTGATTTCGACCCGCATCTGGCCGCGCAGCTTGGCATCGAGATTGGAGAGTGGCTCGTCGAACAGGAAGACTTTCGGATTGCGCACGATGGCGCGGCCCATGGCGACGCGCTGGCGTTGACCGCCTGAAAGCTCGCGCGGGCGCCGGTCAAGCAGCGCTGAAAGCTCCAGCACCTTGGCGGTCGAACGAACCCTGCTGTCGATCTCGTCCTTGGGCGTACCGCGATTGCGTAGCCCGTAAGCCATGTTGTCGTAGACTTTCATATGCGGATAGAGCGCATAGTTTTGGAACACCATGGCGATGTCGCGCTCGGTCGGGCCGATCGTGTTGACGATCTTGCCGTCGATAGCGACCGTGCCGGAAGAAATGGTCTCCAGCCCGGCGATCATCCTCAAAAGCGTGGACTTGCCGCAGCCGGACGGCCCGACCAGCACACAGAGTTCTTTGTCGGGAATGGCAATGGAGACGCCCTTCACGGCTTCGACGCCGCCGGCATATACTTTCTTCACGTCCCTCAGATCGACCGTCGCCATCGGCTTCTCACTTTTCGGTGTCGACCAGTCCGCGCACGAACCAGCGCTGCATCAGCACCACAACCAGGATTGGCGGCAAGATTGCCAGGATCGCCGTGACCATGACCAAATGCCATTGGGTGTCGGCATCGGCGAAGGAGACCATCTTCTTCAGTGCGATGACGATGGTGTTCATATCGTTGCTGTTGGTGACCAGCAGCGGCCACAGATACTGCGTCCAGCCGTAGATGAAAAGAATGACGAACAGCGCCGCGATATTGGTGCGCGACAATGGCAACAGGATATCGAAAAAGAACCGCCATGGACCGGCGCCGTCGACGCGCGCCGCCTCAACCAACTCGCCCGGGATGGTCATGAAGAACTGGCGGAACAACAACGTTGCGGTGGCCGAGGCGATCAGCGGGATGATCAGTCCGGCATAAGTGTCGATCATACCGAGGTCGACCATTACCTTGTAGGTCGGCAGGATGCGCACCTCGACGGGAAGCATCAGGGTGATGAAGATCAGCCAGAAGAAAGTCATGCGCAGCGGAAAACGGAAGAAGACGATCGCATAGGCCGACAGGATCGAGATGAATATCTTTCCGACCGCAACGCCGAGCGCCATGATCGTGGAGTTGAGGAGCAGCCTGCCGACGCCGAGCCCGCCGATGCGGCCGACGCCGCCGAACAGCGCCTCGCCGTAATTGTTCCAGAACTCGCTGCCCGGCCGGAAAGGCAGTGGCGGCCTAAGGATGGTTTGCAGCGTCTGCGTCGAGGCAACGAAAGTGTAGTAGATCGGAAAGGCCACGATCAGTATGCCGAGGATGAGCACGGCATGTGCAAGGAAAATGCGAAACGGGGATTGACCGATCATCGCGCTCCTCAGCCGTAATGAACCTTCCGTTCCACGTAGCGGAACTGGATGGCGGTGAGCGCGATGACGATGACCATCAGGATGACCGACTGCGCCGCCGAATCGCCGAGGATCAGATTGACGAAGCCGTCATTGTAGACCTTGTAGACCAGTGTCTCGGTGGCCTTGCCCGGCCCGCCGCCGGTGACGGCGTGGACGATGCCGAACGTGTCGAACAGCGCATAGACGGTATTGACGACCAAAAGGAAAAACGTCGTCGGCGCCAAAAGCGGGAAGACGATGGTCCAGAAGCGCTTGGTTTCGCCGGCGCCGTCGATCGCCGCCGCCTCGATCAGCGTTTTCGGCACCGCCTGCAGCCCGGCGACGAAGAACAGGAAATTATAGCTGATCTGCTTCCAGGCGGCCGCCGCCACCAGAAGGATCATGGCGTCGGTGCCGTTGAGCAGCGGATCCCAGGCGACGCCCAAACGTCTCAGCAGATAAGACAGCGAGCCGATCGATGGATTGAACAGGAACAGCCACAGCATGCCTGCAATCGCCGGCGCCACCGCGTAGGGCCAGATCATCAGCGTGCGGTAGAGGCCTTTGCCGCGCACCACCTTTTCCGCCATCACGGCAAGGAGCAGCGCCACGCCCATGGCAACGATCACGGTCGCGAGCGAAAACACCACTGTGACCTTGATCGAGTTGAGATAGGCCGGGTCGGCAAGCACCTTGCGGAAATTGGCAAACCAGACGAACCTGCTCCTCAGCCCGAACGGGTCCTGCCTCAGCATCGACTGGTAGAGCGCCTGCCCGGCCGGCCAGTAGAAGAACACCAGCGTGATGGCAAGTTGCGGCGCCACCATTAGGTATGGCAAGACTTTGTTGGGAAAGACGACGCGCGGGGTCAATGCGCCGCTCCGGCGTGGAAAGCCGAGCGGCACTCTACGGCGCTCACCGCTGCCCTGCCGGGCATCTCCCCCTCTTGGAGGAAGATTGGCAGTTCCTGCGGCAGCTGCCATTCTCCAGCTTTGACAATTGCCGAAAACGGTCGCGACAGCCAGTCTCCCCCCTCCAGGGGGAGATGCCCGGCAGGGCGGAGGGGGGTCTCGTAGAGCAAGGACTATAACTCGATAGGCTCGACGCGCCCTAATTCCCCAGCGCTTCCTTGATCGCCGCGTTGCCACGCGTGACCGCATTGTCGAGCGCCTGCTGGGCGGTTTCCTGGCCGGCAAGCATCTTTTCGAACTCCTCGTTCTGGATGTCGCGCACCTGCGGCAGGTTCGGCAACCGCACGCCCTTCGAATTGTCGGTCGGCGCCTTGCCCGTCATCTGCAGGATCGGCGTCTCGCGACCGGGATTCTTGTCGTAGAAGCCGGACTTTTTCGTCGCCTCATAGGCGGCGAGCGTCACCGGCAGGTATCCCGATTTCTGGTGCAGATATTCCTGCACATCGGTCTTGGACAGATAGGCGAAGAAAGCCGCGACGCCTTTGTACTCCTCGTCGGACTTGCCGCCGAAGACCCAAAGGCTGGCACCGCCCGGCGTCGTGTTCTGCGGCGCGCCCTTGGCGTCGCTGTCATAGGGCAACTGGCCAATGCCGTAGTTCATGCCCGACTTGACGATGTCGCCTAGGCCGCCCGAGGATTCGGTGAAGATGCCGCATTCGCCGGCGAGGAATATCTGCTTGGCTTCGGAGGTGCGCCCGCCATATTTGAAGGTGCCGTCCTTGGCCAGATCGGCGAGCGCCTGGAAATGTTTGACGAAGATCGGCGAGTTGATCTTGAGTTCGACATCACCGCCGGCCAGGCCATTCTGCTGCGTGGCCCACGGCACATCGTTCCACGCCGCGAAGTTTTCCAGGTGTATCCAGGTCAGCCAGGTCGAGGTGTAGCCGCAAGCGGCGGCGCCGCTCGCCTTGATCTTTTTGGCATCCTCCCACACCTCGTTCCAGGTCTTGGGTGGGTTGTTCACATCGAGCCCCGCCTTCTGGAAGATGTCCTTGTTGTAGTAGAGGATCGGCGAGGAGGAGTTGTAGGGGAAGGACAGCATGGTGCCGTCCGGCGTCGAATAATAACCGACGATGCCTGGCAGATACTGGCTCTTGTCAAAGTTCATCCCGGCGCCGGTCAGCACCTCGGCCACTGGCTTGATCGCGTCCCGGGCCGCCATCATCACGCCGGTGCCGACATCGAACACCTGGATGATGTCAGGCGACTGGCCGGCGCGATAGGCGGCGATGCCGGCATTCAGCGTTTCGGGATAGGTGCCCTTGAAAACCGGAACAATCTGGTAGTCGCCCTGGCTGGCGTTGAAATCCTTGGAAATCTTGTCGACGACCTCTGCGTTGGCGCCGGTCATGGCGTGCCACCAGCTGATCTGCGTGACGGCGAAGGCGGAGGTTGTGGAAAGCAGGGTCACGGCGACACCGGCCGCGAAGCCAAAGAACTTCATGTTTCGTCTCCCGTTCTCATTGCTTGTCATTGGCGAAAGGGGCACTCCCGCAATGGCACTATGTGTCGTTCGCGCGCAGCGGACAACGGTTTTGTTGCGGGCAGGCGCACTTCATGTCCGGCTAAAGTAGCGTTCACTTCCGGATGAAAGTGACCCGGAAAAGGATTGCATAGCGGCTTGCTGCTTGAATTGATGTACCAGGGACCTGTCTCGAGACGGTCAGCGACCTCACCGACGAACGGCGTCTAACAGCACATGACAACGCTGACATGACAACGCTGAAAAAGGCGTCGGTTTGCTCGGTCGATGCGTGGAAATTCCCGTCCCGCGCTCAGCCTGACGGATTTGACATCGGCCAATCAGTCTGCTGGCCGGGAATGGGTCTGCCGCCGCTCAGTTCTGCTGCCGCTGGGTTCCAGAAGCGCGCGGCAAGTAGAGATGCAGGCTTGTTCCCTGACCGATTTCGCTATCGATTCGGACATGCCCACCGGATTGCTTGATGAAGCCGTAAACTTGGCTTAGCCCGAGTCCCGTACCCTGCCCTTCCGATTTTGTTGTGAAGAACGGCTCGAAAACGCGCGCCAGGGTGTCCTTGCTCATTCCACAGCCGGTATCGCGTACAGTCACGCGAACAAATGAAGCCGCCGCTGAACGCAAATCCTCCAGATCATTTGGAAAATTGCTGGTCTCAATCGTGAGAGTGCCACTGCCTTTCATTGCATCTCTGGCGTTCACGGCAAGGTTAAGAACGGCGATGTCGAGCTGGTTGGCATCGATAAGGATAGGGCCCAAGGCTGGATCCAGATTGCATTGTACCCGGATGCCGCTCCCCAACGTCCGTTCCAGCAGCGTCGTCAGCCCCTTGATACGTTCATTGAGATCAATCTGTTCCGGGACCAGGGATTGGCGTCGCGAAAAGGCAAGCAGTTGCTGTGTTAGCGCTCCTCCATTTTCGATCCGCCTGAACATCTCCTCGACCAGCAGAGCGACTTTCTCATCCGCAGGATCTTTAGCGATCTGTTTCTCCAGAAGCCGAAGGCCAGACCCGAAAACGGCGAGTAGGTTGTTGAAGTCATGGACAATGCCAGCTGCGAGGCGTCCAATGGCCTCGAGCTTTTGTGACTGGCGTGCGTTTTCTTCTCTTGATCGCTGGGCCGAGACATCGCGCAGGCTGGCAAGCAATGCGGGCCTGCTGTCCCAGGTAACCTCGACCGTACGCATTTCCACTTCTGCCGGCTTGCGGCCGGAACGGTGAACGGTGATCTCGGCGATCTCTCCGGAGACGACCGGACGGCCGAGCGGAACGTGGAGGAGTTCGTCAAGCGGCTGTCCAAAAATTACGGCTGCCGCAGGATTGGCATAGAGCACTGTTCCGTCCAAATCGACCACCAGCATCCCGTCGGCGGTATTTTCGATCAACTGGCGAAAGCTGAGCTGGCTGATGCCAGCCGGAGATGTATCTCCGGGCGATTCCAGCATTTCGGCGGCGTTTTGCGCCGTATTCAAGGCGCTCTTCATGTCGACGTGTTGTCCACGGCGGAGTCGCCGAACACATCAGGCGCGCTGTCAAAGGGCTTTCCAAGATGCATACCGCCACTGTCGATGGTGAAGCGCCGTATCTGTTTGTCGTGTTCGCTGCCGCGCATTTTCAGCACCATCATGCCGCGATGCATGAATTCTTCCTGCTGAATGTAGCGCAACAGAATGATCGAATCGGTGAGTGTGGAAATATGCTGCTCGCTAGCGCTCTGGCCTCCGACAAGCGATTTGTTGGTAGCGGTGCAAAGGCCGGCAATTTCGCGCTTCTTTATGAAGGAGGTGACGCTGATCAAGAACTCACGAAACCCGGTTTCTGGCGCGATGCGTTCCAATGCCGACAAGCTGTCGATTGCCATGCGATCGGGTTTGAACTCCGCCACCAGTTCGCGGATCATCAGAAGGTGATCCGGCAAACTCTGCGCTTCCGGATAAAGGCAGACTACCTTCAGGCGACCATCCGCCTCCATCGCTTCGAAATCGACGCCCCAGCTACGCGCGTTGCGGAAAAGCTGGCCGCGGCTCTCCTCATAGCCGACGAGCAAGGCGCGTTCGCCCGCAGCCACTCCGCCCGCCAGAAAGTTGGTGACAAGTAGAGTCTTTCCGGTGCCTGTGGCTCCACTGACAAGGGTTACGCTGTCGCGAAAGAACCCGCCGCTGCACATTTTGTCGAGTTCGGAATTACCACTGGTGACCCGTTTCGTGCTTGATTGCTGCTCCAGGCGCAACGATGACAGAGGCACAGCTACGATGCCCTGTTCGGCGACCAGCGTTATGGGCACTTCGCCCTCAACGTGACGGCTGCCGCGCATTTTCAGGACTTCTATGGTCCGCCGACGGCGCTCGCGATCAAGGGCATTGCGAAGGATCACGACATTGTCTGCGACGAACTCCTCTATTCGGTGACGGGAGATTTCACCATATTCACTGTTGCGTTCCGCGGTCATAAGGACCGTCAGCCCTTCTTTCTTCAGCGCGGTCGCAATACGTAGAAGTTCGCGGCGCACTGCCGTCTGCTCGGCTACGAAATGATCGAAAAGTTGGGTAACCGAATCGAGCACGATGCGCTTTGCCCCGGCGCTTCGGCTCGCGTGCAGAATGCGGGTCAGAAGACCGGCGAGGTCGAAATCGCCCACAACCACCTGGTCCTGATCGCGCGGGCTCGCATCGACGAAAACAAGCTTGTCCGCCGCTCGCCAGCCGCGGATGTCCCAGCCGAAGCTCGCCATGTTCACCTCGATCTCGGTTGGCGACTCCTCGAAGGTGACGAAGACACCGGCCTCATTGAGACCGGTGATGCCATGCGCCAGGAACTGCGTGGCGAATACGGTCTTGCCGCTACCGGGCGTGCCGCCCACGATGGTGGTGCGTCCGCGCGGCAAGCCACCCATCACCAAGTCGTCAAAAGCTTCGATCCCTGTATTGACGCGTTCAAGAACCGGGTCGATAGAGATCTCATCCGTCGCGGTCATGAATATCATCCTTCTTGCGAAAACCGAAATAGTCCAGAACCTGAGCGATATTGCTGATGTCGCCCACCAGACGGCGCGGGGGATCGGCGGATTCGTCGGAGAGCGTCGGCGTTGCTAGTATCCCTGCTCGCTCCGCCTCATGAGGATGTTCCAGGATATCGAAGATCTGGATTTCAATGGATGCGCTCATCTCCTCGATTATCTTCAGGCGGCTTTCCAGTGCCCGACGAGCACCGGGCGTGTCTCCGGCGATGTAGAGCCGGAGAAGGGGATGGGCCCCTGAAGCGGGCGGTTGTTCCGGGTTCATATCTCACGCTGGTTGCACGGGTTCAGTATCGACGTGCTCTACGCGACACGCCAGCAATTCAACCGCAGGGCTTTGTTGTCCGCCTTGGGCGATCTTCTAGCATTTCGCCTGGAGCCGACGCGCCACAGCTCGCGCTCGATGGGGCCTGGATCAGCACCCCTGTCACTTCTTAGACATTCGCGCTTTGCGCGTCTGCGCACTAGTGGACATTTCTCCGGTTATTGGGATATGGGCCGCAAGCGATCGTTCGGAGGAGTGTAAATGGAAGCCCGCGCCCACATAGACTCCGGCATGATCGGCAACAATCTTCTGCGGGCACTCACCGCGGCAGATTGGGCAATCCTCGAGCCTTGGCTGGATGAGTGGTCGGCCCCCACCGGAACACTGCTTTATGAACCTGGCGACACGGTTCGCCATGCATACTTCCCGAGAGGTCCCAGCCTGATTTCCTATCTCGTCGTGCTGAGCGACGGGCGTGCGATCGAGACGGCTCTGGTCGGACGAGAAGGGGCAATTGGCGGAGTTGTCAGCCAAGGCAGGCTCCCAGCTTACGCTCGCGCTGAAGTACAATTGGGAGGTTCGTTCTTCCGCATCGACCTGCTTAACCTTGAAGAGGCGAAGTCCAGGTCGTCGACGCTACGGAATCTGTTCGCGCGGTACGCGGACTGCCTGATGGCGCAGATGTTCCAGTCCGTCGCCTGCAATGCCGCGCATTCGATCGAGCAACGGACAGCGAAATGGCTGCTGGCCGCCATTGATCGGACGGGCACTCCCGATCTGGCGCTGACACAAGAACAGCTCGCCGTAATGCTCGGAGTCGGCCGGAGCTATTTGAGCCGCGTCATACGCGATCTGAAAGAACACGGTCTCATTGAGACCCATCGTGCCCGGATCGTCGTTCGCAAGGTCGACGGCCTGCGGTGGCTTGCTTGCGAGTGCAATGCGGCGGTCAGTCATCACTTCGACGAAGTATTGAAGGGCGTCTATCCCCTGCCGACCAACGCCTCGTCTGGCCGATAGCACAAACGGCTCGCCATATATGTCCTTAAGGTGAGTCCCTGGACGCCGAGGCTTGGACTACTATCTCGGCAAGCCGGCGCCGATCCAGGCATTCGACGAATTGACCGGGTCGGCTCAGGCCGCCGCGGATGGGCTGGGCGGAACCGTTGCGTGGTCAAGCCGCGCTTGCGCCCAGCCTTGTCCCAGCCTCTTCAAGACCCGAGCGCGGCCTCGACAAGCCGCTTGGCGTCCGGCCCCGACCACTCGGCCGGCCCGTTCATATGAGCGATCAGGCAGCCTTCGCCGTCGATCAGCAAGGTGACGGGCAGGCCGAGCGCCAGACCGCGCGTCTTGAGCTCGTTGAACAGCGCCATCGTCGAATCCCTGTAATAGCCGAGCGCCTCGACGCCAGTGTCCTTGAGGAACTTCTTCGGCTTCACGTCGTCGCCGGCATCGACATTGACGGCGACGACCTGGAACGCATCGCTGCCTTTCTCCTTCTGCAAGGCGTCCAGCGCCGGCATTTCGGCGCGGCATGGCGCGCACCATGTCGCCCACAGATTGAGCAGCACCGTCTTGCCGGCATGGTCGGCGATGGTCATCGGCTTGCCGTCCGGGCCGTTGAAGGCGAGGCTCTTCATCGATTGCGGCGGATCGGCTGGCAAGAGCGCCGCGACCTCGCCGGTGGCGGCTGCGGCGATCTTCTTGGCGCGTTCGCTCTTGGCGGCGCAGGCGACATCGTCCTTGCTGTCGCCGACGGCGACTTGCGACGCGGCGTTGTTGCCAGACCGGCTCTCGCTGACATATACCGCGACCGCGCCGGCCAGCGCTCCCGCCACCAGGGCGGCGAGGATCAGGCGCGGGGCCGGGAAAAATCTGTTTCCGTCTGCCATGTTCTCAAAACTGCTCCGAGCACGGGTTTTATAGCCATGAGCGACAAGAAGACCAGCAACCAGATGTGGGGCGGACGATTTGCCTCGGGTCCGGCCGCGATCATGGAAGCAATCAACGCGTCGATCTCGTTCGACCGCAAACTCTATGCGCAGGACATCAGAGGTTCGATCGCCCATAGCGCGATGCTGGCGCAAACGGGCATTATTTCGGCGGCCGATCAAGAGAAAATCGCTCACGGCCTGAACACGATCCTGAAAGAGATCGAGGCGGGCACGTTTGAATTCTCGACAAGGCTGGAAGACATCCACATGAACGTCGAGGCCCGCCTCGCCGAGCTGGTCGGTCCGGCCGCCGGCCGGCTGCACACGGCCCGCTCTCGCAACGACCAGGTTGCAGTGGACCTCCGGCTCTGGGTCAAGGACGAGTGCTTTCGCGTCGCCGAGGCCTTGAAGGGCCTGGTCGGTGCGTTGCTGGAGCGGGCCGAGCAGCATGCCGCGACGGTGATGCCGGGCTTCACCCATATGCAGGCGGCGCAGCCGGTGACATTCGGCCACCACTGCATGGCCTATGTCGAGATGTTTTCGCGCGACCTGTCGCGGGTGCGCGACGCCATCGAACGCATGGACGAAAGCCCGCTGGGTGCGGCCGCCCTTGCCGGCACCAGCTTTCCGATCGACCGCCACCGGACCGCCACGGCGCTCGGCTTCCGCGAGCCGATGCGCAATTCGCTGGACAGCGTCTCGGACCGCGATTTCGCGCTGGAATTCCTGGGACTGGCGGCCATATGCGCCACGCATCTGTCGCGGCTGGCGGAAGAAATCATCATCTGGTCAACGCCGCAATTCGGCTTCATCAGGCTGTCGGACAGCTTCTCCACCGGCTCCTCGATCATGCCGCAGAAGAAGAACCCCGACGCCGCCGAACTGGTGCGCGGCAAGACCGGGCGCGTCACCGGCCATCTGGTCGGCCTGCTGACGGTGATGAAGGGCATGCCTTTGACCTATGGCAAGGACATGCAGGAAGACAAGGAATCGGTGTTCGATGCCGCCGAGACGCTCGACCTGATGCTGGCGGCGATGACCGGCATGGTCTCCGATATGACGGTGAACGCGGCGGCGATGAAGAAGGCTGCCGGCTCCGGCCACGCAACCGCGACCGACCTTGCCGACTGGCTGGTGCGCACGCTCGGCCTGCCGTTCCGGGAAGCGCATCATGTCACGGGACGGGCGGTGGCGCTGGCCGAAGAGAAGAAGCTGAGCCTGGAGAAGCTTGCGCTGGAAGACTTGCAGTCGATCCACCCCGGCATCACGAAGGACATCTTTTCGGTGCTGGCCGTGCAGAACTCGGTGAAGAGCCGCACCTCCTTCGGCGGCACCGCACCGTCGGAAGTCAGGAAGCAGATCCGCTACTGGAAAAAGCGGCTGGCCAAGGCGTGATGCCGGACATTGCGGCCAGCCATATCCCGGATATTGCAACCGCCAATATCCACGATATTGCAACGGCAATATCCAGGGTGCAATGCGCCGAGAACTCGGCTAAAAGCAGCGGCGGAAAAAAGTTTCGGACGGATGGATCGATGACCGGAAGCAGGATTTTGGTGACACTGACGCTGCTTGCGGCGGTTGCCGCCGTTACGGCTTGCGGCAGAAGGTCCGGTCTCGACACGCCTTACGAGGCGGCCGTGCAGGCGCGCAAGGACGCCGAGAAGGCACACCAACCCGTGCCGCCGGAACCGGAAAAACCGGTCGCGGACAAGAAGTTCATTCTCGACCCGCTGCTCTAGAGCCGGTCAGAGCGGTTTAGAGTGCTAAACCCGCTCCCACCCTGCTCCAACTTTTCGGAACCACTCTCGTGAACCATTTCGACTACCGCGACGGCGTGCTTCATGCCGAGGACGTGGCGATATCGGACATCGCCGCAACCGTCGGCACGCCATTCTACTGCTATTCGACGGCCACGCTGACCAGGCACTACCACGTCTTCGTCCAGGCATTTGCCGGGCTCGATGCACTGGTCTGCTACGCCATGAAGGCGAATTCCAATCAGGCGGTGCTCAAAACCCTGGCCAGGCTCGGCGCCGGAGCCGACGTGGTGTCGGAAGGCGAGTTGCGGCGCGCGCTGGCAGCCGGCATCCCGGCCAGCAAGATCCTGTTCTCCGGCGTCGGCAAGACCGCGCGTGAGATGGACTTTGCGCTGGCAGCCGGCATCCTGTGCTTCAACGTCGAATCCGAGCCCGAACTCGAACTGCTCTCGTCGCGCGCCGTTGCCCTGGGCAAGGTGGCGCCGGTCTCGCTGCGCATCAATCCGGATGTCGACGCCAGGACGCACAAGAAGATCTCGACAGGCAAAGCCGAGAACAAGTTCGGCATCCCATGGCAGAAGGCGCGTCAGGTCTATGCGCGCGCGGCTGAATTGCCGGGCATCAAGGTCACCGGCATCGACACCCATATCGGCAGCCAGATCACCGAGCTGCAACCCTTCGACGATGCCTTCGCGCTTTTGGTGGAACTGGTCGGCGCGCTGCGCGCCGACGGCCATGCCATCGAGCATGTCGATCTCGGCGGCGGTCTCGGCATTCCCTACCGCGTCGACAACAACCCGCCACCGCTCCCCGACGCCTACGCGCAGATCGTCCGCAAGCACGTCACCAAGCTTGGCTTGAAGGTGATGTTCGAGCCGGGCCGGCTGATCGTTGGCAATGCCGGTATCCTCGTCTCGCAAGTGATCTTCGCCAAAGAAGGCGATGCCAAGAATTTCCTCGTCGTCGACGCCGCCATGAACGACCTGATCCGGCCGACGCTCTACGACGCTTTCCACGACATAAGACCGGTGGTGCTGCCCCCCGCCGACGCGCCGCGCATGACGGTCGATATCGTCGGCCCGGTCTGCGAGACCGGCGACTATCTCGGCCTCGACCGCGACCTGCCAAAGCTCAAGTCCGGCGACCTGATCGCCATCGCCACCGCTGGCGCCTATGGCGCGGTGCAGGCCGGCACCTACAACACCCGCCTGCTGGTACCGGAGGTGCTGGTCGACGGCGATCGTTTCCACGTCGTGCGCCCGCGCCAGACCTATGACGAACTGATCGGCCTGGATTCGATCCCCGACTGGCTTGCATAGAAGCCAAACGACGGAGGTCCTACAGTCGGTTCTGGATCAGCGCTCTCGCCTCGGCGATCCTGCCCTCGTCGCGGCGATAGAAGGTCCATTGCTTGGTGCGCTTGGTCCGTAACAGCCCTGCCTGCGTGAGCACACGCATGTGCTCGCTGAGCGTCGCCTGCGTAATGCCGAGCTTTTCAGCGATCAGCAGCGCACAGACGCCGTCCTCGACCAGATCGCCATCCGCCTGGGCCGGGAAATGCGCGCGCGGATCCTTCAGCCAGTCGAGGATCCGCAGCCTTCGTTCGTTGGCAATCGCCTTGAACACGTCAACCTCTTGCATTTAGGCATTTTGCCAAGTTACTAATTGCTGTCAATCCCGAGGAGATGGCCATGACCGACGGCAGCACCATAACGCGCGAACGCATCGCGGCGATGGAACCGCGCATCCGCCCCTATGTGCGCCAGACGCCGGTGCTGCGCGTCGACATGGCCGATTTCGACCGGCCGCCGCTGGCGGTCGACCTCAAACTCGAATGCCTGCAGCATTCCGGTTCGTTCAAGGCGCGCGGCGCGTTCACCAATCTTCTCGAGCGGCAGGTCCCCGAGGCCGGTGTCGTCGCCGCCTCGGGCGGCAATCATGGAGCGGCGGTGGCGTATGCCGCCATGCGGCTCGGCCATAGGGCGACCATCTTCGTCCCGGAAGTGAGCCCGCCGGCCAAGCTGGAGCGCATTCGCAGCTACGGTGCCGAGCTGGTCGTCGGCGGCGCCCGCTATGCCGAGGCGCTAGCCGCCAGCGAACGTTTCGCCGAGCAAACCGGCGCCTTGCAGATCCACGCTTTCAACCAGGAGGAAACGCTTATCGGGCAAGGCACGCTCGGGCTGGAAATCGAGAACGACCTGCCTCAGATCGACACTTTGCTGGTCGCCGTGGGCGGCGGCGGCCTGATCGGCGGCATCGCCGCCTGGTTCGCCGGCCGTATCCGCATCGTCGCCGTAGAACCCGAGGGCGCGCCGACACTCTATCGCGCCCTCGAGGCCGGCCATCCGGTCGATGCGCCGGCCGAGGGCATCGCCGCCGATTCCCTGGCGCCCAAACGCGTCGGCGAGATGATGTTCCCGATCGCCGAGGCCTTCGTGGAACGCTCCATCCTGGTCAGCGACGACGAGATCGTCGTCGCCCAGAAGGCGCTGTGGGACCGGGTGCGGATCATCTCGGAACCCGGTGGCGCCGCGGCGTTCGGCGCCATCCTGTCCGGCCGCTATGCGCCGGCACCCGGCGAACGGCTCGCCGTCCTGGTCTGCGGCGCGAACGCAAACCCGGCGAAATTCTGATCGCTGCGCCTTTCTCTCCTTCACGTTTTTCAGGAACTGCCTCGCCTTCGCCGCGTTTGCTGGGTATTCTTCGAGTCGTGAGGTTCGGGCCATCCCGCCCGCTCCCGTGGAAGGGCCGATGACGGAACGACCGATCTTCAGCAGCGATCGCGGTCTCGCCGGGCGCCTGGCGCTCAGCCGGCTGGCGACGCGGGTGTCGATGATGGTCGAACGGGGCTGGCCGCTCCTGCTGCCGCTTCTCGTCGTCGCCAGCCTGTTTCTCAGCATTTCCTGGCTAGGGCTTTTCCCGCGCCTGCCCGATGCCGCGCGCATCGGGCTGGTCGCCGCCTTCGGCGTCGCGACACTGGCCGCGCTCTACCCGCTACGCTTTTTCCGCATGCCGGGCGGCGCCGAGATCGACCGCCGCATCGAGGCGGCCAACCATTTGCTGCACCACCCCGTCCAGACCCAGACGGACCGGCCGAGTGGTCGCGAAAGCAGCTTCTCGCAGGCTCTGTGGCGCGAGCACCAGAAGCGCATGGCCGACAGGCTCGACAGCCTCGGCGCCGACGTGCCGCGCACGCGCGTGCCGGAACGCGATCCCTGGGGGTTGCGTGCCGTGGCGGCGCTTCTGCTCGTCACCGCCTTCGCTTTTTCCTTCGGACCGACCGGTGGCCGGATAGCCGACGCGTTCCGCGCCCAGGACGCGCATGACGCCGTGCCGCCGCGCATCGATGCATGGGTGACGCCGCCCGCCTATACCGGCAAGCCGCCGATCTTCCTGACCGCAGATGCCAACCAGGCGGCGCCGGCTTTCCACGTTCCCGAAGGCAGCGATGTTTCGCTGCGCGTCACCGGCGGCTCGGGCGAGGAGACGCTTGCCTATGCCGACAAGAACGGCAATGCCCGCGCCATCGATCCCGCCGACCCGCAGGCGGCCGCGGCCAAGCCGGCGGCAAGCCCGGCAGCGCAGTCCAAAGTGCGCCAGTTCATCGGCAAGCTGACGAGCGATGGCACCCTAACGCTGAAGTCGGGCGAGGACGAACTCGGCCGTTGGGCCTTCGCGGTGATCCCGGACAAGCCGCCGCAGATCCGTTTCGTCGGCGAGCCGAAGCGCGCTGTCAACGGCGCTTTCGAGCTCAACTACCAGATCGACGACGATTATGGCGCCGCCAACGCCAAGGCCGTGTTCGCGCTCGCCGATCCGCAGGCGCCCGATGCACGTCCGCTCTACGGTCCGCCTGACATGCCGCTGACGCTGCCGCGCCGTGGCGGCAAGGCGAATGCCGCCAGGACCTCGAAGGACCTGACCGAGCACGTCTGGGCTGGCGCCGAGATCAAGTTGACGCTGGTCGCCACCGACGATGCCGGGCATACGGCGAGCAGCGAAACCAAGACATTGGTGATGCCGGA
This sequence comes from Mesorhizobium sp. B2-4-1, assembly GCF_006442185.1. NCBI lineage: Bacteria > Pseudomonadati > Pseudomonadota > Alphaproteobacteria > Hyphomicrobiales > Phyllobacteriaceae > Mesorhizobium > Mesorhizobium sp. B2-4-1. Next base: position 55,603 of record NZ_VFVN01000015.1, on the reverse strand, counting down.
GCGGCCGTTCTCCAATCCGCTGGCGCGTGCCGTTATCGAGCAGCGCCGCCTGCTGGCGCTCGACGCCAACGCCAAGCCGCGCGTGCTCGACCTGATGGATGCGATCACGCTGCGGCCCGAGGACACGTTCGACAACATGTCCCACTACCTCGCAATCATGAGCGCGCGCAGCCGGTTGAAGATGGCCGACAGCGACGACCAGTTGCGCAACGAGGTCTCCTATCTCTGGGAAATCGCACTCGGCATCGAGGAGGGCAATCTCTCGGCTGCCGAGAAGCGGCTGCGCCAGGCGCAGCAGGCTTTGCAGGACGCTATCAAGAACGGCGCCAGCGACGCGGAGATCGAAAAGGCGATGAAGGAACTGCGCGAGGCGATGAACCAGTTCCTGCAGGAATTCGCCGAGCGCGCCAAGCAGAATCCCAACGCCCCGCAGATGCAGCAGAACGGCCAGGAACTGCGCCAGAGCGACATCGATCGCATGATGGACCAGATCGAGAACCTGGCGAAGTCCGGCGATCGCGACAAGGCGCAGCAATTACTGTCGCAGCTGCAGGACATGATGAACAACCTCCAGGCAGGCCGCCAGCAGCAGGGTGGCCAGCAGGACAGCCAGATGCGCCAGCAGATGGACAAGCTCGGCGACATCCTGCGGCGCCAGCAGGAGATGATGAACGATACCTTCCGCATGGACCAGATGCAACGCGGCGAGCGCCAGCGCGGCCAGAACCGCGATGAACAGCTCGGCGAAGGCGGCGGCGAGGATCAGGACAGACCGGGCGCAGGCGAGAACCGCGATCCGCTCGCCGGGCAAAAGCCGATGACGCCGCAGGAATTCGCCGATGCGCTGAAGCAGTTGCAGGAAGGCCAAGGCCAGCTGAAGAACGACCTTGAGCAGTTGAAGAAGGGGCTCGAGGGCATGGGCATGGAGCCCAATGAAGGCTTTGGCGAGGCCGGCAAATCAATGGGCAATGCCGAGCAGGCCCTGGGCGATGGTGAAGGTGATCAGGCCGTTGGCCACCAGGGGCGCGCGCTGGAGGCGCTGCGCAAGGGCGCCAAGGACATGATGAAGCAGATGCAGGCGATGCAGGGCGACGAAGGCGGCAGCCAGGAAGGCGGTCGCCAGCAGAACGCCGATCGCGATCCGCTCGGCCGGCCGCGTGCCAGCCAGGGTCCCGATTTCGGCGATTCGGTGAAGGTGCCGGACGAGATCGACGTGCAGCGCGCCCGCCAGATCCTGGAAGCGATCCGCAAGCGGCTCGGCAATGCGCTCAGCCCCGATATCGAGCGCAGCTATCTGGAACGGCTGCTGGAACTGAAATAGGGATCGCCGCCGCGGCATCCGCTGGGAGCGGCTGCAACATCATGCCCAAACTCGGCACAGTGACGCCCATCCTGCGCATCTTCGACATTGCCAAGGCCCACGAGTTTTACGTCGGCTTCCTCGGCTTCCAGGTGCTGTGGGAGCACCGCTTTGACGACAACGCGCCGCTTTACATGGCGGTCGGCCGTGACGGCTGCATCCTGCATCTGAGCGAACACCATGGCGACGGCGCGCCCGGCATCGCCATGCGCATCAAGGTCGAGGACATCGCCGCCCTGCATCGCGAGCTGATCGGCAAAGCATACCGTTTCGCCAGGCCGGGCCTGGAAAAGACGCCGTGGAAGACCCGCGAGGTGTCGGTTGCCGATCCGTTCGGCAACCGGCTGCATTTCTACGAGGATGCGGCCGGCTGAGTCTGCCTGTTGACGAACGCCTCGCGGATCGCCTCTTGCATGCCGTCGATCGCCTCGCCCGACGCATTCGGGTTGCGATGCATCACCACATTCGAGGAATCGATGTCGCCGAAACCGTCGGCGGACGTCAACTCGCGGCAGCCGTCCGGAATGTTGCTGCGCGAAATCGGTGCGATCGCCAGTCCCGAGGTGACGGCAAGCTTCAGGCCGCCGGTCGTGTCGCTGGTGTAGGCGACACGATAGCCGAGCCCGCGCTGCTCGAGCGATTTGATGGCGAAATCCTTGCACCAGCCGGCCCGGTTGTAGAGCGCGATCGGCACCGGACGCTCCTCATGCATGTTATGCAGGATCGATGTCACCCACACCGTCGGATCGTGCATCAGCACTTCGCCGCCTGAAGGATCCTGCCATTCGAACACCACGCAAAGATCGAGCTCGCCGGCGGCAAGCGCCGCTATCTGCGCCCCCGAATGGGCATAGCGCACGGTGACCTCGACCTTGGTGTGACGCTTTGAGAATGCGCCGAGCGCGCGCGACAGGATGGCATGGCCATATTCCTCCGGAATGCCGATCCGCACCGGCCCGCCGAGCGGCGCCGCCGCCATCGACGCTGCCGTCTCGTCGAGCAGCGAGACGATGCGGCGGGCATTGACGATCAGATCGCCGCCGCGCCGCGTCAGCGCCACGCCGCGCGACCCACGCTCGAACAGGCTGTCGCCGATGACGCTTTCGAGCTTCTTCATCTGCATCGAAACCGCCGATTGGGTGCGACCGGCCTGCTCGGCCGCCTTGGTGAAATTGCCTGCTTCGACAATGGCCACGAAGGTGCGCAGGAGATCGCTGTCGAGAGTGGGCCGCATCCCGTCCGCCATAAGGAATTTTGATTGCTGGTATCATTCCAATTCGTTTGCAACATGTCAAACACGGGATGATAGTTGGTTCACCCATTGGATATGTGGCTGAGGATTCGGCCACGGACCAATCAACAGTCCTCACTCATGCCCGCTGCCCGAAACGGTGGCGGGTTCTTTTTAGCTTGCTGCAAGCTTGCTTGCGTCCTGGTACGGGAGCTTGGGATCCTTATGCGCAATCGGATGGTGCTCGGCATGCTGAGCCTGTGCCTGGGCGTGTTGGTCTTCTCGTTGCAGGACCCGCTGGTCAAGGCGGTGTCGGGCGGCTACCCCGTGACCGAGGTGATGGCCATCCGCGCGGTCGTCGCCCTGCCGATCCTGATCGTGCTCGTCCATGCCGATGTCGGGCTGCGTGCGATCCTGTCGCGGCGGTTCGGCATGCTGACCATGCGCGCCTTCATTCAGTTCACCTCCTACACCATGTACTACCTCGCCATCGCCGCCTTGCCCCTGGCCGATGCCGTGGCGCTCTATTTCATGGCCCCGCTCTGCATCATGGTGCTGGCCGGGCCCTATCTTGGCGAACGGGTCTCCTGGCAGACGCTGGCGACCGTGTTGATCGGGCTGCTTGGCGTCGTCGTGATGCTGCGCCCGGGTGCGGGACTGTTCGACTGGGCGGCGCTGCTGTCGCTGGGCTCCGCGGTGCTCTACGGCTTCTCGCAACTGATGGCGCGTAAGATCGGCGACACCGAATCTTCGACCGTGATGGCTTTCTACCAGAACGGTGCCTATCTCGCCGGCGCCGCACTGGTCGCAAGCCTGTTCTGGCTTGCCGGCATCAATCATGCCGCCCATCCCAGCCTGGAATTCCTGGTGCGGCCCTGGCTGTGGCCGACGCTGCCGGATTTCCTCAAGATGGCCGCCTGCGGCTTCGTCGCCTCCGCCGGCATGATCTTGCTGTCGCAGGCCTACCGGATGGCGCCGGCAAACCGCGTCGCCACCTTCGAATACACCGGCATCCTGTGGTCGCCGCTGTGGGGTTTTCTGTTCTTCGCCGAAGTGCCGCGGTCGACGACCGTGATCGGCGCCGCCCTTATCATCGGCGCCGGCCTGCTTGCGCTCAACACCGGACGGCGCAAGCTCCCGGTACTCGTCGCTGCCGATCCCGCCTGATCAGGCGAAAATGCTCAGCGCCCGTTCGACGCGTGAACGGATTTCGGCCAGCGTGAACGGCTTCTGCACGACGTCGAGGATGATGCCGTTCAACTCCTCGGCGCGCTCGCGCTGATCGGCATAGCCGGTCATCAGCAGTATCTTCATCGACGGGAAAAATGCCGAAGCTGCAATCGCCATCTCGATGCCGTCCATCTCGGGCATGCGGATGTCGGAGACGACGAGATCATAGGCGCCCTTCGCGGCGCGTATCAGCGCCAGCCCTTGCGCGCCGTCGGCGGCGATGTCGATTGCGTGCCCGGCGCGTTCGAGCGCCCGGGCTGCGAGGGTGCGGACGGACTCATCGTCCTCAACGATCAGAAGCTTTGCCATGGCCGGCATGTTTGGCGAGCAAACGTTGACTTTTTCTGAAGGGCCCGGCGCTCCGGCATGGGTTATTTTCTTGAAGCCGTTAAGGCCTTTTTCAGTATTTGCCGCTGCCTCACGCATCGCCTTTGACGACGCCGACGAACGGCAGTTCGCGAAAGGCGTGCGCGACATCCATGCCGTAGCCGACGACGAAATAGTCGGGGCAGTCGAAGCCGACATAATCGGCATTGAGGGTGGTCTGGCGACGCATGCGCTTGTCGAGCAGCACCGCGATGGCGCAGCTTCTGGCGCCGCGTGACAGCATCAGGTCGCGGGTGAAGCTCAGCGTCTTGCCCGACTCCAGAATGTCGTCGATCAGAAGCACGTCGCGGCCGGCGACCTCGTTGTCGATGTCGCGCAGCACCCTCACCTCGCCGCTTGTGGTGCCGGCGCCGTAGCTGGAGATGAAGATGAACTCGACCTCCGGCGACAGGCCGACATCATGCATGGCGCGGATAAGGTCTGCGGCGAAGATGAACGAGCCCTTCAGCACCGAGATCACCAGAAGATCGTGATAGTCGTGCCCGGCGATCTCCTTGGCGAGTTCGAGATTGCGTCGGGCGATGGCCGACGCCGAAAACAGGACCTCGATGTCCTTGCCGCGCACAACTGGCATTCTTCGTCCCTTCAAGATTTTCAAAGGCCTTCGCGCACCGGAAGCGCTGACATCAGCCGTTTGCGGGCCGGCCTCACCTGTCGCACATGCTATTCCGCGAAGGTGACCGACACCGTCCTTACGCCGTTTCTAGGGACGTCTAGCCGGCTGGCAAAGCCGAATCTTTCACTTGGCGCCAATGAGCGGCTGGATGTCCCCAAAGTATAGCGCGTTGTGCGCCCATCATTGCCGGTGACGCGGATCTCGAGAGGCGGCAGCGTCGCCGGACTTGCACCGTCATTGGCGGCCTCGCCGTCGACGAACAGCACGGGGTTCGCCCCAGACGCGTCCACGCGTGACGTCACCCCTGAAATGCTCAACGCCGAGGCCGGTCCGCCCGCGGCGGGCGGCGCCTGGCGCACCAGTGCATGCCCGCCGGAGATCCAGAAGACGGCAAAGGCGGCGCCGACACCGGCGATCCAGAAGATCGGACCGCCGCGCGGCGCCGGCGGCCGCACCGGCGGCGGCTCGGGCTTGCGCAGCATGTCCATGCCTTCGAGGGATGGCATGGACATCACGCGCCGCGGTGAAATGGCTTCGGCATGGGGCATGGCCCGCGGCACCACCACATAGTCGGCATCGACGATATCCGCCGCGCCAGCGCGCAGGATACGCTCCGGCGCGGCATTTGCCGGCGGGTCGGTCATGATTTCGCCGGAAACCGGGCGCGCGGTTCGATCCTCAGCCATCATGGCCCCAGCATTGCAGCACGTTCGCTTTTCGTTTCTTTTGCGTAAAGGCAAATGGTTAACGCTTCCCCCACCGGAGCCCTTGTGACGAGCCGAAACAACCCGCTAATTAACCGCCGGTTAACCATGCCGGCCGATGGTCTTTTCCCAGAACAGGCCGGCTTGCCGCCGACGGATTCCGATTTCAGGTCAAATCGACCTGAAATCTGAATCCGCCTCCGAATTAGAGTGATAGAGCATGATGTCGCCCGAAAACCGCCTCACACTTTTCGGCATCACGCTCTAGGAATTTCAGGTCGCCGAAAGTGATTCGCTTCGAAAATGTCGGCCTCCGCTATGGCATGGGTCCGGAAATCCTCCGCGACATTTCCCTGCACATACCGGAGCGCTCGTTCCAGTTCCTGAGCGGGCCTTCGGGCGCCGGCAAGACGACGTTGCTGCGGCTTCTCTTCATGTCGCTGAAGCCGACGCGTGGGCTGATCACCATCTTCGGCAAGGACCGCTCCCGCATCTCGCGCGCCGAACTGCCGCATCTCAGGCGCCGTATCGGCGTGGTGTTCCAGGATTTCCGCCTGCTCGACCACATGACCACCTATGAGAATGTCGCGTTGCCCTTGCGCGTGCGCGGGCGCGAGGAAGCGAGCTATCGCACCGACGTCACCGAGCTGTTGAAATGGGTCGGGCTCGGCGAACGCATGCATGTGCTGCCGCCGGTCCTGTCGGGCGGCGAGAAGCAGCGGGCCGCGATCGCCCGCGCCCTGATCGAGCAGCCGGAGATCCTGCTGGCCGACGAGCCGACCGGCAATGTCGATCCGCCGCTGGCGCGACGCCTGCTCAGGCTTTTCATCGAACTCAACCGCCTGGGCACCGCCGTGGTGATCGCGACCCACGATCTCGGCCTGATGGAGCAGGTCGATGCGCGCCGCATGATCCTGGCCGGCGGGAGGCTTGATATCTATGACTGAGCTTTCCGCCGAACACCTCGACGCACAGGCCGACGAAGCGGCCGCGCCAAGGCCGCGCGTCCAGCGCAAGATGGCGCCCATCGTGCCGGCGCAGAACATCGCCGGCCGCGCCCTGGTGCTGGTCATCGCCATCATGACCTTCCTGTCCTGCCTGACCTTCGGCGCGGTTACCCTGGTGCGCGACACCGCCTCGGTCTGGGAAAACCAGATCTCGCGCGAGGCGACGATCCAGATCAAGCCGGTCGACGGCCTCGACATGGAGGCAGCCCTTGCCCAGGCCTCGCAGATCGCCGGCGAATTCCCCGGCGTGAAGGCGACCAGGATCATCGACCGCGACGCCACCGCCAGATTGCTGGAGCCGTGGCTGGGTTCGGGCCTCAACATCGACGAACTGCCGGTGCCGCGGCTGATCATCGTCACCATCGACGAGAGCAACCCGCCCGATTTCGCCGCCATGCGCGCCGCGATCACGCCGAAGCTGCCGAGCGCATCGCTTGACGATCACCGCACCTGGGTGGACCGGCTGGTGGCCATGGCCCGCACCACGGTGACCATCGGTATCGCGGTGCTGGCGCTGATGCTCTCGGCGACGGTGCTGACCGTGGTGTTCGCCACGCGCGGCGCCATGGCCGGCAACGGCCACATCATCGAGGTGCTGCATTTCGTCGGCGCCGAAGCGCGTTTCATCGCCCGCGAGTTCCGTCGCCATTTCCTGATCACCGGCATGAAGGGCGCGGCCGCCGGCGGAGCCGCCGCGGTCGCCGTCTTCATCGTCTTTTCCTGGTGGTCCTCGCGCAACATGGCGACCCCGCAGGCCGACCAGGCGACTGCGCTATTCGGCAACTTCGCCATCGGCTCGGCCGGCTATCTCGGTGTCGTGCTGATGGTGCTGGTCATCGGCGCGCTGACGGCTGCAACCTCGCACGCCACCGTCGTCGCCTATCTCAGCGACATCGACGTGCGCCAGCCTGAAGCATGACGACGTCGAATGACCAGGATCGATCACGCATGAAGAACCGCCGTAACGCAAATTGCGATTTTTACCTACCAAAGGCCGCATTTCGGGATTAACCATGTCATGATGGAGGTGCGGGACTCGACCAGTACCGTTGGACCGATGCCGGCGTTGGCGGCGCGTCCGCATGGACGCGGCCGGGTTTCGGCCGTGCTGCGCGTTTCTTCTTTCGCCTTGCTTGCCCTGGTCGCCCTGTTTGCCGGCGGCTTCGGCTGGTTCGCCAACACCGTCAGCCATCTGACCACCCCTGCCAACCCGGCCAAGGCCGACGCGATCATCGTGTTGACCGGCGGCCAATCGCGCCTCGATGCGGCGATGGAACTGCTGGCGTCCGGCAAGGGCGCGCGGCTTTTGATCAGCGGTGTGCATCCCTCCGCCAGCCGGCGTCAGCTTCAGGCCGCGACCGGCGGTGACATCAGGCTGTTTTCCTGCTGCGTCGACATCGACCGCGCCGCGCTCGACACGATCGGCAATGCCGAGGAAAGCGCCAAATGGGTCGAGAGCCATGCCTACGGCACGGTGATCCTCGTCACCAACAATTACCACATGCCGCGCAGCCTGCTGGAAATGGGCCGGCTGCTGCACAAGGCCAAGCTCGAACCCTATCCGGTGGTCAACAGCAATCTCGACAATGGCGGCTGGCTGACCAAGCCGCGGGCGCTGCGCGTGCTGTTCACCGAATACAATAAATATCTGCTCGCATTGGCGCGCGGCATCGTTCCGGTGAAGCCGACGCCGGACGGCATCGCGTTGGCCGAGATCGCCGCCGGCAGCTGAACCTGCTCGTCATTTGGTGACGACGGATCCCGGCGCCTGCCGCAGGCGAGCGACTTCCTGTTCGAGCCGTTCGATCCGCCTGTCCCGTTCGGCCAGCGCCGCCGCCACATCGGCGGCCTCGAAACGCTGCGGAATGTGCTGCGGACAATTGGCATCCCAGGTCGCTACGGTGAACAGGATGACCTGTTCGGGCCGTGCCGCATAATCCCGCGGCATCAGCCTCGCCATCAACTCGGCGTCGCCTTCCACCACGCGCGCGCTGCCCCAGATCTTGACGCGCCGGCGATGGGCATAGTCGATGAGGAACAGGAAGGCCTGCGGATTGTCGGCGAGATTGCCCTGGGTGATGAACTGTCTGTTGCCGGCGAAATCGGCGAAGCCGATCGTCTTTTCATCGAGCACCTTGAGGAAGCCGGCCGGCCCGCCGCGATGCTGGATATAGGGCTGGCCAACACCGTTGGCCGTCGACAGGAAGACGCTGGTCTGCATCTCGATGAAGGCCGCAAGGTCCGATGTAATCACCGACTGCCAGCCACCGCGTTCCTCGACCCGGGAAAAGGCCTGGCGAGAGCCCTTGCGGGCCTGGATCGCCTTGACGGTCGGCGTGAAAGCGACGTCGCTGGTAAAAGCATGCGCGTCCATCGATAGCCTTTCTTACCCGGAGAGGTTAAAGCCCGAGTTCAGACAGCGACGGATGGTCGTCCGGCCGTCGGCCGAGCGGCCAGTGATATTTACGGTCGGCAGCGCCGATCGGCAGGTCGTTGATGCTGGCGATGCGCAGCCGCATCAGCCCATGTTCGTCGAATTCCCAGTTCTCGTTGCCATAGCTGCGGAACCACGAGCCGCTGTCGTCATGCCACTCATAGGCGAAACGCACCGCGATACGGTTGCCATGGAAAGCCCAGACCTCCTTGATCAGCCGGTAGTCGAGTTCCCGGCTCCATTTGCGCGTCAGGAAAGCCTGGATGGCATCGCGGCCTTGCAGGAACTCGGCGCGATTGCGCCAGCGGCTGTCTACCGTATAGGCAAGCGCGACACGGGCTGGATCGCGCGAGTTCCAGGCATCCTCGGCCATGCGCGCCTTCTGCGCGGCGGTTTCCGCGGTGAATGGCGGCAGCGGCGGGCGCTCTTGCGACATGACAATTCCTTCTTGACCCGGGTCGTCTGCGTCACGGCCAATATGGAGGCTTCCATCAGACAGATGTAGATGCCATATTTGTAATCTATCCTTCCAATTTCCGGAAGAATCGATGGACCGGCTCGAAGCCATGTCGCTCTTTGTCGCCGCGGCGGAGGCCGGCAGCCTGTCTGCCGCCGCGCGCCGTTTTCGCATTCCGCTGGCGACGGTCAGCCGCAAGGTTTCCGACCTGGAACGGCATCTCAAGACCCGCCTTCTGAACCGCTCGACGCGCCGGCTGACGCTGACCGATGCGGGCCAGGCCTATCTTGCCGCCTGCCGTCGCATCCTGGGCGAGGTCGGCGAGGCCGAGCGCATGGCGGCCGGCGAATACAGCGCCCCGACGGGCGAACTGGCCATCACCGCGCCGGTCGTCTTCGGCCGCCTGCATGTGCTGCCGGTCGTGACCGGCTTCCTCGCCGCCTATCCCGACGTAGACATCCGCCTGACCCTGGCCGACCGCATAACCCGGTTGGTCGAGGACCATTTCGACCTCGCCATCCGCATCGGCCGGCTTCCCGACTCCAGTTTTGTCGCCATGCGGATCGGTACGATCCGCCGTGTCGTTTGCGCGAGCCCCGGCTATCTGGCCGAACGCGGCGCCCCGACGGCGCTTGCGGACCTCGAGTCCCACAGCTGCATTACCTTCGAAGGGCCGGGCGCGCTCTCGACATGGAGCTTCACCGTCGGGAAGGCCGAGATGCCGATTCGGGTCCGCTCGCGGCTTCAGGTCAACACCGCCGAAGCTGCGATCGATGCCGCGCTCGCCGGCGTCGGGCTGACGAGGGTGCTGTCCTACCAGGTCGACGCGGCGGTGCGGTCAGGCGCGCTGTGCGTGCTGCTGCGGGAGTTCGAACCGGAACCCTGGCCGGTAAGCCTGGTGCACGCAGGCCACGGCTTGCTGCCGGTCAAGCTGCGCGCATTTCTTGACTTCGCCGCCCCGCGCCTGAAAGAAAGACTGGCGCGGCTGATGTAGCGCGGCTGGGCCGTGGGCGAAGCCGAAACGTCTTTCGGCGCCGTTCGTGGGCATCTTCGACCATTTCCTTTTTGCGCCCGCTTGGTGTAACCAACGCACACCTCCTTACCGGGCCTCCCCCAATGCTCCAAGTCCGATCGCTGGCGTTCAATTTCGTCTTCTACGTCAATCTGATCGTCCAGATGATCCTCTGGACTCCCTATTATTTCCTGTCGCCGCGCCATCGCGCCTGGTTCGTGCCGAAATTCTGGTCGCGCACCTCGATGTGGCTCTACGACAAGATCGCCGGGACCAAGAGCGACATCACCGGGCTGGAAAATCTGCCCGAAGGTTCCTTCATCCTGGCGCCCAAGCACCAGTCCTTCTGGGACGCGATCGCCTTCTTCCCCTATCTCCAGGATCCACTCTACATTCTGAAGCGCGAGCTGACCTGGATTCCGTTCTTCGGCTGGTACATCCTGAAAATGCGCATGATCCCGGTCGACCGCGGCAGCCGCTCCAAGGCGCTGAAGGCGGTGGTTGCGGCGACCAAGGAAGAAATCGCGCGCAACCCGCGGCAGCTCATCATCTATCCCGAAGGCACCCGCCGCGCGCCCGGCGACGAACCCGCCTACAAATACGGCATCGTCGAAATCTATGCGCAGCTCGGCATTCCCGTGGTGCCGGTCGCCCATGTTGCCGGCCTCTATTGGCCGCGCCGCAAGTTCCTGCGCTATCCCGGCACCATCAAGGCGCGCTTCCTGCCGCCGATCCCGCCGGGCCTGGACAAGGAGGAATTCATGCGGCGGCTGATCGGCGAAACCGAAACCGCCTGCGACCAGTTCCTCATCGACGCGTCCCGTGCACCCAATCCGCCCGCCTTGCCGCCGACGGCGGTCAAGCGGCTGCGGGAACTCGGCGCCAAAGCCTGAAGTGCGGCCTTCGGCGCGCCGATGGCGGCTCGCGCAACGTTCAAGCGAACACAGCCAGTGCGGTCGTCAGCACCAGCGTCGCGGCAAAGACCAGATTGATGATGCGCGAAGCCACCGGCCTGCGAAGAAAGCGCGCGAAAGCAGCGCCCGCAAGCAGCCACACGGCATGGATGGCGACGATCATGAATGCGAGAGCGGTCAGCTTCGGCCCGGTGCCGATGGCGCCGGCGCCCGAATCCGCGGACGCGCCGGCGAACACCGCGGCGATGGCCACATAAGCCTTCGGGTTGGCCACCGCCAGCAGGAACCCGCCGGTGAATGTCGGTCGCGCGGCCTCGCCGGCATCCGCCGCCAGGGGCGGCGCGCTGGCAATCTTGAACGCGAGATGGAGGATATAGGCAGCCGACGCCGCGACAAGCAGCGGCGCGAGCCGCGGCATCGCGGCAAGCATGGCGCTCACCCCGCTTGCCACGACCAGAAGCACGGTGATCGTGCCCAGGATGACCCCCAAGGCGTAGCTCAGGGAACGGCGAAGGCCGAACGCCGCGCCGACGGCGGTGACGCTTATCGTCGCCGGTCCTGGGCTGCCCATGACGGCCGTGGCGGCAAGCATCAGCGCAACGAGCTGACGCCACATATCCGGCTGCGAAAAAAGCGGGCCTGCCATCCGCGCCTCCTGTCTTGCCAAGCGTCAATGACGGTATGTCAAGGTCGGGGCGACCGTCTTGGACGATCGTGCGCGCTGCTGACGGCTCAGCCGCTCGCCTTGTCGAGCTCGGCCATGTCGTCGGCGCTCAGCTCCAGCGACACCGCCTTGATCAGGCTGTCCATCTGTTCAGGCTTGGTGGCGCTGGCGATAGGCGCGGTGACGCCCGGCCGGGCAATGACCCAGGCAAGCGCCACTTCCGCCTGTTTGGCCGAATGCCTGGCGGACACCGCGTCGAGTGCCGCGAGGATGCGCATACCGCGCGCATTGAGGTAATCTTTCACGCCGCCGCCGCGCGGGCTTTGACCGAGATCGGCCTCGCTGCGGTATTTGCCACTCAAGAAACCCTTGGCCAGGCTGAAATAGGTGATCACGCCGATGTCCTCCGCCATGCAGAGATCGCGCAGCGGGCCATCGAACGACGAGCGGTCGTAGAGATTGTATTCCGGCTGCAGCACTTCATAGCGCGGCAGGCTGCGCAGGCTTGCCACGTCGAGCGCGGCGCGCAACTGGCCGGCGTCGAGATTCGAGCAGCCGGCATACCGGATCTTGCCCTTGGCGAGGAGCTTTTCATAGGCGCCGAGGGTTTCCTCATAGGGCGTGGTTGGATCCGGCCAGTGCGACAGATAAAGATCGATGAACTCGGTCTGAAGCCGCTTCAGCGATGCATCGACGGCCTTTTCGATGTAAGCGGCGGACAGGTCCTTGTGGCCCTGCCCCATGTCCGAGCCCACTTTGGTGATCATCACGACCTTATCGCGGTTGCCGCGGTCCTTCATCCATTTGCCGATGATGGTTTCCGATTCGCCGCCCTCGTGGCCGGGCACCCAGCGCGAATAGGCATCCGCTGTGTCGACCGCGTTCAGGCCGGCGCCGACGAAGCGGTCGAGCAGGTCGAACGACGTCTTCTCGTCGGCGGTCCAGCCGAAGACATTGCCGCCCAGAACCAGCGGCGCGATGGAAAGGTCGGTGCGACCGAGACGGCGTTTCTGCAAGGCTGATCTCCGTGTTGGTGGGATTGGGCGGCTATCGCCCGTTGAGAGTCGGAGCCTAACCTAGGTCTCGCCGCATCGAGGTCAAAGACCTCGCCGGATTTTTCCGCAAGCCAGCGCTTCACAAAGGCGCGATCCGCCTGGCCACGTCTTCCAACCAGTGATCGCGGATGCCGAGCGCCCGGAGATGGTCCAGCGTGCTCGACACATAATCCTCATTATTGCCGGATTGGCCGACAGCGCCGCGCACCACATCAGCGGCGTGGGCCGCATCGAGCGCACCGGCATACTGCTCATGATTGCGGTCGACGATATAGGCCACGGCCTCGACCGTGCCGCCGCCGTCAAGGCGGACATTGAGCATGCGCTCGAGATAGACATTGGTGACCAGCTCGCGCTCACGCAGATAGGCGATGACCTCGTCCCGCAACTCGCCCGGCACCCGGAAAGCCAGCCCGACGCAGGAACCCCCGCGGTCAAGGCCGAGCACCAGCCCCGGACGTTCCCGCGTGCCGCGATGCACGAAGGAATAGACGCACAGCGCGCGACGATAGCCATGCAGGCGCGCCCGCCTTGTCTCGACATGCGCGAACCCCGGCCGCCATATCAACGAACCATAGCCAAACACCCAAAAATCGCCCATATCGCCGTGCCTGATTGCGTAAGAATGGCAACACCACACCGGAATCGGTGTTTTTTCCGTCCATCTCTGTCTACCTATTGTCGTTGCCAGAATCGACAGCCCGCCCACAGCCCCCATGCGTGAACGAGAACCGCAGCATGACGTCCACTGACGAACGCCAGCCGAAGCATCGCCGCCGCCTGTTCTGGCTTGCAGCGTTTGTCATCGCGCTGTTCGCCATCTACAGCGGCGGCTGGTTCTATCTCGCCGACAGGGTCCGGAGCGAAGCCGACAAGGCGATCGCCACGCTCAACAAGAGTGGCATCGAGGCCGGCTGCGCCAATCTCCAGGTCAGCGGTTATCCCCTGAGCTTCGCCGTCTCCTGCGACAATCTTGCTTATGAGGACGACGCCAAGAACCTTGCCGCCTCTGCCGGCTCCTTCAACGCCGTCGCCCAGATCATCCAGCCGCTGTCGCCGGTCGCGGACCTGCGCGGTCCGCTCAGGACCTCGGTTCCGGGCATGGTGCCGCTGTGGATCGACTGGGATGATCTTAAGGCCAACGTCAAGCTCTCATGGCCGCTGCCGCGACGCATTTCGCTCACGGCCGAGGGCCTGTCCGGCCAGACCGATCCGGCCGACGACACCGATCCGGTGCAACTGTTCAGCGCCGGCAAGGCGGCGGGCCAGCTGCAGCCGAACGGCAGGGATATCGACTATATCGGCAGCTTCGGCGATCTGGAGATCGACCCCGATGCGATCGGGGGCCGCGTCCTGCCGCCGCTCGACGCCAGTGGCAAGGCGACGCTGAAGAACGGCCTGGCCCTGATCGGCACGCAACTGAAAAGCCTGCGCGGCCAGGCCGTCGAGATCCGCAGGCTCGATTTGTCGTCGGGCACGGCGCACGTCACCGTTTCCGGGCCGCTGTCGGTCGACGCCGAGGGCCTGGTCGATGCCGATCTGATGATCAGACTGAAAGACCCGAAAGCCGTGGCCGCCATTCTCGGCGCCGCCATACCCGAGCAGAAGAACCAGATCGAACAAGGCTTTGCCGCCCTGGCGCTGCTCGGCAACGAACCGTCGATGCCGCTCAAGGTGGTCAAGGGCAAGGCCTCGCTCGGCTTTATCCCGCTGGGCAAGATCAAGCCGGTCGACTAAGCATCCCCAATGGACAGACCGGCAAAACTCCTGAGCGTCGGCGCGCTGACGCTCGACACCATTCTTCGCGTCGAAGCGCTGCCCATCCATCAGGGCAAGTTCATGGCCGCCGATGGCGTCCAGATCGCTTCCGGCATGGCCACGAGTGCCGCCTGCGCCGCACGCCGGCTGGGCGCCGAAGTGTGGCTTTGGGCGAGCGCCGGCGATGATCAGGTCGGCGACCAGCTGATATCGGGCATAGAGGCGGAGGGCGTCGATTGCAGCCTTGTCCGTCGCGTCCCCAGAGCGTCCTCGGCGCTGGCCGCGATCCTCGTCGATGGCCATGGCGAGCGCATCATCGTGCCTTTCTACGATCAGCGCGCCCAGGCCGATCCCGACGGCTTGCCGGTCGCCGATCTCACCGCTTTCGATGCCGTGCTGGTCGATGTGCGCTGGCCGGGTGCGGCAGCGCTGGCGCTCAGCGCTGCGCGCGCTGCCCGCCGCCCTGGGATCCTCGATGCCGACACCGCGCCATTGGCAGTGCTGGAGCGGCTGTTGCCGCTCGCCTCGCACATCGTCGCCTCCGAACCGGCGGCGCGCATCGTCTGCGGCCAGGCGCTGGACCCGCAGGCCGCATGCGCCGACCTTGCCTCGTGCACCGACGCTTTCGTCGCGGTAACCGCCGGCGGCGCCGGGACCTGGTGGTACGACAGGCAGGCCGGTTGCGTACGTCACGTCGCTGCGCCAAGGGTCAAGGTGGTGGATACGCTGGCAGCCGGCGACGTCTTTCACGGTGCCTTCGCCGCGGGGTTGGCGCAAGCCATGCCGATCGAGCAGGCGCTGCGCTTTGCCAGCGCGGCCGCGGCGCTCAAATGTCAGCGCTTCGGCGGCAGGCTGGGTGCGCCGGACCGGGCCGAGACACTGGCGATGATGGCGGCGACCTGGCCTGAAGGAGCCTAGTTCTTCGCTGGATGCTCGACCGCCTGGCGGCCGAAATCCGGCACGTCGATGTCCTGGCCGGCCTCGATGATCGAGCGTCGCACGGCGCGGGTGCGGGTGAACAGGTCGAACAGCTTGTCGCCGTCGCCCCAGCGGATCGCCCGCTGCAGAAAAGCCAGATCCTCCGAGAACCGCGCCAGCATTTCCAGGATCGCGTCCTTGTTGTGCAGGCACACGTCCCGCCACATGGTCGGATCGGAGGCGGCGAGGCGCGTGAAGTCGCGGAAACCGGAAGCGGAATATTTGATGACTTCCGTCTTGGTCACCGATTCCAGGTCATCGGCGGTGCCGACGATGTTGTAGGCGATGATGTGCGGCAAATGCGAGACGATGGCCAGCGTCATGTCGTGATGCTGCGGATCCATCGTGTCGATGTTGGCGCCACAACGGCGCCAGAATTCGGAAAGCCTTTCCAGCGCGTCCGGATCCGTGTCCGGCAGCGGGGTGAAAATGCACCAGCGGTTGTCGAACAGATCGGCGAAACCGGCATCGGGCCCAGATTTCTCCGTGCCGGCCAGCGGATGGCCGGGAATGAAATGCACCCCACCGGGTATATGCGGCTGCATCTGTGCGATCACGGAAGCCTTGGTCGAGCCGACATCGGTGACGATGGCGCCCCTCTTCAGCGCCGGCGCGATCTCTTGCGCCACCGCGCCGGACGAGCCGACCGGCACCGAGACGATAACCAGGTCGGCATCGCGGACCGCTTCCTTGGCATCTATGGCGTAGGAGGAGCCCAGCCCAAGCTCTTGCGCCCGCGCCAGCGTCGCGGCGCTGCGCGTCGAGATGGCGACATGGCCGGCCAGGCCCTCGCGGCGGATGACGCGGGCCAGCGACGAGCCAATCAGGCCGATGCCGACCAGCGCGATCTTTTCGAACATCGGTGATGCCATGGCGTTCTAGCTTTTCAGGAATGTCGTGAGTGCCGCGACAACGCCGCGATTGGCCTCTTCGGTGCCGACCGTCATACGCAGTGCGTTGGGAAAGCCATAGCCCGAAACACGCCGCAGTATGTAGCCGCGCTGGGTGAGATAATCGTCCGCCGCCGCGGCCGAATGCTTGCCGTCGTCAGGAAAATGAATGAGGAGGAAATTGCCGACGCTCGGCGTCACCCGCAACCCGAGCCCGGTCATCTGTTCGCTCAGCCAGGCCAGCCAGGTCTCGTTATGCGCGACGCTACGCTCGATATGGGCGCGGTCGCGGACGGCGGCGATGCCGGCCTCGATCGCCGTCGCATTGACGTTGAAGGGACCGCGTATGCGGTTGATCGCGTCGACGATGTGCATCGGCCCATACATCCATCCGATCCGCGCCCCGCCAAGTCCGATCTTGGAGAAGGTGCGGGTCATGACCACGTTCTGAGAGCTGCCCGCGAGCTCGATGCCGGCCTCATAGTCGTTGCGCCTGACATATTCGGCATAGGCGGCATCGAGCACCAGAAGCACGTTCTTCGGCAGGCCGGCATGCAGGCGGCGCACCTCCTGGAACGGCACGTAAGTGCCGGTTGGATTGTTGGGATTGGCGAGGAACACGATCTTCGTACGTGGCGTGACGGCCGCCAGGATCGCATCGATGTCGGCGCGCTCCTCGGTCTCCTTGACCGCGACAGGCGTCGCACCCGCCGACTGGATGTAGATCTTGTAGACCATGAAGGCGTGTTCGGTGAATATGGCCTCGTCGCCGGGCGCCAGATAAGTCTGCGCCAGCAGGCCGAGGATCTCGTCGGAGCCGTTGGAACAGATGATGTTCTGTGCGTTCAGACCATGCACCTCGGCGATTGCTTCGCGCAGGCGCCGGGCGGTGCCGTCGGGATAGACGTCGAGCTTGGCGGCGACCTCGCGCGCGGCCTCGATTGCCTTCGGCGAGGGGCCGAGCGGGTTCTCGTTCGACGACAGCTTGTGGACCTTGTCCACCCCGGCGGGGGCCGAGCTCTTGCCCGGCACATAGGCCTGGATGTCCATGATGCCCGCGCGCGGGGTTGGACGTGTCTTGTCCGAGGTCTGGCTCATATCGCAAAATCCGTCGAGAACGCCTCCATCCTGGAAGCCGCTGCGGAAATACAAGCCATGGCCGGCAATGTCGAGAGGTGGCAGTGGTGCCAGCAAGCGGCATTGACGGCGAGGCAGGTGAGTTCTAGAAGGGCATCGACAGTTCCGTGGTGATTTGGCCGGTCGGCTTGCAGCCACGTTAAACAATTCGCTAAAGGGCCGTTTGCGCGACGTAACCGGCTTTGCGAAGGCAATGCCGGTTTTTTGTTGTCCGCGATCGGCCGGACGAACGCATCGGCGGCGCGGAGATCGGCAGCGATTTCCGCAAAGGCAAGGTGCAGCAAGAGAGACGAGATGGCCGCTCAGCGCGCTGGCAGAACCAACAACGAGGCAGACCAACCGTCGAGCCCGGTCGTGCGCTTCGGCGCCGACAAGCCGCTCAAGCTCGACGCCGGCACGCTGCTGTCGCCGTTCCAGATCGCCTACCAGACCTACGGCACGCTGAACGACGCCCGTTCAAACGCCATTCTCGTCTGCCACGCATTGACCGGCGACCAGCATGTGGCCAGCACCAATCCGGTGACCGGCAAGCCGGGTTGGTGGGAAGTGCTGATCGGACCCGGCAAGATCATCGACACCAACCGCTTCTTCGTCATCTGCTCAAACGTCATCGGCGGCTGCCTCGGTTCCACCGGCCCGGCCTCCACCAGTCCCGCCACCGGCAAGCCCTATGGGCTCGACCTTCCGGTCATCACCATCCGCGACATGGTGCGTGCCCAGCAGATGCTGATCGACCATTTCGGCATCGAAAAACTGTTTTGCGTGCTCGGCGGGTCGATGGGCGGCATGCAGGTGCTGCAATGGGCGTCGAGCTATCCGGAGCGTGTTTTCTCGGCGCTGCCGATCGCCACCGGCGCGCGTCATTCCTCGCAGAACATCGCTTTCCACGAGGTCGGCCGGCAGGCCGTGATGGCGGACCCAGAATGGCATGGCGGCAAGTATTTCGACCACGGCAAACGCCCGGAAAAGGGGCTCGCCGTGGCGCGCATGGCCGCCCACATCACCTACCTGTCGGAAGCCGCCTTGCACCGGAAGTTCGGCCGCAACCTGCAGGACCGCGAAGCTCTGACCTTCGGCTTCGACGCCGACTTCCAGATCGAGAGCTATCTGCGTCACCAAGGCATGACTTTCGTCGACCGCTTCGACGCCAATTCCTATCTCTACATGACGCGGTCCATGGACTATTTCGACCTCGCCGCCGACCATGGCGGCAGGCTGGCCGATGCTTTTGCCGGCACCAAGACACGCTTCTGCCTGGTTTCGTTCACCTCGGATTGGCTGTTTCCGACAGAGGAGAGCCGCTCGATCGTCCATGCGCTGAATGCCGCCGGCGCGTCGGTGTCCTTCGTCGAGATCGAGACCGATCGCGGGCACGACGCCTTCCTGCTTGACGAGCCGGAACTGTTCGCCGCCATCAATGGCTTCATCGGCTCGGCCGCGCGAGCGAGAGGGCTCGGCGCATGACCCCGCAAAATTGCAGACCTGTCCATCAAGGGTCACGCACCACGACAAGGGGCAAGCCATGAGCGTCAACCGCGCCCAGCGCGTCGATCTCGAGGTGATCGCCGGTCTGATCCCGCCGCAATCGCGGGTGCTGGACGTCGGCTCCGGCGACGGCTCGCTGCTCGAGCTTTTGCAGGAAACCAAGCAGATCGACGGCCGCGGACTGGAGCTGTCGCAGCGCGGTGTCAACGAATGCGTGGCGCGCGGCCTTTCCGTCGTTCAGGGCGACGCCGACAAGGATCTCGAATTCTATCCCGACAAGGGTTTTGATTTCGTCGTCCTGTCGCAGACCTTGCAGGCGACCCGCAACCCGAAGCTCGTTCTCGACGAACTGCTCAGGATCGGCGAACACGCCATCGTTTCCTTCCCCAATTTCGGCCACTGGCGGGTGCGCCTGTCGCTGTTCGTCAAGGGCCGCATGCCGGTGACCAAGGACCTGCCCTATTCCTGGTACGACACGCCAAATATCCACTTCTGCACCATCCGCGACTTCGTCAATCTGTGCGAGGAGCTTGGCGCGACCGTGGAAAGGGCGACCGCGCTCGACGCCAACGGCCAGAAGATCGGCCTGTCGATGCCATGGTGGTTCTGGAACTTCTTCGGCCAGCAAGCGGTGTTCTTGTTGAAGCGATAAGGGCCATCCCGGAGGTGGCTATGACACCCCCTTTTCGGGCGAAGTCGAGCTGCAGGCTGATCTCTGCGACGAAGGTCATCAGCAGGTTGGAACGCATAGCCCGGCCAAGGCTCAGCGATCGAGCTCCGGGAAATACGGATCCGACAAGAACCGTCTGTCGCGTTCGCCTTGCAGGCAGTCCATCGGAGCCTCGGCTTCGGCGGGAATGATCCTGGTCTCGTTCTGAACGCCGCTCACTTCGAGAATCAGCTTGCGCCGGATTGCCGTCGAAAATTCGGCGGCTGTATAAATCGGCAGCACGAAGGAGCCCGGCCCGCCGGTGACGCACTGGGCGTAATACCGGTCGAGGTGGCTGAAGGTGGGCGATGGATTGATCAGGATCGGCAGGCCGTTGATGACGATGCCTCTGGCGTTTGCCGCATCCCGCGTGGCGGTGACGGGCAGCCCGATATTGTTTGGTCCGTCACCGGAAATATCGATGACGCTGCGTTCGCTTTCGAAAGTAGTGCGGTCGAAAAGCCCTGCACCGAAGGCGAGCGCGCCGGAGATCGACGTGCCGCGGAAGCTGCGGAACGGGCGGGCTGCAATCTTGTCGGCAAAAGCGTTGGCGCTCTCAGCGCCGTCGATGACCTGCCAGCCGATGAGCGCGTCGTCGCGCACAGTGCCGGCCCATTCGAAATAGGTGAGCGCGATGCGACCGGCGTTCCCGGCGCGGACCGCCTTGATGAAGTCGGGATGACGCAGCGCCTCCACATAGCCGGCGCGCTGCAGGGCGAACTCCTTCTCGTCCATCGACAATGAGATATCGACCGCCAGCACCAGTTGGACATCAACGGCCAGACTATCCGGCGCAGGCGCAGTCACGGCGGCCTCGGTGCAGGCCAGGCAGGCAAGCAGGCTGAGAGCATCAAGCATGGCCGGCTCAAGCTATGTTTCCGGTGCGATCTTCCCTCGCGATCACGGCGAAATAAAGCTGCCACGTGGCGTGGCGCGGGCTGGTCCGAATAGATGCCGGAAGTGCTATTTCTTGCGGCGAGGAGCGGCCGGCGGCGGCTCGATCGCGCCTGCCCTTATGCGCGCGGGCTTCAGAGCCGGCACGCCGGACGCCTTCACGATGGTCAGTGCGCGCGGGAAGAATTGATTGTTGTGCTGGCCGCGGCCTATATTGAGGATCGTCGCCCCGCCCAGCCGCTTCTCCAGCATCGACAACACCCGCCGCAGTGTCGGTCCGTCGAAGGCATCGAGAGCCTCATCGATGATCACCCATTTTGGTTGGCGCAGCACGAGGCGGGCAAAGGCCAGCAGGCGCAGTTCGTCGTCGGCCAGTTCATGCTCCCAGCGCGCGCTGCGGCCGAGCGACGACGACAGGTGTTCCAGGCCGATCTCGGCCAGCACGGCTGAGATATCGGCATCGCTTGCCGGCGCAACCCCGTCCACGCGGTCGAGCACTTCGCGCAGCGTGGCGGTTGGGAAGTAAGGCGTGCGCGGCACGAAGATGGGCGTCTCTCCCGCCGGCATGCCGATGCGCCCGCTCCCCCATGGCCACAGGCCGGCAATGGCGCGAAAGAACAGCGTCTTGCCCGCGCCAGGCTCGCCGGTGAGCATGACGCGTTCGCCGGCGTGGATCTCGACATGCTGGTCGGCGAGCCTCGTGCAGCCCTCCGGCGAGGCCACTTCGAGTTTCTCGAAGGTCAGCTTGCCGTTTGCATTCTCGCCGAATTCGATGCGCCTTTCCTGGCCGTGCAGCACATCGGTCTCATCCAGCGCAATGCGGAAATCGGCGACGCGCATCAGCGTCGCGCGCCAATCGGCGATGCTGCCGATATTGTTGATGAACCAACGCAATGAAGAATGGACCTGATTGAAGGCGCCGACCGCCATCATCAGTCCGCCGAAGCTGATATCGCCCGCGAAATAGACCGGCGAAGCGACCAGGATGGGAGCCACCACGGTGATCCAGCCATAGGTGTCCGTCACCCAGGCGAGATTGATCTGGGCGTTATAGATGCGTCGCATGGCGCCGAGCACGGTGCCCAGGTCGGTTTCCAGCCGCCGCCTGGCATCGGGCTCGCTTCGGGCGAGCGCGATGGCATCGATGTTCTCGTTGACGCGCACCATCGAGGAACGCAGCTCCGCCTCGCGTGTGTAGCGGTCGCTGTTGAGGTGGATCAGTGGCCGTCCGACCAGCCAGCTCAGCCAGGAAGCCGTTCCGGCATAGAGGATGGCCGCCCACACCATGTAGCCCGGTATGGCGAGCGATGTCCCGCCGACATGGAAGACGAAGCCCGAGGACAGCTCCCATAACACGCCGACGAAGGAGGCGAGCAGGATTAGGGATTGCAGCAGGCCAACGCCAAGATCCGTCGACAGGTCGGAAAGATGGCTCGCGTCCTGCTGCATGCGCTGGTCGGGATTGACCCCGATGGCGCCTGCATGCGCCAGGCGAAAAGCGCGCGCCGGCCGCATCCATCCATCGATCAGATCGAGCGTCAGCGCCTCGCGCAGCTTCAGCCGGATCGTCTGATTGAGCCAGGTCTGGCCGACATTGAGCACAAGAAGCCCACCGGCAATCGCGGCAAAAACGGCGAGCTGGTGCAGGAAGGCCTGCATGTCGCGGCGTGCAAGCGCATCGTAGAAAGGCTGGTTCCAGCGGTTGAGCAGAACCTGGCCGATCGAGGTCGCGACAATGACGGCAACCATTCCGATGGAGGCCCAGCGTAGCCTTTTGCGGACCGGCGACCCGGCAAGCGCCAGCTTGATCGTCACCACCTGATCACGCAGGCTCGAAGCTTCGACCGCAGCGATAGGCCGGGCAGAGGCATCATTGTCCGGATAATCGGCCATGAGCTGAAGTCCTTGCGTTCAAAAGCGGTGCTGAAAACCGGATGAAGTGTAGTGACGCCACCGGTCACTCAGCCAGGCTGCGAGCCCGTCAGCGACAGATAGGTCGCGAAATGCCGTCCGGCGCAAGTTTCCGGCATGATCACGAAGGTGTCATTCGCGGACTCGGCGATGTCGTGGCCCCGGTCTCTATTCGCCGGCCGAGCCGCGTTGCTGCATGCGGCGAAAGCACCGGCACGAAAACGCGTCGCGAAGCGCGCTGGGCGGCCGGCACGCCCTGATAGAGCCGCTTCTGCGCCTCGACCACGATGACGCCGGAGAAGATCGGCCACAGCCGCCGGCCGGCGCGCTCCAGCATATTGTGGAAGCGCATCATGAAACGCCGCCGCGATGGCGGAAAGAACAGGGCGTCGGACCAGGCGGCGGGCGTGAAATTCGCCTCGCGCAGCAATTCGGTGAGCTGACCGCGCGAGAAGGGCCTGCCATTGCCGAACGGCGTATGTTCGAACCGCGCCCAGACGCCGCGCCGGTTGGGCACGACGATGACCACCCGGCCGGCCGGCGACAGCACGCGCCAGATCTCGTTCAGCGTTTCGCGCGGGTTTTCGACATGCTCGAGCGAATGCACGAGCAGCATGCGGTCGATGCAGGAATCGACCAGCGGCAGTTCCTCGTCGAAAACCAGAGCCGTCGCCGTCGGTCCCGCCGCCGGCCAGACCACGGCGCCCTGCGTCGCCGGCATGAAGGCGAACACCCGCTCGGCGTCGCTGCCGAACCGTTCCAGCCAAGGCAAGGTGTAGCCGAGCCCGACAAGCCGCTCATTGGGCACGGTGGCCCATATCGATGACAAGGCCATGGTGATCGAATGCTCGGCGAAGCGACCGAGCGCTGTCGAATAGAAGGAGCGGAGATCGACGATGTCGGAATGCATGTCAGGGATGTAGCCGCGATATCGGCGGGTTTCAACAAAAGGCCGCGACGTCCCGAGATCCCGGATGTCGAATGACATCCTGACATTAGTCATCTCCGGGATGACATCCGCGCGTCGGCGTCCTATGTCTGCGGCGAAAGATGGAGAGATGCGATGGCGGTCGAAATCGAACAGTTCATGTGCCGCAGCGACAATTTCGGCGTGCTGGTGCATGACCCCAAAAGCGGTCAGACCGCGCTTATCGATGCGCCGGAAGAAGCGGCGATCCTGGCTGCGGTCAAGCACACCGGCTGGACGCCGACGATGATCCTGACCACGCATCACCATGCCGACCATGTCGAGGCCAATCTGGCGCTGAAGCAGCGCTTCAAGCTGCGCATCGTGGGTCCCGAAGCCGAAAAGGCCAAGATTCCCGGCATTGACGACACTGTCGAGGACGGTTCGATCCTGCATCTCGGCGAGGAGCGCATCGAAGTGATCGCCACCCCCGGCCACACCGCCGGCCACGTCTCCTATCACCTGCCGGCATCGAAAGTGGCGTTCACCGCCGACACGCTGTTCGCGCTCGGCTGCGGGCGGCTGTTCGAATGCAAGCCGCCGGTGATGTATGGATCCCTGAAGAAGCTCGCGGCACTGCCTGCCGCGACCGTGATCTATTGCGGGCACGAATACACGCTCGCCAACGCCCGTTTCGCGCTGAGCGTCGACCGGACCAATTCGGCATTGAGGGAACGCGCGGCAAAAATTGAAGCGCTGCGCGCCGATAACAAGCCGACGCTGCCGACCACGATCGGCGAGGAATTGTCGACCAACCCTTTCCTGCGCTGGCACGATCCGGCAATCCGCAGGCATCTCGGCATGGAGAAGGCGTCGGATGTCGAGGTTTTTGCCGAGATCCGCAAGCGCAAGGATAATTTCTAGGCCAAGCGACACTGGTCGAAACCATGACGAGTTCCGCAGAAATCATCGTCATCCTTGGCATGAAGCCGCATCCGGAAGGCGGCTGGTACACGGAAACCTTTCGCGACGGTGGCGGCGGAGCTCGAGGCCACTCGACGGCGATCTATTTTCTGCTGGAGCAGGGCCAGGTTTCCGCCTGGCATCGCGTCAGGGATGCAGCCGAGGCCTGGCACTTCTACGCCGGCGCGCCGCTGGCGCTGTCGATATGGGAAGAAGGCGGCCCAAAGGCTAACCGGGTGATCGAGCAGGTGCTCGGCATCGAGCTTGCGGCCGGCGAGCGGCCGCAAATCGTCGTGCCGGCGGGCTGGTGGCAATCGGCGCGCAGCCTGGGCGAGTGGACCCTGGTCGGCTGCACCGTGGCGCCGGGCTTCGACTTTGCGGCGTTTGAACTGGCGGAGCCTGGTTGGCGGCCTAAACAGCTCTGACGCAGCCGGAAACCCTTAGCGCAGCAGGAAACCAAGCGTGATCACGAGCTGCGCGGCGTAGTAAAGCACCCAGACCGCCAAACGCATCCAGGCGCGATGTGGCGAAATGGCGGCCGCCAGGAAGCGTTCCGTGGCCAGCAGCGCGTCGGACGCCATGAACAGCACGGCACCGCCGATAACAGCGGCACTGCTCGTCGTCAGCGCCGAAATGCCCATGGCGAGGATGGCCGCGACATAGCCCGCGATCGGCGCTCGCAGGGCCGGGCCGACGCGGCGCCACAGCGCCGCCAGCATGAGAATAACGAATACCGCCATCGCAAGTGCGATTGCCGCGCGCCAAGGTTCGGCCCCCAGCACTCCCATCCCCCCGCCGCTGCGCAGGAACAGCACGACGTAGACGATATGCGCGGCGAGAAAGCTGCCCAGCCCGCCCAGAAACATCTTTTCGCCATCCCGCGACAGGAAGGCGTCGCCGATGGCGCTCAGCGCAAGAGCGGCGACCAGTAGCAGCGGCCCGCCCTGCATCGCCGCCAGCACGGCAAGCATGGCCACGGCGAGCGTTTTTGCCGCCGAACGGGCGAGCGTCGGCGCCATGCCTGATGTGAAGGCGTAGACAACCGCCGCCACCAGCGAAAAGATCAGCGTCGCATTGGCGTTGGCGTCGATGCCGCCTGGAAACGGCATCGTCACGCCCGGGCTCCGCCTTCGGATGCCCCGGCTCCGTTTTCGGATGCCCCGGCTCCGCTTTCGGAAGCAGCGGGCTTGCGCAGGAACAGCGACTTTGCCGCAAGTGCGGCCCCCCCGGTGATGAGCACGCAGGCCGCGACAATGCGCAGCGACGGCTCGGCGACGCCGGCCGCGATCAACACCAGCGTCGACAGGAGCGGCGCGGCATAGCTTGCCGCGCCCAGCACCTGGATGTTGCCGCGCTTGACGCCGACATCCCAGGCATAGAAGGCTGCCCCCACTGGCATCAGGCCGAGCCCGAGCACGGCAAGCCATTGCCCGGCACTCGCGGGCAGCACCGTCTCTTCCAGCGCCAGATGGCAGGCAAGCGACAACAGCGCGGTCGCCGCGCAGAACCAAGTGACGATGCTGGTCGGCACCGAGGGGAAACGCCGCGACAGGAGCGAATAGGACGACCACAGCACGGCGCAGACGGCAGCCATGGCGTAGCCGAAGGCATAGCGCGCGTCGAAGGCGAGGCCGCCGCCCTTGGTGACGATGAGCACGGTGCCGGCAAGGCCGAGCAGCGCGCCCACGATATGGTTCCAGGCCAACCGCTCGCCCGGCATCAGCGCCGAGCCGAGCACGATCAGCAGCGGCCACAGATAGGCGATCAGGCTGGCCTCCACCGCCGGCGCGTTGCGCAGCGCTGTGAAGTAGAAGAAGTGGTAGCCGAAAAGGCCGGCAATGCCGATCACCCAGACCTGGCGCGGTATCTTCTGGCTTCTATCCGCGGCCGGCATGAAAAGGCGCGCGACAAGCCCGACCCCGGTGCCGATCGAGAAGGTGATGGCCGACAAGAGGAACGGCGGCACCTTGCCGGATGCGTCCGTAAGCAACGCCAGCAGTGCCCACATGGCGACGGCCGAAAAGCCGATCAGTGTCGCGCGCCCCATTCTGTCTCCAGCGGCGCGCGTGGCGCCTTATTGTATTGCTTCGAAACGCCTGGCGCTGATGGTCAAGGTGCCGATCTGCGTCCCGACCGTCGCGCGGATCGGCGCATATACCCCGGTTTGGCCGAGCGGCGCAAATGTCACCATTATGCGGCTTTTGTTCTTGAGGTAGTTGAGCGCCTTGCGGCCCTTGCGGTAGCCCGCCACCGGCTCGAAACCCATCCGGCATGTGACCGTGTCGCCCTTGTAGCCGGGCACCGAGATCGACCCTTTTGAAGCGTAGCTCAGCGTCAGGTTGGCGCGCATCTCGCCGTCATACAGCCTCACGGTGCGGCCGCAGACCTTGTCGAGGCTGCCGGCATGGATGACGGTTGCCGCCATCGGATCGAGCACCGATGCCAGGTCGCCGGCGCCAAGCGGCACCCAACTGTCGGGATCGCGCTTTTCCGGCGCGGGAACGACCGTCGTCGAGATGACGTTGCCATTGGCAAAACGAATGTCGATGGCGGAGGCTTTCTTGCCGGAAGTGTAGTCCGCGCGGAACGCCTGCGGCACCATCTTCTGGCCCGAAATCGTACCCTTGGACGAGATCGTGCCGCGCGTGTCATCGAACAGCTTGGCGAGACCGGCCGCGGAAACGCTGCCGTCGATCGAGTAGACGCCGTTCTCATAATGGCTTGAAAAGCTTGATTTCGCGATAGAAAGGCCGAGAAACGACACTGTGTATTCGCCCCTGAAGGACTGCGGCGAGGCGGCCGTCGCAGGCGACGGCGAGGCGACGGCCAGCGCGGCGGCAAGGGCATGGGGCAAGCGAAGCATGGCGCGATCGGATCCTTGATTTCAACCGGAGGCGGACAACTCCGGTCTGGCATGTCCCTATGGAACCGCTTATACGACGAATTCCGGCCTTAGTATGAAATGCCGCTGGGCCCAGGCTGGAGCTTGACGCATGGGCGAAATGCAACTATGGAACGCCAACTTTTTCCATAAGGCCGCTTGACCAGAACCGCGCGCCACCCGGCGTGGGCACGAAGGTTTGGCAGGTCCCCGAGAGAACTGAAGGTTAGAACCATGTCCCGCACCTGCGAACTCACTGCCAAGGCAGTCCAGACCGGCAACAATGTGAGCCACGCCAACAATAAGACCAAGCGTCGCTTCCTGCCGAACCTCGTCAATGTGACGCTGATTTCGGAAGCGCTGAACCAGAATGTGCGCCTGCGCATTTCCGCCAACGCGCTGCGTTCGGTCGAGCATCGCGGCGGTCTGGACGCCTTCCTGGCCAAGGCTGACGTCAAGGAGCTGTCGCAGCGCGCGCGCCTCTTGAAGAAGCAGATCGCCAAGAAGCTCGCCGAGCAGGCTGCGGCGTAATACCGTTTCAAGGCGGGGGACAACCGCCCTGGCCAACCTCTTGTTGGCCTTGGACATCGGGTCGCCGTCCGCAAGGCGGTTTCGGAAATCCGATGCTCGAACAAAGCGAGCGCGATCCGGTTTCGGCATGACGCTCCGCTGGTTCCATTACCCAGGATAAAAAAATGACTTCCTTCTCGCGATACCTGCCCTTCGTGGCCGCCATGGCGCTTGTCGTCGTGGCATCGAATATCCTCGTGCAGTTCCCGATGCAGGGTCGGATCGGCGGCTTGTCGCTGGCCGACCTGCTCACCTGGGGCGCGTTCACCTACCCGTTCTCCTTTCTGGTCACGGACCTTGCCAACCGCCGCTACGGGCCTGCCGTGGCGCGCCGGATCGTCTTTGTCGGCTTCATGACGGCGGTGGTCTGCTCGGTCCTCGTGCCGCCCTTCCTGTTCCGCCATGGTTTCATCGAGTTCGAGACCGCCGCCGACCGGCTGGTGCGCATCGCGGCGGCGTCCGGCGCGGCCTTCCTCACCGCGCAATTGCTAGACGTGACCGTGTTCAACCGTCTGCGCCGACAGAGCTGGTGGCGGGCGCCGATCGTCGGCACGCTGGTCGGCTCGGTGTTCGACACCGTCGTGTTCTTCAGCGTCGCTTTCTCCGCGGCTTTCGCCTTCGTTGGCCCAAGCGACAGTTTTGCGCTGGAAACGGCGCCGCTGATGGGCGTGCTGCCGGTCGAGGCCATGCGTTGGGTCTCTTGGGCGCTTGGCGACCTCAGCGTGAAGCTGATCATCGCCGTCGTGGCACTGATCCCCTATCGGCTGCTCGCCGCCCGCTGGAGCCAGCCGGCTGTTGCTGCGGTCTAGGCCGTGATTCCCTGGATCCAGCTGGACTCCGCGAAAACCCCCGATGGCGCGCAGGAGCTTCGGCTCAAGCGGCGCGGTTCCGAATTCTCGATCATGCTGGGCACCAACGAGTTGATGAACAGCCGCCTCAGCGGCTCGGAAGAAGCGTTGGCCAGGCTCTCCTGTCGGAGGATCGCCGGCCGCAGACAGCCGAGAATGCTGATCGGCGGGCTTGGCATGGGTTTTACGCTGCGCGCCGCTCTCGCCGAGTTGGGCGAGAATGCCGAAATCACTGTCGCGGAGTTGGTGCCGGCGGTCATCGCGTGGGCGCGAGGGCCGATGGCCGAACTGTTTGGTGGCTGTCTCGACGATCCGCGCGTCATCGTCCGGGAGGCCGATGTCGGGCAGTTTATAAGATCCCGGCCCGCGGTCTGGGACGCCATCCTGCTCGATGTCGACAACGGCCCGGACGGCATCGTTCACAAATCCAACGACGCGCTGTACAGCCTGCAGGGTCTGGCGGCAGCGCGCACCGCACTGAAGCCCGGCGGCGTGCTTGCCGTGTGGTCGCAAGGGCCGGACAGCGGCTTCACCCGGCGGCTGAAGCAGGCAGGTTTCGCGGTCGAGGAGGTGAGCACGCGCGCCAACGGCAAGCGCGGCGCGCGTCATGTCATCTGGATCGCCACCAACGGCTCGCGACCCTGAGCGGACGCCGTCATTTGATGAATAGCCGACCAAATCGAAGCCGGCGTTGAATACCTTCAACTTCAGCTTCGCAGTTGGAGCGCCAAATCAGTCCTGGTGCAAAATGAATTCCAGATAGAGATTGCGCTGCAGGATCGAGTGGTTGTCGTCGGAGATCAGCGACACCATCAGCGCGCCGTCTTCGCGCTTCCAGACGTCGAGCCCTTCCATATTGTCGATCTGGTAGCCCATATCGGCTTCCAGCAGCACCGGACCGTCGGCGACCGCGCCCTTCTCCACGGTCTCGCCATCAATGCGCCGCAGCCGCATCTTGAGACCTCCTGCCATCGTGAAACTGCGCTCCAGCAGCAGAAGGTCGCCATCCGGCAGGAAAGCCCCATCGGTGATATCGAAATCGCCGTTGCGCTTGACGGTGAAGACGCCCTTGTGCGGACCTTCGATGATGGCGGCATAGATGTTGCCGGCCTTGTCCAAGCTCTTTTCCGACACCACGACCAGGCCGCCTTGGTGGCGGCCATTGGCATTGGCGTGGGTGACGGTCTCGAAGCCTCGGTTCCGGCGCAGCTCCCATGCCGGAACCAGGAAATCCATCTGCCTGAACGGCGCCTTCATATCGTCGGGGCCAATTTTGAACTGGGCGACGCGATGGTTGCGCTCGAAACCCACGGTGGCAATGCCGTCCTTGACGGAAAGCCCCTCGGCATCGACTTCCGATTTCTCGTCGATCGGCTGGCCCGATGCATCGACCATCTGTTCCATGCGGAAGTCCCCGATGCCTGACGGGCGCTTGTCCGCATCATGGGTCACGGTGCCGAAGAACCAGAATCCGGTATCGGCGACGCCGACGAAGTCGCGACCGCCTTTCAGGAAACGGAAGGCCGACAGCGCGCCGAAATCGCGCGACGGCGACGTCATCTCCAGCCCGCCGACGAATTCGAGCGGACCGAATTGCTTGTCGGCACGGCCTATACGGAATTCGGTGATCGGGCGGGCTAAGACCTCGACCGGTTCAACCGAGGTCGCGCCGGCCGAACTGGATGGCACCGGGGCTGCACCGGCAAACAGGGCGATGGCGGCGAAAAGTGCTTGTCGAAATCCGCCGTGCGAAAAGATCATCCGGCGCGCCGCATGCCGCCGCGCCGCGTATCGCGTGCGCTTTCCTCGGCGAACAGCGAAGCCAATTGCTCGGTCATGGCGCCGGCCAGTTCCTCGGCATCGACAATGGTGACGGCGCGCCGGTAATAGCGGGTGACGTCATGGCCGATGCCGATGGCAAGCAGCTCGACCGGCGAGCGCGTCTCGATCAGTTCGATGACGGCGCGCAGATGGCGCTCGAGATAATTGCCTGGATTGACCGACAGCGTCGAATCGTCGACCGGCGCGCCGTCCGAGATCATCATCAGGATCTTGCGCTGCTCCGGCCGGGCGATCAGCCGGTTATGCGCCCACAGCAGCGCCTCGCCGTCGATGTTTTCCTTGAGCAGGCCCTCGCGCATCATCAGTCCGAGATTGCGCCGTGCCCGCCGCCAGGGATGGTCGGCCGACTTGTAGATGATGTGGCGCAGGTCGTTCAGCCGACCCGGATTCGGCGGCTTGCCGTCCTTCAGCCACTTCTCGCGGGCCTGCCCGCCTTTCCAGGCGCGTGTGGTGAAGCCCAGAATCTCGACCGAAACGCCGCAGCGTTCCAGCGTGCGCGCCAGAATGTCGGCGCAGGTGGCGGCCACGGTGATCGGCCGGCCGCGCATGGAACCCGAATTGTCGAGCACCAGCGTCACCACCGTGTCGCGGAATTTGGTGTCGCGCTCCTGCTTGAAAGACAGCGGCTGCATCGGATCGATGACGACGCGCACCAACCGTGCCGGATCGAGATAGCCCTCCTCCAGGTCGAAATCCCACGACCGGTTCTGCTGCGCCATCAGGCGGCGCTGCAAACGGTTGGCCAGCCGGCCGACGACGCCGGACAGGTTGGCGAGTTGCTTGTCGAGAAAGGCGCGCAGCCGGTCGAGCTCTTCTTCCTCGCAAAGCTCCTCCGCCCCCACCG
Source organism: Mesorhizobium sp. B2-4-1 (assembly GCF_006442185.1). Classification (NCBI taxonomy): domain Bacteria; kingdom Pseudomonadati; phylum Pseudomonadota; class Alphaproteobacteria; order Hyphomicrobiales; family Phyllobacteriaceae; genus Mesorhizobium; species Mesorhizobium sp. B2-4-1. The sequence goes on along the minus strand of NZ_VFVN01000015.1, from coordinate 23,915 downwards.
TCTCGTCGAAAGCTGACGTGAAGACCTTGTAATCGATCTCCTTCGGAAGGTTGGTGAAAGGGTTGTCGTTGCGGCGCGCCTCGCCGGGCGTCTCGGCATCGGCATCGTCGTCGTCGGACAAATCGTCGGCAGTGGCGTCGGAGGCTTCGGTCTCGGCCGACTGCTCGTCGTCAGAGGAAGCCTCGGCATCTTCGGACTGCGACTGTTCGGAGCCGGAATCGTCCTCGCCGCCTTCCTCGCTCTGTTCCTCGCCTTGCGGCTGGTTGTCGTCATTGTCCTCTGAATCTTCTGTCTCCTGCTCGTCGCCGAGTTCCTCGGCCATTTCCATGGAGGCGAGCATTTCACGCACGACGCGGGCGAAGGCCTGCTGGTCGTCGAGCTTGGACGACAGCCCGTCGAGGTCGGCGCTGGCCTTTTCCTCTACCCAGGGGCGCCAGAGCTCGACCAGCCGCTCGCCGCTCTTGGGGATCGGCCGGCCGGTCAGCTTCTCGCGCACCATCAGCGCCAGCGCCTCCTCGATCGGGGCGTCGGCCTTGTCCTTGACGTCGACGAGATTGGCCTTGGCGTATTTGTCCTCCAGCATCGAGCCTATATTGTCGGCGACCCCTTGCATGGCGCGGCTGCCGATCGCCTCGACGCGCGCCTGCTCGACCGCGTCGTAGATGGCGCGGGCCGCCTTGCCTTCCGGCGCCAGTCTGCTGTGGATGCGCACGTCATGGCAGGCGCGCTTGAGCGCCATGGAATCGCCGAGGCCGCGGGTGATGGCTATGTCGGTCTTGGACGCCTTCTTGGGCAATTCCGGCAGCCGGGCGCGGCTGCCGGCGAGCGCCGGGCGGTCCTTGGCGAAGCCGACTTCCAGCTCCTTGTCGCCGGCGATGGCGCGCATGCAGACGGTGACGGCACGCTTGAAGCTGTCGGCTTCAGAGCCCGTCTTCGACTTGTTGCGCGTATTGTCGCCCGGACCCGCCATCGAGGCTCTGCTTAGCCCAGCACCACATTGGCGGCGCTCTCCGGCAGATCCTCGCCGAAGGCGCGCTGGTAGAACTCGGCCACCACCGAGCGCTCCAGTTCGTCGCATTTGTTGAGGAAGGTCAGCCGGAACGCCATGCCGATATTGCCGAAGATCTCGGCATTCTCCGCCCAGGTGATGACGGTACGCGGGCTCATCACGGTCGACAGATCGCCATTGATGAACGCCGAGCGCGTCATGTCGGCGACGCGCACCATCTTGTTGACGATGTCCTTGCCCTTGCCGTCGCGATAGTGCTTGGCCTTGGCCAGCACGATGTTCACCTCGTTGTCGTGCGGCAGGTAGTTCAGCGTGGTGACGATCGACCAGCGGTCCATCTGCGCCTGGTTGATCTGTTGGGTGCCGTGGTAGAGGCCGGTGGTGTCGCCCAACCCGACCGTGTTGGCGGTCGAGAACAGCCGGAACGCCGGATGCGGACGGATGACGCGGCTCTGGTCGAGCAGCGTCAGCCGACCCGACGATTCCAGCACGCGCTGGATCACGAACATCACGTCCGGACGGCCGGCGTCATATTCGTCGAAGCACAGCGCCACATTGTGCTGATAAGCCCAAGGCAGGATACCGTCGCGGAATTCGGTGATCTGCAAGCCGTCCTTGACCACGATCGCGTCCTTGCCGACGAGGTCGATGCGGCTGACATGGCTGTCGAGATTGACGCGCACGCAAGGCCAGTTGAGGCGGGCCGCGACCTGCTCGATGTGGGTCGATTTGCCGGTGCCGTGATAGCCCGAGACCATGACGCGCCGGTTGTAGGCGAAGCCGGCGAGGATCGCCATCGTCGTCGCCTTGTCGAAAAGATAGTCGGGATCGATGTCGGGCACATGTTCGCTGGTGACCGAATAGGCCGGCACCACCATCTTGGAGTCGAAGCCGAATTTGTCCTTCACCGACACCGTGGTGTCGGGCAGGTTGGCGATGTCGCGATCGACCTTGTTCATCTCTATCCACGTCTCCACGGGCGAAACGACTGATTTCGCCGGCAATCGATTTTCTCCGGGGGCGGTCTTAGAGCCTTTTCCACCCTTATGAAAGTTGGAAAACGACACGAACCGTTGGGTCGCTCAGCACAAACCCGCCTGCTTGAGCACGCGATAGGCCTGGAGCACATCGCGGAACCGGTCTTCCGAACCTCTGTCGCCGCCATTCGCATCCGGATGGTGACGCTTCACCAGTTCCTTATAGCGCGCCTTGATCTCCTTGCCAGTCGCCTTTGTATCAAGGCCAAGCGTTTCCAGCGCCTTGGCCTCAAGCGGCTTGGCCTTGCGCTCGCGCACCTCCCGGGGATCCTTCGGCCCCTTGAACAGGTCGAACGGGTCGCGCATCCGGTTGTAGTAGCCGGCGCGGCCGGAGCGCATCTGCGCCATATCGGGAGACGAGCGCGTCGAGGCGCCGTTGACGCCCATCTTCCAGGTCGGCCGATGGCCGGTCATCGCCTCCTTCTGGAAACGGGCGACCTCGGTGTCCGGAACGCCGGAAAAATAGTTGAAGCCCTTGTTGTACTCGCGCACATGATCGAAGCAGAAGCGGAAATACTCGCCCTCCTTCATGCGCCCGACCGGAGCGCGATGGGTGCCCGCCTCCTTGCAGCCATCCCACTGGCAGATCGGCGCGTGCGACTTCAGCTCCGCGTCCTTCTCCTGGCGGATGCGGATCTTCTCGAAATATTTGGGATACGGCTTCATCTAACCCATTTATGGGGCGTTCGCAGATGCGAAACAAGAATTGACATTTTCGCGATGATCGCCCTAACCGCTGAATCGCGGCATAAAGCAGGCGAAGGACCGATTTTGTTGAAGCGCGGCATGCAACGAAGTCGGTTCGGCTTTCGCGATCCCGCTGGCGATATGTGGTGAAGGGAGACGGCAATGTCCATACAGGCAACCATGGAAGACAAGTTGAGCAAGGCATTTTCGCCGGAGCGGCTGGTCGTCATCAACGAAAGCCATCTGCACGCCGGCCATCATCATGTGGAATCCGGCCACCAGGCTACGTTCGACGGCACCGGCGAGACGCATTTCCGCGTCCGCATTGTTTCGCCGGATTTTGCCGGCATGAGCCGCATCGAGCGCCACCGCGCGGTCAACGCGCTTTTGGCCGACGAATTGAAGGCTGGCCTGCACGCGCTGGCGATCGAACCGGCGGCTCCCGGCGAAAAGACGCGCTGGTAGGCCGGTCCTCCTCGCTCCTCGCGGTGACGTTCAGAGCTCCGTTTCGATGCCGCAATCACCCAACCGCCGATTTCAGGAATGCCAGTGCCGCCCCGGTCAAGGCGTCGCCGTCCTCGCCGAAATCGCGGTTGATCGACATGTGCGTATAGGCGCTGCCGTCGAACAGCGTCACCTTGGTGCCGGTGGCGCGCAAGCGCTCGGCGAACGCCTTGGAGTCCCCGTCCCGGCCCGAAGCGCCTGAGTAGGCGATGAAGGTCGGCGGGTGCTTGCGGCCATCTACATAACTGGCCGGCGATAACGCCGCCCATTGCGCGGGATCGGGGAAGGCCCGCGCATAGGCCCCCGCCATGCCGCCATTCCTGGAAAGCGCGGTGAGGTCATAGGCCCTGGTGTCGTCGAGAAGCAGCGCGGCGACACCCGGTAGACCGCCGCGCATGCCGGTCAGCGCAACGAGGTGGCAACCGGCCGAATGGCCCATGGCCACGATCCGCCTGGCATCGCCGCCATGCCGGGCAATGTTGGCGCGGACATAGGCATAGGCCTTTTCGACATCGTCGGCCTGGGTGGCGACCTCCGCTTCGGGCAGCATGCGATAGTCGATGGAGACCAGGCAAAACCCGTTGGCGAGCAGGAAGGCCGGCTTCGCGTTGACCTGCGAGCGCTTGCCGGAGCGCCAGGCGCCGCCATGGACGAAGAAGACGACCGGCAATCCGCGTGCGCCATCCGGCGCATAGATATCGAGCTTGGCCGGCCCGTAATCGAAGGTTGTCGGCACGGGTTGGCGCTGGCCCCATGCGACCGATGTGCCCAATGGCAACATCGTCGCCGCGGACACCAGAATAAGGCTTCGTCGATCGATCATCGCAATCTCCCGATCGTTGGGCCCGATATGTAGACGAGGAATGCCCGCACGCACCACGAGCATCCCGTTAGACTTGGGAGTGCTCAACGATCTGATTCAACACCGTACCAGCCGCATCAATGCACTCGCTTTGCCGTTCGGTTCACGAAATCGATATTTGCCCTTGACGGTCTCCTCTGGCCATCACCACCTGAGATATCAGACGAGCATTGTAACTGTGTGCTGTCCAAGTTCGATGCAGATACACGCTCTCTCTCCAACGTGGAGGGAACCACAATGCATCCCGGTAGTTGAATGAGATGAGCCGGGCGGCAGCCAGAATGGCTCTGAGGGCAACCATCATGGGTGAGAACCAGTCCGACGTCTTCGATCTGTTTTCGGAGATTTATGCAAACGCGGGCCAGGAGGAAATAAGCCTCCAGCAGTATCTCCTTGCCTGCCGGGAAGACAAGTCAATGTATGCCTCGGCGCCGGAACGGATGGTCGAGGCAATCGGCGAGCCGAACCTGGTCGACACCAGCAAGGACGAGCGGCTCGGCCGCATTTTCTCCAACCGCACGGTCAAGGTGTATCCCACCTTCTCCGATTTCTACGGAATGGAGGATACGATCGAACGCATCGCCGGCTATTTCCGCTATGCGTCGCAGGGGCTCGAGGAGCGCAAGCAGATCCTCTATCTCCTCGGCCCTGTCGGCGGCGGCAAGTCCTCCCTGGCCGAACGGCTGAAGAAACTGATGGAGGAACGCCCGATCTACACGCTCAAGGCCGGCAATCAGATCAGTCCGATTTTCGAGTCGCCGCTCGGCCTGTTCCATCCCGATCGCATGGGCGACCTGCTGGAGGACAAATACGGCATAGCCCGGCGTCGCCTCAACGGCATTATCTCGCCCTGGGCGGCCAAGCGGCTTGATGAATTGTCTGGCGACATTTCCAAATTCAGCGTGGTGAAATTGATGCCCTCGCGGCTGCGCCAGATCGCTATAGCCAAGACTGAGCCTGGCGACGAGAACAATCAGGATGTCTCGGCTCTGGTTGGCAAGGTCGACATCAGGCAATTGGAGGATTTCAGCCAGTCCGATCCGGACGCCTATTCCTACAGCGGCGGGCTGAACCGGACCACGCAAGGCCTGCTCGAATTCGTCGAGATGTTCAAGGCGCCCATCAAGGTCCTGCATCCGCTGCTGACGGCGACCCAGGAAGGCAGCTATAACGGCACCGAGAATTTCGGCGCCTTCCCCTATCAGGGCATCATCGTTGCCCATTCCAACGAATCGGAGTGGCAACAGTTCAAGAACAACAAGAACAACGAGGCCTTTCTCGACCGCATCCTCGTGGTCAAGGTGCCGTATTGCCTGCGGATCACCGAAGAAAGGCATATCTACGAGAAACTGTTGCGCGAGAGCGAGCTGGCCGGCAGCCCCTGCGCACCTGAAGTGCTGGATATTCTCAGCCGGTTCACGGTCTCGACCCGTCTTGCCGAGCACGACAATTCGCCGCTCTACACCAAGATGCGCGCCTATGACGGCGAAAACCTCAAGGAGGTCGACCCCCGGGCCAAGTCGGTTCAGGAATATCGCGACGCCGCCGGCGTCGACGAGGGCATGACCGGCGTAAGCACGCGCTTCGCCTTCAAGATCCTGTCGCAGACATTCAACTACGACACCAACGAGGTCGCGGCGGATCCCGTGCACCTGATGTACATCCTGGAAGAGGCGATCAAGCGCGAGCAGTTCCCAAAGGAGACGGAAGCGAGCTATCTCGAATTCATCAAGTCGGAACTGGCGACGCGCTATGCCGAGTTCATCGGCCACGAGATCCAGAAGGCCTATCTGGAATCATACAGCGAGTATGGCCAGAACCTATTCGACCGCTACATCGCCTATGCCGATGCCTGGATCGAAGATCAGGACTACAAGGATCCCGATACGGGCCAGATCCTCAATCGCGAGATATTGGACAAGGAGTTGTCGCAGGTCGAAAAACCGGCCGGCATCGCCAACCCCAAGGATTTCCGCAACGAAGTGGTCAAGTTCACGCTGCGTGCCCGGGCACGCAACCACGGCCGCAACCCGTCATGGACAAGCTACGAAAAGCTGCGCGAGGTCATCGAGAAGCGCATGTTCGGCCAGGTCGAAGATCTTCTGCCGGTGATCAGTTTCGGCTCCAAGCAGGACAGCGTCACGGAAAAGCGGCACAATGAATTCGTGCAGCGCATGGTGCAACGCGGCTACACCGAGCGGCAGGTACGGCGGCTGGTCGACTGGTACATGCGCGTGAACAAGGCGGGCTGAGAAAAGCCCGGATGGTTCCATGCCGATCTTCATCGACCGCCGCCTCAATCCGAAGGACAAGAACCTGGGCAATCGCCAGCGCTTTCTCAGGCGCGCGCGGGAAGAACTCAAGCGGAGCATCCGTGACCAGATAAGGACGGGCCGGATCGCCGATGTGGACAGCGGGCATGCCGTGCCGATGCCTCACAGAGGCACCAGCGAACCGACCTTCAGCGATGCCAGGGACAGTGGCCAGCGCCAGCACATCCTGCCAGGAAACAGGACGTTCATTCCCGGTGACCTGGTGCCCAAACCCGGGCAGGGCGGCGCAGGTTCCTCGTCGCCGGGAAACACGGCATCCGAGGACGACTTTCGCTTCGTGCTTTCGCGCGAGGAAGTTCTCGACCTCTTTTTCGAGGATCTCGAACTGCCGGATCTAGTCAAGCTCAATCTCAAGCAGATACTCGCATTCAAGCCAAGGCGGGCAGGTTTCGCGGCAACAGGATCACCGACCAACATTAATGTCGGGCGCACGATGCGAAACAGCCACGCCCGCCGTATCGCGCTTGGGCGCCCAAAGCAGCCGGAGCTGGATGCGATCCTCCAGCAGCTCGCCAAACTGGAATCGAAGCCGCCAAACGCCGCGACCCGCGAACGCATCTTGACTTTGCGGGAGGAACTCGAGCGGCTGGAGCGCCGCCGAAAGCGTATTGCCTTTGTCGATCCCGTCGACATCCGCTTCAATCGCTTCGACCCGCAGCCGGTGCCGAATGCCAGCGCCGTCATGTTCTGCCTGATGGACGTCTCCGGGTCGATGGGCGAGCGCGAGAAGGATTTGGCCAAGCGCTTCTTCGTTCTGCTGCACCTGTTCCTGACCCGACGCTATGAGCGCACGGAGATCGTCTTCATCCGCCACACGCACGAGGCCCAGGAGGTGGACGAAGAGACATTCTTCTACTGCACGCAAAGCGGAGGCACGGTTGTTTCCACCGCGCTGGAGGAAATGCAACGCATCATAGAACAACGCTATCCGGCCACGGAGTGGAACATCTATGCCGCCCAGGCTTCGGATGGTGACAATTTCGCCACCGACTCGCAGCGCTGCATAGAACTGCTCCATGGCAAGCTCATGCGCCTGTGCCAGTATTTCGCCTATGTGGAGATCATCGACGAACGCGAAAGTCATATTTTCGGCTCGACCGAAAATGGCACCTCGCTCTGGCGCGCCTATAGCGCCGTCGAGCAAAAATGGCCGAACTTCCAGATGAGGCGCATCGCCGCTCCGGCCGATATCTACCCGGTATTTCGCCAGCTTTTCGCCAGGCAGCCGGCTATGGCCAAGAGCGCGTAAGGGGTGCCGGATGGCTGGCCAGGCCAACAAATCGGGGTTGCTTTTCTCCGGATCCGACTGGGATTTCAAAAAGCTGTCGCGGGTCTATGAGGAGATCGAGGCGATTGCGGTCGACCAGCTTCATCTCGACACCTATCCGGTGCAGATGGAGGTCATCTCTTCCGAGCAGATGCTCGACGCCTACTCGTCGGTCGGCATGCCGCTGATGTACCGGCATTGGTCGTTCGGCAAGCATTTCCTCTACAACGAGCTTCTCTATCGCAAAGGCGGTCGCGGGCTGGCCTATGAATTGGTCATCAATTCCAATCCCTGCATCGTCTACCTGATGGAGGAAAACACCATGGCGCTGCAGGCCTTGGTGACCGCCCATGCAGCACTTGGACACAATCACTTCTTCAAGAACAATTACCTTTTCCGCCAATGGACGGATGCCGGAGGAATCCTGAGCTATCTGGACTTTGCCAAGGGCTACATCGCCCGGTGCGAGGAGCGGCACGGCCTGGCCGCCGTGGAAGCCATTCTCGATTCCGCACACGCGCTGATGGAGCAAGGCGTGTTCCGGTATCACCGGCCGCCGAAACTGTCGTCGGAGCAGCAGCGCGAGGGACTTCGCGAGCGCCTCGAATACGAGGAGCGTTCCTACAATGACTTATGGCGCACCCTGCCGCCCGCGCAGGACGCCGACAACTCCGAAGCGGGCGATGAAGGCGTGTCGGAGCGGAAGAAATCGCTCAATCTGCCCGAGGAAAACCTGCTGTATTTCCTTGAGAAGAACAGCCTTGTCCTCGAACCCTGGCAGCGCGAGATCCTCAGGATCGTCCGCGTCATTGCGCAGTATTTTTACCCGCAGCGGCAAACCCAGGTGATGAACGAAGGCTGCGCCACTTTCGTGCACTACACGCTCATGAACATGCTGTTCGACCGTGGCCGGATCACCGAAGGCGCGATGCTCGAAATCCTGCGCAACCACTCGAACGTGATCTTCCAGCCATCCTTCGACGACCAGCGGTTTTCCGGCATCAACCCCTACGCGCTCGGGCTTGACATGATGCAGGACATTCAGCGCATCTCGACCGAGCCGACAGCCGAAGATCGCGACTGGTTCCCGGACATAGCCGGCCGTGGCGACTGGCTTGAGACGCTGCTCGACGCCTGGGCCAACCACCGCGACGAATCCTTCATTCGCCAGTATCTCAGCCCGACCTTGATACGAAAATGGCGGCTCTTCGTCCTGGCCGATGGAGCCGACCAACCGCACTACGAAGTCGCATCGATCCACAACGAGCGCGGCTACAACAACATACGCGCCGCGCTGGCCCACAGCTATGATGTGGGCGCGAGCCGGCCCGACATCCAGGTTGTGGACGTGGACCTGCTCGGCGACCGGCATTTGCGGCTACAGCACAAGGTGAAGAATGGGGTCGTGCTGGAGAATGACAGCCGCGACGCGACCCTTCGCCACATCCGGCATCTCTGGGGCTATGAAGTCAGCCTGGCGGCCGTCGACGCCGACACCGACGCAATGGTCGGCGAACGCTCGACCAAGGACTGTTGAGCATCAGGGATGACGCGGTTGTGCGTGTCTGCGACACGATGGACCGTTCAGCTGTCGCCTGCCGGCCTGATCCTGAGCCTGGCGACGCGGTTCTTGTCGCGTTTCATGACGATGAAACGCTTGCCGTGGAAGGTGAAGGCCTGCTTCTCCTCGGGGATCGACTGCGTCTCATGGATGACTAGGCCGGCGATGGTGGTTGCCTCCTCGTCCGGCAGGTCCCAGTCGAGCGCCCGGTTCAGGTCGCGGATCGGCACGGTTCCGTCGACGACGACGGAACCGTCCGCCTCCTGCTTGACGCCCTGTATGTCGACATCGTGCTCGTCGGCGATCTCGCCGACAATCTCCTCGATGATGTCCTCCAGCGTCACCAGCCCTTCGACCTCGCCATACTCGTCGACGACGACGGCGAAATGCGCCTTGCGGCGCAGGAAGGCGTTGAGCTGTTCCTGCAATGTCGTCGTATCGGGCACGAACCAGGGCTTTGACGCGATCTTCATCACATCGATCCTGGAGAAGTCGTTGCCGACATCGTTGAGGGCGCGCAGCAGGTCCTTGGCGTGCAGCACGCCGACAATGTTGTCGAGCGACCCCTTCCACAAAGGCATGCGGGTGTGCGGGCTCTGCAGGATCTCGCGCACCACGGCTTCCGGTGCATTGTCGGCGTTGACCGAGCGCATATTGGTGCGGTGGACCATGACGTCGGAGACTTCGAGCTCCTCGAGGTCGAACAACCCGCCGATGCGATCGCGCTCCTCGCGCACCACCTGGCCGTCACGGCGGAAATCGTCGACGGCGCCGCGCAGCTCGTCCCCGCTCGAACGCTGCGGCTCGATGCGCGACAGTTCATAGCCGAAAGCGGCAAGCAGGCGCGTGCGCATGGCGACGGCCAACAGGATGAGGACGGCAAGGAAAGCGACGACGATCCAGCCGGCCCCGTTCATTTCGGACGGCTTCCTTGCCTGTCCGGACGGCTTCCTTGCCGGCCCGGACGGCTTTCCGTCGCGCTCGGGTGGTTCTCCCTGAGGAACGACAGCACTTCCGAGGCCGGCACGTCCTTGGCGATGAAGGCCTCTCCGATGCCGCGCGTCAGGATGAAGGTCAGCGCGCCGCGCGACACTTTCTTGTCCTGGGTGATGAAGCCAAGCAGCGCATCGGCGTCGGGCAGTTCGCCCGGAATGTCGGCCATCCGCCACGGCAGTCCCACCGTGTTGAGATGCGCCTCGACGCGCGCCGCGGCGTCAGGACTGGCCAGGTTGAGCCGCGACGAGAAGCGATGCGCCAGCGCCATGCCGATGGCGACCCCCTCGCCATGCACGAGGCGGGCGCCGTCATATCGGGTGGCGGCCTCCAGCGCATGGCCGAAAGTGTGGCCGAGATTGAGCAGCGCGCGGTCGCCGGTCTCGAACTCGTCGCGGGCAACGACATCGGCCTTGGCGCGGCAGGCCTCGGCGATGGCCTCTACCCTCTCCGGTCCGCCGGCGAACACGCTGGCCCAGTTTTTCTCCAGCCAGGCGAAGAATTCGGGCCGGTCGATCAGCCCGTATTTGGCGAGTTCGGCGTAGCCGGCGCGAAATTCGCGGATCGGCAGCGTATCGAGCACTCCGGTATCGGCCAGCACCAGCTTCGGCTGGTGGAAGACGCCGACCAGGTTCTTGCCGCGCGCGCTGTTGATGCCGGTCTTGCCGCCGACCGAGGAATCGACCTGCGCCAGGAGCGAGGTCGGGATCTGCACGAAGTTCATGCCGCGGCGCACGATGCCGGCGGCAAAGCCGGCCAGGTCGCCGATAACGCCGCCGCCGAGGGCGATGACGACATCGCCGCGTTCCAGCTTCGCGGCCAGGACGCCGTCCACCACCGCTTCGAGATGCGCGAAACTCTTGGTTTTCTCGCCGGGCGGCAGCGTGATCACGGCGGGCTCGATGCCGCTCTCGAGCAAGCCGGCCTTCAGCGTATGGAGATGCGCCGCCGCGACGTTTTCGTCGGTCACGACCGCGGCGCGTCGGCCCGGCAGGCGGCGCGACATCTCGGCGCCGGCGTGCGACAAAAGCCCCGGCCCGATCAGGATATCGTAAGCCCGCTCGCCAAGTCCGACCTCGACGGCAACGGCAGCAGCGGCGCTCATGGTTCGACCTCGCCCGCGGGAGTGGTCTGGGCTATATCGAAATGCCGGCACAGCGCCTCCACCACCTCGGCCGCGATGACTTCCTTGCGGTCGTCGCGGGTCGGCACGGTGACGTCCGATGTCGCATAGACCGGATAGCGTTCACTCATCAGCCGCTCGAGCACGCCACGCGGATCGGGGCTCTTCAGCAGCGGCCGGTTCTGTTTCTTGGAGACCCGGTCCATCAAAAGGTCGAGTTCGGCCTTCAGCCATACCGACACGCCATGTGCCGCTATCGCCTCGCGCGTCTGTGCGTTCATGAAGGCGCCGCCGCCGGTCGACAGCACCTGCGGGCCGTTTTCCAGCACGCGCAGGATGACGCGCTGCTCCAGCGCCCGGAACTCCGTTTCGCCATAGCGTTCGAACAGTTCCGGAACGGTCATGCGCGAGACGTTTTCGATCTCCTGGTCGCTGTCGATGAAAGGCAGCGCCAGCACGGTGGCGACCTTGCGGCCGATCGCGGTCTTGCCGGCGCCCATCAGGCCGACAAAGACGATGGAGCGGCCGCCGAGCCTGCCCAGCAGCGCGGCATGGCTCCCGCCCGGAGGATTTGCTGGTAGCGCGTTCATCAGCCTCGAAGCCCTCTTTGCCGGCGTATCGACATGAAAAGCCCGGTTGCGTCAAGCGCACTGAGGCAGGCTGGCCTCCCGCGAGCGAGGAACCGGCTGCATTGGAAGTTGCCGGCGCGCTTCAGCTTCTTGCTTGAATTGGCCGGATTGGCGTCCCATAAGGGCACAGGGTTTGGAAACGCAGAACAAGAAGACGGGCGAAGATTGATGCCGACACTGTTTCGCCTTGTCGTGATAACAGCGATTCTGGCGGGCATCGCCTATGGTACGATGTTCGCGTTGGTGATGTTCGTCGAGCCGAAAAAGGCGGAAATGAGCGTGCGCATCCCTCCGGAAAAGCTGAACCCAAAGAAAAACTGAGCCCGAAGAAAAACTTCAGGAAATGAACAGCGCCGCCCGCATCGAAGCCTTTCTGGAGATGATGAGCGCCGAGCGGGGTGCCGCCGAAAACACGCTTTCCTCCTATCGCCGCGACCTCGATGACGCTTCGCAGGAAATCCCTGGCGGTCTTGCCGGCGCCGGCGCCGCGGACATCCTCGCCTATCTCGACGACATCGCCGCACGCGGCTTCGCCCCGACATCGCAGGCACGCAAACTGTCGGCGATCCGCCAGTTCTTCAAATTCCTCTACGCCGAGGGTCTGCGCGGCGACGACCCGACCGGCACGCTGGACAGCCCGAAAAAAGGCCGTCCGCTGCCGAAGACCATGAGCGAGGCCGACACCGGCCGGCTGATCGACCGCGCCGCGCAGGAGGCCGGCGATGCCGGGCTTGGCGAGAGCGACAGGCTGGCGGCGCTGCGTCTGCACGCGCTGGTCGAAGTGCTTTATGCGACAGGCCTGCGCGTTTCGGAACTGGTCGGCTTGCCGGTGACGGTGGCGCAACGCGACGATCGCTTCTTCATGGTGCGCGGCAAGGGCGACAAGGAGCGCATGGTGCCGCTGTCGGCCAAGGCGCGCGCGGCGATGCGAGCCTGGCTCGCCGCCCGGGCCAAGGTGCCCGCTTTCGCTGACAGCCCGTTCCTGTTTCCTGCCGCGTCGGACAGCGGCTACCTCTCGCGCCAGGTCTTCGCTCGCGACCTCAAGGGGCTGGCGGCCCGGGCCGGCATCGCCTCGGCCAAGGTCTCGCCACATGTGCTTCGCCATGCTTTCGCCAGCCATCTCTTGCAGAACGGGGCCGATCTCAGGGCCGTGCAGCAACTGCTCGGCCATGCCGACATATCGACGACACAGATCTATACCCATGTGCTGGAGGAGCGATTGGTGCGGCTGGTCAACGATCATCACCCGCTTGCCGACTAGACCTCATATCGCTATGTGAGGGCGACGTTCCATCGCCCGGAGCCCCGGATTTCAGGGTCCCGCCAGTCTTTGCTTCCGACGTATCGGTCCGCCCAAGCATGTACAACTACCTCGATTTCGAAAAGCCGGTGCAGGATCTGGAACTCAAGATCCTGGAACTGAAGAAGCTTGCCGAGAACGGCGAGGCGGTCGATGTCGCCGACGAGATCAGCAGGCTCGAGAAGCGGTCGCGCGATGCCCTGCGCGATCTCTACAAGGCATTGACCCCATGGCAGAAGGTGCAGGTGGCGCGCCATTCCGACAGGCCGCACTGCGTCGACTACATCAAGGGCCTGTTCAGCGATTTCACGCCGCTCGCCGGCGACCGCAATTTCGGCGAGGACCAGGCGATCGTCGGCGGCTTTGCCCGGTTCCGCGGCGAACCGGTAGCGATCCTCGGCCAGGAGAAGGGCTCCGACACGGCGAGCCGGCTGAAGCACAATTTCGGCTCGGTGCGCCCCGAAGGCTATCGCAAGGCCGTGCGGCTGATGGAGCTTGCCGACCGCTTCAAGATCCCGCTGCTGACATTGGTCGACACGGCCGGCGCCTATCCCGGCGTCGGCGCCGAGGAGCGTGGCCAGGCCGAAGCCATTGCCCGTTCGACCTCGGCCTGCCTTGCGCTCAAGGTGCCCTCGATTTCGGTTGTCATCGGTGAAGGCGGTTCGGGCGGCGCCATTGCCATCGCCACCGCCAACCGCGTTTACATGCTGGAACATGCCATCTATTCGGTGATCTCGCCCGAGGGCGCGGCCTCCATCCTGTGGCGCGACACGACGCGCTCCAAGGACGCGGCGACCAACATGAAGATCACCGCCCAGGACCTTCTGGAGCTGAAGATCATCGACGCCATCATTCCCGAACCGATCGGCGGCGCCCAGCGCGCACCCGAAACGGTGATTGCCGCGACGGGCGATCTCATCGCCAGGACGATGAAGGATTTTGCCGGCGCCAACATGGATTTTCGCGAGCAGCGCCGCGAGAAGTATCTGGCAATGGGCCGCAGCCTCTGACCACGATTTGGCGGCTCAACCGGGCCGCCACAAGCCGCCTCCACGGCAACGCTCCACGGCAATGTGGCGGCGATGAGCAATTTCGCCACAAAAATGCCGCCGGATTCGGTTCAATGGAATTGCCGTGAGGGGTGGCCGAGGCTTGCGGTAAGGAATTTTCAAGGTTAACGGGCTTACGGTCCGTCTGTGTTCAGCATGCGGGCTCGGCCGTTTCGAAGCCATTGGCCCGAAAGAGAAGACGTAGCCTTATCCATGTTTGCCAAGCTTGCCCGCACCGGAATTCTCATCACCGCGATAGCCGTCGCCGGCTGCAATGATTCGTCGATGAAGGATTTTGCCCCGGAGGCCAACAAGCCTCTGCCCGACAAGATCCTGGCCGACATGAGGGCCAAGGGCATGGTGCGCACCTCCTCGGTGATGGCGCGCATCTTCAAGGAAGAGGGCAAGCTAGAAATCTGGAAGGCCAAGACCAACGGCCGCTACGACATGGTCGCCAGCTACGATATCTGCAAATGGTCGGGCAAGCTCGGGCCGAAATACACCGAGGGCGACCGCCAGGCGCCGGAAGGTTTTTATACCGTGCGTCCGGCGCAGATGAACCCGCGCTCGAACTACCATCTGTCCTTCAACATCGGCTATCCCAACGCCTATGACCGCGCCAACGGCCGCACCGGCTCCAACCTGATGGTGCACGGCGCCTGCTCGTCTTCGGGCTGCTATTCGATGACCGATGCCCAGATCGAGCAGATCTATGCGTTCGGCCGCGATGCCTTCCAGGGCGGCCAGACCGAGTTCCAGATCCAGGCCTTCCCGTTCCGCATGACCGCCGCCAACATGGCGCGCTACCGCAACGACCCGAATTACGAATTCTGGAAGATGCTGAAGGTCGGCTACGACAATTTCGAGATCACCAAGGTACCGCCGAAAGTCGACGTTTGCGAGAAGCGCTACGTCTTCAACCAGGTGGCTCCCGAAGGCACCACATTCAATCCGACCGGCCCCTGCCCTGCGTCCACGCAGCCGGATTCGCTGAAAAGCGCCTACAGTGCTTATCAGAGCACGTATGAGGCTGCGTTCAACGGCGCCCTCAAGGCAAGCACGCCGGCGCCCAAGCCCACCATCGCCGGCATCAAGGAAGCCAGCATCGTCTCCGACTGGTCCAAGCGCCGTGCGCGCGGCGAGCGCGTGCCGATCGACCCGCCATCGCTCAACTCGGACGGCTCGGTCACCGAGACGGCGCGCATGGGCCGCATCGATTCGCCCGCCGGCCGCAAGATGGCCGCGCTCGATGCCGAAAAGGCCGCGAAGCAAAAAGCCGAGGAGCAGCGGCTGGCCGCGATAGAAGCTGCCAAGCAGGCCAAGGCGCAAGCGCTGGCCGAAAAGGAAGCCGCCAAGGCGCAGGCGCTGGCCGAAAAGGAAGCGGCCAAGACCGCCAAGGAAGCCCCTGTCGCCACCGCGACGATCGAAGCGCCGGCCGAGCCCGCACCGCCGGCCGAAACGCAGGCCGCGAGTGCCGACGAGAGCCGCGTGACGAGGCTGAAGAACAAGCTGCTCGGCATGTTCGGCGGCTGACATTTTTTCGCAGTGACCGACGACACCGTCTACGATCTGAGAGGGCTGAACTGCCCTTTGCCGGTGCTGAAGGCGAAGAAGCGGCTGGCCGGGATGCGGCCGGGCAGCCGGCTCTGGCTGGAAACGACCGATCCGCTCGCCGTTATCGACATTCCGGCGTTCTGCGCCGACTCTGGTCATCATCTCGTAGAGACATCCGCCATATCAGGCGGTCACCGCTTCCTGGTCGAGCGCGGCGAATAGCTGTCGTAAAGGTCAGCGTCCCGCGATCGCCAGGGGATTGTTCTCCAGCGCCGCGCGGTCGGGCGTGTCGATCGAGGGCCGGTTGGTGAAGGCGGCAAACAGTCGCCTTACATAGTCTTCGGGCATGTCGAGCGTGATCAGCACCAGCCGGGTGCCGCGCTGGCCGTCCGGCCAGGACGGCAATCGAGCTGGCGGATGCAGGATTTTCTGCACGCCATGCACCACCAGCGGCCGCGACGGATCTTCCTCGAGTTCGATGACGCCCTTCATGCGCAACAGGCGCTCGCCATGCGTGGAGCGCAAAAGATCGAGGAACATCTCGATGGCCGAGAACGGCACCGGGCCGTCATGCACCAGGGAGTGGGTGCGGATTCGCTGATCGTGCCGGTGCCCGTGGTCGTGGCCGTGCCCCTGGTCATGCCCGTCATGATCATGATGATCAGGGTCATGCATCGCTTCTTCGCCGAGCCAGCGCCGCACATCGGCGGATTTGGTCGCCGGGTTGTAGAGGCCGCAGTCGAACAGCGCCGCGACGCTCGTTTTCGCATCGTCGACAGCCAGCAGTTCGGCGCCCGGATTGATCTGCCGCAGCCGCGTCCGCAGCGCTTCCAGTCCATCCGGACCAGCGACCAGATCGGTTTTGGAGAGCACGATGCGGTCGGCGACGGCGACCTGCTTGACCGCCTCGACATGGGCGTCGAGCGTGGCATCGCCGTTGACCGCGTCGACCAAGGTGATGACGCCGTCGAGCCGGAAAGCCTGGACCAGTGCCGGATGCGCCATGATCGATTGCAGCACCGGTGCCGGATCGGCAAGGCCGGTGGTCTCGACGATGACGCGGGCAAGGCGGGCGATGCGGCCGGTCTGCAGCCGGTCGACCAGATCGGCCAGCGTGTCGACCAGTTCGCCGCGTACCGTGCAGCAAAGGCAGCCGTCCGAAAGCTGGATGATGCCATCGGACGCCTGTTCCACCAGCAGGTGATCGATCGCCACTTCGCCATATTCGTTGATGATGACGGCCGTGTCGGCCAGCGCCGGGTCCTTCAGGAGCCGGTTGAGCAGCGTCGTCTTGCCGGCGCCGAGAAAACCGGTCAGCACGGAAACAGGGATGGGAAAACCGCTCATTGCCTAGTTCGCAACCTTGACGGGTTGGTCGCCCTGCGCAGCCGAGCCCGCCACCGTCGGGCCGGCGCCGGGCGCCGGTCTGTCCGGCCGCCAGGTCGGAATAGGCACGTCGGCATATTCCTGGCTGCCCTGGGCGAGCATGGCCAGCGGGGTCGGGCCGGTCGCGCCGCCAAGCCCCACGGCAACCAGTGTCGGCACGTGGTCGAGCTTTTCCTGGTAGGGCGATTTCGGCACGTTCTTGGCGACGACGGGCGGAGCCTCGGACTGCTCAGCCGGCGCCTTCTTCTTGCAGATCTCGTCACGCATGTCGTTGGGCGAGATGGTGTCGCCGTAGGGCGCCAGCGTGGCAATGGTGGCCGAGCCGGCGGCAGGCGTATCGAAACCCTGGTCGAGCAGTTTGGCCGCGGCCTCGGCACGGGTGATCGCCGACTTCTCGCCGAGCACCACCGCCACCAGCGTGCGGCCGTTGCGGGTCGCCGAACCGATCATGTTGAAGCCGGAGGGGCAGACGAAGCCCGTCTTCATGCCGTCGGCCCCGGGATAGCGACCGATCAACAGGTTGTAGTTGGGGATCGCCTTCTTGCCGACCGCAAGCCCCTCGATCGAGAACCACGGCGCATATTGCGGAAACTCGCGGCGGATCGCCGTCACCAGCACGGCCAGGTCGCGCGCTGTGGTGTACTGGTCCGGCGAATAAAGCCCGTTCGGATTGACGAAATGCGTTCCGTTCATGCCGAGCCGGACCGCTTCGGCGTTCATGCGCTCGGCAAAGGCTGCCTGCGATCCCCCGACATTCTCGCCGACGGCCATGGCGATGTCGTTTGCCGACTTGACCAGCATCATCTTCAGCGCATTGTCGAGCCGCATCACCGAGCCTGGCTTGAAGCCCATCTTGCTCGGCGGCTCGGCGGCGGAATGTTTCGTTACCTTGATCGGCGAATCGAGCCGGACCTCGCCGGCCGCTATCGCCCGGAAGGTCACATAGGCCGTCATCAGCTTGCTCAGCGATGCCGGGTACCAGCGCTTGAACGCGTCCTGATGCTGGAGGATCTTGCCGCTGTTCAGGTCGAACAGCACGACCGGATTGGCCAGCGCCGGCCCGGCCAGCGCCGAGAACGCCACGGCGCCCGCGCAGAATAGTTTGAGGAAATGCCTGTGCCTCATGATCGAATCCGAAATCGCCTCTTGCCGTAGTCGCCCCTGGCTCCGTAAGATTTACGCGATCGCCAGCAAAATGAGTCCGTCCTCAAAAACGGACCGCATTGTTGCGGTGCTATTTACTCTATGTGACGTCAACATGGCAAAGTGCCTGACGATCACAATTGCAAGGCAGCGGACCTGCCCCAACAGCGAGATGGAACTATCATGCCAATCCTGAACCGTGCCGCCGAAATGCAGGACGAGGTTGCCGGCTGGCGACGACATCTGCACCAGACCCCGGAACTGAATTTCGACGTCTTCAAGACAGCCGCCTTCGTCACCGAGAAGCTGAAGGCCTTCGGCTGCGACGATGTGGTGACGGGGCTGGGCAAGACCGGCGTCGTGGGCATCATTCGCGGCCGCCAGGGCGAAGGCGCCACTATCGGCCTGCGCGCCGACATGGACGCGCTGCCGCTTAACGAGATCACCGGCAAGCCCTATGCCTCGACCGTTCCCGGGAAGATGCATGCCTGCGGCCATGACGGCCATACGGCGATGCTTTTGGGTGCGGCGAAATATCTCGCCGAAACCCGCAACTTCGCCGGTTCGGTGGCGGTCATCTTCCAGCCGGCCGAAGAAGGCGGCGGCGGCGGCAACGAGATGGTCAAGGACGGCATGATGGAGCGTTTCGACATCGCGAAAGTGTTCGGCATGCACAACATGCCGGGCCTGCCGGTCGGCCAGTTCGCCATCCGGCCGGGCGCGATCATGGCGGCGACCGCGGAATTCACCATCACCGTGAAAGGCCGCGGCGGCCATGCGGCGATGCCGCACGGCACGATCGACCCGATCGTCATCACCAGCCAGTTGGTCGGCGCCCTGCAGACGATCGCCTCGCGCAGCACCGACCCGGTTGAAGCGGTGGTGGTGTCGGTGACCAAATTCCATGCCGGCGACGCCTACAACATCATCCCGGAATCGGCGGAGATCGCAGGCACGGTGCGCACCTTGCGCAAGGAAATCGCCAAGAAGTCGGAAGAGCGCATTCGTGCCATCTGCGACGGATTGGCCACGGCCTTCGGCGCGAAGATCGAGGTCGATTACCAGGCGAACTACCCCGTAACCTTCAACCATGCGGAAGAGACGGTTTTTGCCAGCGACGTCGCGGCAAACGTCGCCGGCGACGCTCATGTCCACCGCGGCATCCAGCCGGTGATGGGCGGCGAGGACTTCTCCTACATGCTTGAAGCCAGGCCCGGCGCCTTCATTTTCATTGGCAATGGCGACACCGCCGGCCTTCACAACCCGGCCTATGACTTCAACGACGAGGCCATCCCGCACGGCATGAGCTACTGGGTGAAGCTGGCCGAAACCGCGCTCGCCGCCTGAGGCCTGGCGGCGGCAGGGGCCGGCCGATTGTGTTCGGCCCGCCCCTTGGCGAAACGATCGGAAGCGGCTATGTGTCGGGCCGCGTGGTCCCGTAGCTCAGTAGGATAGAGCGGCAGATTCCTAATCTGTAGGTCACAGGTTCGATTCCTGTCGGGATCACCACGTTTTGCTGCTTAAGCCGGATACTGTCGGACCTGAATCGGACTGAAACCAGAGCCGATCACTGGGGTCGCATCGGTCATCTGTACGGAACCTGCATGCGGATTTCTACCGTTCGAATAACGTCAGAAAAGCGCTTGCAGACGTTCCGACAAATCGGAAATTGGTTGATTGGTTGGAGCCCGGTCGACGGACCGCAGCGGTCCCGTCCGGGATGAGGTTCAGAGCCGTTCCAGCGTCAGCATGCCCGGATCGCCCTTCCAGGCTTTGGAAAGTTCGTCCGCGGCTTTCGTTGCGGCGGCAGTATCGCCTTGGGCTTCCGCCGCCTGCTGCAGCCCGAACAGTGCCCAGGCGCTGCTGCGTGCGCGGTGGAGCGCCGCCACAAACTCCTTCGCCGCGTCCGCCGGCTGACCGTTCTTGAGGAGGGCGGCACCGAGGGACTGCCGCACGGGATAATACCAGTACGGAGGCTCCATGTAGGGGATCGTGTCCTCCGTTTCGACCGCTTTCTTCCAGAAGGCTATCGAGCCGCCGACGTCATTCTCGGCCTGCGCAGCGCGGGCACGTACGACATCTTCGGCCACTTGCAGGACCGACAATGCCGGGATTCCCCAGGCATCGTGCACCGACCAGTCGGTTTCCTGAGCGATCTTGTGGATGGCGTCCGCCTCGACTCGCGCGCCCGAGGCGTCCTTCTTCTCGGCCAGGGCGACGCCGCGCGCATAGTGCCACATCGATGTGATGTAAGGCGGCGCGCCGGCCGGCTCGGCCTTAGCCAGGATCGCATCGGGTTCGGCATATTGCGCCCAGGCGAAATACGGAGCTGCCTTCACCGGCTGCACGATCGGTATTGCCGTGGCCACCTCGTTAGTCAGAAACTTGTCCAGCTTCTCAGCCTCTGCAAGCACCGTCTTCGAGTCACCGAGGAGCTGGGCCGAAACCAATACGAAGTGCACGTTGTGGGAATAGTAGCCGAGCGGATAGACACCGGTAGCGCCGGTTTCGGCGAGATAGGTCTCGTCCACTTTCGAGGCAGCTTCGTTGGACTTCAGCGAATCCGTGTAGCGGCCGACGCGATAGTAGATGTGGCTCGGCATATGGACGATGTGTCCGGCCCCCGGCATCAGCGCTGCTAGCCGGTCCGCGTAGGGCTCGGCGCGCTCCGGACGATCCGAGGCTTCAACAAGATGAATGTAGAGGTGAATCGCCATCGGATTGTCGGGCTTCCTGGCGAGAACGCCTTCCAGCCGCCTCTGGATGTCGGCGGTGCGGCCCTTGGGTTCCTTGCCGCCCGGCTGCCAATAGTCCCAAGGCTGCGTGTCCATGCCGGCCTCTGCGGCCAGCACAGCGAGCTCGAGATCGTCAGGATATTTGTCGGAAAGCGCCGCAGTTGCATCGGCGAAGGCGGCGTTCAGGGTGTTTCGATCGGCCTTGGGATCTTCGGAATACCGCGTGGCGACCGCCTCGATCAGTCCCCGCTCCTTCTCGGTGGCACCGGATGAAAGCGCCTGCGCCTTTCGAAGAGCAGTGATCGCTGGTGCATTTGCGGTGGGATCCATCGGCACGTTGATGTTCGGGCCCAGGACCAGTGCCTCGCCGAGGAAGCACATCGCACAGTCGGGATCGAGGCTTTGTGCCCTGCGGAAGGCGCGTCGCGCCTCCGCGTGATTGAAGTTGGTGGCGAACCGCAGCCCCTGGTCAAAGTATTTTTGGGCATCGGCGCTCTTTGTGCTGATCGGATAGCTCAGGGAGCCCAGGTCATCCCACAATGGCGGCTGGGCCTCCTCGTAGGCCTTCAAGTCTTGCGGGGCCAGTGATTGGCCGGCAGCGGCCAGAGCGACGCAGTGTGTGATGTCGAGTTCCCCCGGCAACGATACTCTTGGCGCCGCAAGCTGCGACTGCAACGGACTGTCCGCGGCGTAAGCAATGGCAGCACCTGTGCCGAAACTCATTAAGGCAATAGCTGTCCATCCTGCACTTGGCAGGCAAGCACGCAGTTTCATCTGAACCTCCTGGCGTTCGGTACGATCGGCAAGCTCCGATCAGCCCTGTCTTTCCAATTCTCGATCGGAGGTGCGGGCGTTGATGATCCGCCTCGCGCCGCCGTTTGGCAATATATTTCCTACTGCTAATGTAATAGCGGACGCGATGTTTTCTGCTCACCTCTTCGGCCCGAAGGCACTAGTCGGACACCAGAGGGATTCAGGCACGCGCCGTTGCAAAAACCAAATATCGTCTGACCGCCCGCCCCGCTTGAGACGTATCGGATCGAGACCGGCGCCTGTTGTTGTGAAGTGCCACGGCCCCGATTCAGCGCAGAGTGCAACCCTTGGACCGTCAGGGCTTCACCCGAACGGGTGACACCGCGACTTCAATGCGTGGAGGACCCTTGGTATCGGGACAAGAGCTTCGCGAGTTCCGCCTGACTTCCGGTGCTTGTTTTCGAGAATATTGCACGGAGCTGGGTTCTGGCGGTTTCACGGCCAATTCCCAGGGCAGAGCTTGCCGCGCCGATACCTCGGCCATCGGCAAGGCGGCAGGCCAGCCGCGTTTCGGCTGCTGTTAGTTGAAAGGCGTGCCTTATCAGTTGCTTGGGTAGCGCCGGTTCGGCCACAAGATCGGTAAAATAGAGGAGCGCGTCTCCGCCGTTAAAGAGGTCATGGACGAACGAGGTCATCGGAATGGCTTCAGCAAGAAGCCATGGCGAACCCTCGCGAGCAATCAAAACGGGCTCCCCGTCGCTCAAGTCGCCGCATTGGCTGACCACGCCTGCGATCAATTTCTGCAAGCGTGAATCACTGGGCCGATCTGCCGCCCGGAGACGACCACCGTGGATAACGAGGCCAGTACCAAGCAGAGCTTCCGCGTGTTTATTGTAGCGGGTGACGCGGCCTCGGCAATTCAGCAACAGCGCTGCGCTTCCCATCCGATCCAGAATGGCCAGGTTCGGTTCGACTGCCGTTTCCCAAACCCTTTCCGCAGCACTGATGACGCGAACCATCGACGGAACGATCGCCAAGAAATCCTCGGCTTCATTCCGGTAGAATGGCCCCTTATGAGCGTCACGAAACATCGAGAGCATCCACCTTCGATCCTTCACCATGAAGTCTATTGCAGCCCACCATTCCCGGTCGCTTGGACGCGCGATTTCTTGGTAATAAGGGAGAACCTCGCGCTCATCACGAGTGGTGATCTCATCCTCGACAACGAAGCTGTCTGTCAGTTTTGCCAACCTCTTGCGCGGTCTACGTTCATGCGGATCGGGAGCACCTTCGATTCTTTCGATCCAAAGGGCGGCGAATTCGGCATGTTCGGTCGAATCGGGTCTGAGCGCGGTCGGCGATCGCTGATCGCTACGAAACGGGTGAGTTGGATCGCAGGTGCGGATAACGCAACTTGTGGCTCCTAGGGAGTGGGCCAGCATTTGAAGCGCTGCGGGCCACTGCCTAAACTCGAACGCGGCGTCGTAGCAAGCCTCGATCGCAGCGGCAATGTTCCGATTGTCGGACATAGGATTTGGCGTCGCGATCCCGGTTTCTCGCCCTTTTCTCCTCATGGCCCGTCGACGGCCCTCCAGCTACAGGCCCCGCAACCGGCTCCGGCCAGGGATGTTTATTTCCCGCGGCCATGCTCGACAGACGGTCAGCTGAGGACCTATCGTCAGACTGACGCATCGAATGAGAGATAGCTACATTAGCATAGTAGCCACGCAACTTCACCGATGCTTCTCGACGAAATCTCTGCACGCAGGTGAAAGCCGTTCGATCTGGCTTTCAAGGTCGCATTTACCCATCGGTTTCGTCGGGCAAAACCGTGCGTAGTCGCGGCGACATCCCTTGCCTTCGAAAATTTTGAAAGATCTTACCTGCGTAGGGTTTGTTGCGTTGACTGAACTGGGTATCAGCCCGGTTTCGATCTCCATCGCACCGTCACGACTTGACCCCTTGCTTCCACCCTTGCCCCCACCCTTGC
>NZ_VFVN01000014.1:0-118019 GCF_006442185.1 Mesorhizobium sp. B2-4-1 | reverse complement strand
ATGCGGTCGCCGAGCTCCGGATAGCTCTCGAGGCGTGACAGTTGCCCGGAGAGCATCGTCTCCGCCTGCTCCTCCATGGCGTGAGCGTCCCTCAGCCATTGTATCAACCAGTCGCGCGATTGTGTCATGAAGGTCTCCCTTGGGTTGCCTGCCCAAACCGCGAGTGGAGAGGATGGTTCCGCCCGGGCTATGGCAGGCTCGGCCAGAGGGCTGTCGACGCGCGGATTAACCACCAACGCGACTTCGAGCAGCGAGCCTCAACTGGCAGAGGGCCGGAGTCTGTAGCTTCTTTAGACCTCGGATAGGTTTTGGCGGTATCTATCGGGAAAAGGAGCGGGAAAGTCATGACCGAGTTCTGGCAGTCACTCCTCGCCAATCTTGCCCTGGTCTCCATCCTCGTGGTCGCCTGGGATCTTGTGGCGGACTTCACCGGGCGTCTGTCGACGCGGATGCAGTCGCTGGTTCTTGGCGTGGTCATGTGCATGGGCGCGATCATTTCCATGGCGACGGGCTTGTCCGTCTCCGGCTTCGTCGTCGATCTCCGCGCCGCCTTCATTGCGGCTGCCGCGTTCTTCGGTGGATGGCCGGCGATGTTCATCGCTACTGCCGGCTCCATTGCCTATCGCATCTATCTCGGTGGACAGGGCGCGAGCGTCGGTGTCGTGGGGATCCTCATCACCGCTATAGTCGGTATTGCGTGGCACCACATCGTTACTGCCCGGTCTCGCACCATGTTCGACATATTCGGACTCGGCGTGTCGGTAGCTTTCGCCGGGCTGATCACGCTCCTGATCATCCCCTCGCAAGTCGTTGCCGACCTGGTGCAGCAGAGCACACTCCCATCACTCGTGTTCCGCTTCCTCAGCACCGTCCTCATAAGCGTTCTGCTGGACCGGCAGCAGCGGCGGCGCGATCTTGCGATGTCCAACATGATCTACCGGGCCATGGTCCGCGAACTCCCGGATTGCCTGAACATTAAGGATGTCGACGGCCGGTTCATCGCCGCCAATCCCGCCACTGCCGAAATGATGCGCGCCGCTTCGGTCGAACAGCTTATCGGCAAGACGGATTTCGATTTCTACTCTAAGGACGTGGCCGAGCGCTTCCGGCAGGATGAGATGGGCGCTCTGGAAGCCGGGCAGACGCTGCGCATCGACCAGCCGGCGGTTTTCCCGGACGGCAGACAAGGCTGGCTCTACACGCTGAAGGCACCGTTCCGCGACGAGACCGGCAAGATCAGCGGCGTCATCACCTACAATCGCGACATCACCGAGCAAAAGCGAAATGCCCAGCTGAAGAACGATTTCATCTCGACGGTCAGCCACGAATTGCGCACCCCACTGACCTCCATCCGCGGCTCACTTGGTTTGATCGCGGCCGGCGTCGCCGGCGAACTGCCGCCCAAGGCCGCCAATCTCGTCAACATCGCCCACACCAACAGTGAAAGGCTGGTTCTTCTCATCAACGACATCCTTGATATGGAGAAGATCGAATCTGGCGTGATCACCTTCAAGATCAGGCAGATGGCTGTCCGCCCGGTCCTGGAACAGGCGATTGCCGCCAGCACCAACTACATGGCCGACAGCCGAATCAGGATCGTCTTGGTCGACGATGCCCCGCGCGCCGAAGCCAACATAGATCCGGATCGCCTGCATCAGGTGATGGCCAACCTGCTGTCGAATGCGATCAAGTTCTCGCACACTGATGGCATCGTCACGGTGAAACTCCATCGTCGTGCCCCCGATATGCTGCGCATCTCGGTCGTGGACCAGGGCGCTGGCATCCCCGAGGCGTTCCGCAGTCGCATATTCGGGAAGTTCGAGCAGGCGGACGCCTCCAGCACTCGCAAGATAGGCGGTACTGGCCTGGGCTTGAGCATCGTCAAGGCCATCACTGAAAAGTTGGGCGGCGGCATCTCCTTCGAAACCGAGGAAGGCAAGGGAACCTCGTTTCACATTGACCTCCCCGAAGCGCACAGGCAGACCGAGAAGCCGGTTTCGGTCGAGCGCCGGGCGCGCAAGCGCGATGGCCGCCTGCGTGTCCTCATCTGCGAGGACGAGCCTGACATTGCTGTGGTGATCGCAGCACTTCTCGATGCAGAAGGCTTTGCCAGCGACGTCGCGCCCGATATCGACACCGCCAAAGCGCTGCTGAGCTCGCGCGACTACGTGGCGCTGACGCTCGACATCAAGCTGGCGGGGGAATCCGGAATCAAGCTCTTCCACGACATACGGGCATCACCGGTGAATTCCGACATTGCGGTCATCGTCATCTCCGCCGTCGCCGACGAGGCCAGGCGCTCGCTGAACGGCAGCGCCGTCGGCATCGTCGACTGGCTGGAGAAGCCGGTGGATTCGAAACGGCTTCACGCCGCTCTTGCCAAGATCGTCGGCCGTAGGGTCGAGCCGAAGCCACAAATCCTGCATGTCGAAGACGATGAGGGCGTGCTTGCGGTGATGTCAGAAGGGCTGGGTTCGGGCGTCTCGATCACCTCGGCGAAGACACTAAAGCAGGCCCAGGAGGCGATCGCCCGCTATCGCTTCGACCTAGTCATCCTGGATATCGCGCTTCCCGACGGATCGGGCCTCGACCTCCTGACCGATCTGCCGCTCGAGACTGCGGTCATCGTGTTCTCGGCGGCGGAACTCGACCAGAAGCTCGGCGATCGGGTGCAGGCGATCATGACCAAGACCAGAGCGTCGGAAATCGATGTGGCAAAGTTGGTACGGAACATGTTGGTTTCGTCCCGCAATGGCACTCGGCCTGCCGCGCACGCCAAGGAGTGATGCTAATGCCCGCAAGGATCCTCTATGTAGACGACGAGGACGATATCCGCGAAATCGCCCAGATGTCGCTGGAGCTCGAGCCGGAATTCGAGGTGCGATCCTGTTCTTCGGGCATGCAGGCGCTGGCCGATGCCGCCGAATGGCGGCCCGACCTCATCCTGCTCGATGTGATGATGCCGGACTTGGACGGACCGGAGACGCTGAGGCGCCTGGCCGAGTCCCGGCCGACGGCGTCGATACCCGTGGTGTTCATCACCGCGCGCACCCAGACGCATGAGGTCGAACGCTATCTGGCTATGGGGGCGGTGGGGGTGATCGCCAAACCTTTCGACCCGCTTGCGCTTGCCGGTGAAGTCAAAAGATTGCTTCTATCGCGCACCTGAGCCGACGTATGGCTTGGCCACCGAGCGCAGTTTGTCTGCACACTGTGCGATGCCGTTCAGGGCTCCTATACCATGTCGCCTTATTCATCTACTGATTGTGCCGAGGTGCAGGCGCAGCGAATCAGGTTGTCTATAATCGCGTGGCATCGGCGGACGTCGATGAGAGAGTCGAGACGAATATTTCTGTCTGCATGGACCGCATTGGCGGATGTCGGTTCATGGGATCACTCCGGGGGGCGACGGAACCGGAGCAAGGCTGGTGAACGGAGCGAAGGCAAGAGTTCTGATTTGCGATGACGATCCCTTGTTGATCGAGCTGATGGAATTCAGGCTCAGGGCAAAGGGATATGAGGTCATCAAAGCAGTAGACGGGGCGGAAGCGCTCTCGAAGGCAGAGCATGAGGCGCCGGACATCATCGTGCTCGACGCGATGATGCCCAAGGCCGACGGCCTGGAGGTCCTTGCCCGCATCAAGGGCGATCCGGCTTTGTCCGAAACCCCGGTCGTCATGCTGACCGCCCGCAAGGGCGAAAGGGACATCGTCTCGGCCCTCGAAAAAGGAGCCGACGACTACCTTGTGAAGCCATTCATCCCCGAGGAGCTTCTGGCGCGGTTGGCGCGTCTGCTCGCGCGAAAGAGCGGGAAACGCTGATGCGGCGCCGCCGGTGCGCAGCCCTTGGCGCATGTCTGATCCTGGCGATCGCTGCGCCCCAAGGCGCGGTGCTGGCGCAGACGGTGGATGAACTTTACGAGTTCGGCGTCAAGGCCAGGCAAGCGCAGCATTTTGACGAGGCGGTGGAGTTTTTACGGCGCGCCCTTGCGCTTAAACCCGATAACGCCGACGCCTTGGTGCAACTCGGTTTTGCCGAACTCGGCCGCGACAATCTGTCGGCAGCGCGCGACGCTTTTTCCAACGCCCTGTCCTTGGCCCCAACCTATCGGGACGCCAGCTTTGGCATGGCTGAGGTCGAGTTCCGCTCGGGCAATCTGGATGCCGCGCTTCCGCTAGCCGAAACGGCCCTGCGGGCCGAGCCCGGCAACGCTGACGCCGCCACGCTTATCGCGAATATCCAGAAGGCGAAGCAAGCCGCCGGCAGTGAGGTGAGACGGTCTCCCGCGGTTCCGGCGCCGACAAAGAAACCGACTAGCCGGCGGCCCGATCCCGTCGCCGGTCTGATGGAGCAGGGCAGACGCCTGCGAGCGGCGGGAAAGCTGCCCGAGGCGGAGAAAGTCTATCGCCGGGCACTGGGACTGGCGCCGAAGAACACCGACATCCTCGTCGCCCTTGGCCTGGTCGTCGGCTCCAGCCAAAGCTTCGACGAGGCGGGGCTTTTCTTCGACCGCGCGCTTGCGATCAAGCCGGGCCTTCTCGACGCGCGGCTCGGCAAGGTGCGCCTGGCGATCTGGCGGGGCGACGCGCCGAGCGCCCGCCGCTTGGTCGATGGCGTGCTGGCCTCAGTGCCAGGCAATGTCGAGGCGCTCGAGCTGGATGCGAGAGTGGCTTTGCTCGAGGCCGATTACACGCGGGCCGGGCAGTCGTTCCAGCGCGTGCTTGCGGCCGATCCGCGCAATGCCGAGGCGCTGGTCGGGCTCGGCGATGTGCGCCGCGCCGAGGGTAAAGAGGAGGACGCGCGGGATGCCTACAGCCAAGCGCTCGCCGTCGAGCCTGGCTCTTTCGATATCGAGCAAAGGCTGGCCGTGCCGCCGCCGCGCAAATGGCGGCTCGATCTCGGCAGCGAGGTGAGCGATCTCACGAGCGAGCTCGGCGACTGGACCGACAGTTCGGCAGGTCTTGCCTATCGGCTGTCGCCGCGCACCACGATTTCCGGTCGCACCCGGCTGGCTACACGCTTCGGCCGCACCGACGTCCAGATCGAAGGCCGTATCGACCAGGCCTTCTCGCCGGCGTTCTCTGCCTATGCTCTGGCGGCGGCGACGCCGGACGCTGATTTCCTCGCGCGCTATTCGATCGGCGCCGGGGCTTCGTGGCAGGTCATGGCGCCGGCAAAGGCGTTCGGCCCGCTTTCGCTCAACATCGACGCCCGCTACGACAATTTCGCCGACACAAATGTCACCAGCATCTCGCCATGGGTGCAGACCTCTATCCTAGACGGCCGCCTGGGGCTTTCCGCCCGCTGGGTTCATGCGCAGGATGATATCGGCACGGGCGCAGACGGTTATGTGCTTCGCGTCGACCTTGCTGCGACACCGCACTTCAACGTGTTCGGCGGTTATGCCGACGCTCCCGAAATCTCCGACGGCACGCTGGTGCCGACGCGCGCGGTCTTTGGTGGTGTTTCCTGGGACATCAGCGATCCGCTGACGTTGCGCGCCAGCATCGCGCATGAAGAACGACCGAGATTCGACCGGAATACATTCGGTCTCGGCCTGACCGCGCGGTTCTGACCATGTGGTACATCTGGGATCTCTCCATACTGCTCAGCGCTCTTTCGCTGGTGATCATGCTGTTCCTGATCGCGAGACGCGTCCTGCAGGAGCGCCGGAGCAAGGCTGCGGCCGATCAGCGGCGTCAGCTTCTGACTGCGCTGATCGCCTTCACCGAGAGCCGCGACCGCGAGGTGTTGAAAACGGCCATTCTTTCGGTGCCGGCTGGCGTGGCGATCAATACCGGCTTCGAGTTCATTTCGCTTTTGCGCGGCGAGGAGCACGACGATGTCCTTGCTGCTTTCAAGGAATGTGGCCTGCCGGCCCTTGTCGGCAGGCAACTGGAAAAGGGCAACGGCGCCGAACGCATCCATGCGGCCGAGATGCTGGCGGCGCTGCGCTCGGAAGGTGCGGTGGCAAGCCTGCTTTCCGCGCTGAACCACGACCGCTCGCGCGAGGTCAGGATCGCCGTCGCCATAGCGCTCTGCGATCTGAACAGCCTGCCGCCGCTCGGCATTGCGCTGCGCAAGATCGGCGTGGCCGGGCAGCGCTCGCGACGCCTGATCGAGCTGTTCAGGCGCTTTCCGCACGCGCGCCTGGAGGAACTGGCGGACCATGCTGCGCGCGCCGACGCCGTGCCCTTCATAAGGGCGGCCGCGATCGACGCATTGGCCCGCGCCGGCGGCTTCCGCTTCGCCGATCTCTTCGCCCGCTTGGCCGACGACGCCTCGCCCGAGGTTGCCGCGGCGGCACTGCGGGCGCTCGGCCTCACCGGAAATGCCGACGCGCCGGCGATCCTCTCGACCGCGATGACAAAAGGCGACTGGGAGGTGCGCAGCGCGGCCGCCGATGCCGCCGGCCGCCTCGGCCTCGCCGAACTTGGCCGGCCGCTATCCAAGCTGATGGGCGACGAGGTGTGGAACGTGCGCTATGCCGCCGCCAACGCGCTGCGCTCCTTCGGCCAGCCGGGAGAGCGGTTGCTGCGCCAGATTGCCGACAGTGAGGTCTCGCGCAGCCAGCGCACCGCCTCGCTCATTCTTGCCGAGGGACCAGCCGTATGATCGCCGACTGGAGCGACGAGATCGTTCTTGCCGCCACCATCTTGTCTTGGTTCATCATCGGGGCCGGGCTGGCGCAGACGACGATATACCTCCTGCAGCTCATCGTCGCCGGCTATGCATTGTCCAAGCGCCCACCGGTCGCGCGCTCGGCGCTGCTTTGGCACCGCTATGGCGATGTCGCGCCGCCGATCGCGCTATTGGTGCCCGCCTACAACGAGGCCTTGAACGTGGTCGAGAGCGTCCATTCCATGCTGGCGCTCGAATATCCCAATTTCGAGGTCATCGTCATCAACGACGGCTCGAAAGACGAGACCTTGCTGCGCCTCATCGAGGCGTTCAAGCTGGTAAAGTTCCATCGGCCCTATGAGGAGGCGCTCGCGCACAATCCGATCCGCGGCCTCTATTCGTCACCGATGACCGAGCGGCTGTTCGTCGTCGACAAGGAGAACGGCGGCAAGGCCGACGCCCAGAACGCCGGCATCAATGTCTGTCGCGCGCCGCTCTTTTGTGTCATCGACGGCGACTCTATCCTTGAGCCCGACGCGCTGATGCGTGCCGCCCAGCCATTCATCGACGACCCCGAGCGCACCATTGCCGTCGGCGGCACGATCCGCATCGCCAACGGCTCCAGGATCGAGGCAGGCAGGGTGCGCGAGGTCCGTCTGCCACGCCGTCTGTTGCCACTGCTCCAGGTGGTCGAATACCTGCGCGCCTTCCTGATGGCGCGGCTTGCCTGGAGCCGCATCAACACACTGATGCTGGTCTCCGGCGCTTTTGGCATGTTTCGCCGAGCCGAAGTGGTGGCGGTCGGCGGCTTCACCAAGGGTTCGATGGGCGAGGACCTCGACCTCGTCATCAAGCTGCACCGCTATATGCGGGATAAAAAGCGCAAATACCGCATCCAGTTCATTCCGGAGCCGGTGTGCTGGACCGAGGCGCCGGAATCGCTGAGCGTCCTTGCCCGGCAGCGCACGCGCTGGCAGCGCGGCTCGCTCGAATGCTTCTTCCGCTACCGCTCCATGCTCTTCAACCCGCGCTATGGCCGCGTCGGCTTTCTCGGCTTCGGCCACATCTTCATTGTCGACGTTCTGGGACCGGTGGCGGAGGTGCTGGGCTATATCCTCATCCCCGCCTTCTGGCTGCTCGGTGTCCTTTCGGCCGAATATCTTCTGGCCTTCACCTCGCTCATCTTCACCTATGGCGTCTGCGTGAGCGTATGCTCCCTCGTTCTCGAAGAGGCCGAGTTGCAGCGTTTTCCCCGCGCCAGGGACCTCGCGGTATTGACGGCGGTCGCCGTGATCGAGAATTTCGGCTACCGCCAGCTCAACAATTTCTGGCGCGTGAAGGGCTGGTGGCAATTTCTTCGGGCCGACCAGAGCTGGGGTGAGATGACCAGGACCGGCCTGGGCGGCGCGAAGAAGTGAGCCCCGTCTGCTGAGTCACTTCAGCGTCCGCTCGATCTCCGTGATAAGCGCATCGAGTGCGGCGTGCGAGGCCCCATCGTCCGCCTGCTCGATCAGCAATGTCTCCAACGCCGATGCCCGCGCGCTGATCTCCGCAAACCCGAATGTCCCCGCGGCCCCGGCGAGCGAGTGCGCGGTGGGAATCAGGGTGTCGTTGGAGCCCACTGACGGGCCTCTCTGACGCGCCGCCCTCAACTCCGCGAGTTGAGTGGCGCACCGAGCCAGGAAACGCTGTCGTAAGGGGGCGAAGGGATCATTCAGAATGGAAGGGGCCTCCATGGATGGCTTTAGAGGTATTCAAGCAGAAAACTCGGTGGAGTGGAACGAACTGCTTGCGGTCCACGCTCCTGTCAGAGCAGAACTGCGGCGCCCGCTTCAGCCAAATGCAATGGCGATGAGTTTTTGATGTCCAACCGCGGAATGAGCGAGCTGGTCGGCATAGACCTTCTTGAAGGCCGGCGAGCGGGGTGCATTCAACGTATTTTCAAATGTTTGGAGCCTGCTGCGGTATTCGGATAGGCCGACAGGTCGGCGGCCGCAGCACGTCCGCTATCATGCAATTGGTGAAAGTGTACCATCCTGCCGCCATGAGCTCACGACCGGCAATACGGCTTGCATGGCCCAACAGTTTGCCTAGCCACTCGTCAAGCGCGGGACATCTGAAGCGCAACACGATTTCGTCCTTCCGATTTGGCACGAAAAAGAGCCAGATCGGCGGCATTGACGAAATCCTTCGGCGTTTCGTTCTCGGTGGGCACCGCTGTTGCGACGCCAACGCTGATGGTCACGCGATCCGAGCCGTGGGGTATGTTCAGCTCCCGCACGCTCTGGACGAGCTGCTCTGCGATCGCACTGGATTGTTCCAGTAAAGTGTCGACCAGCACGATGACGAACTCTTCGCCTCCGTACCGCGCAGCGAGATCGGTGGAACGGCCGGAACCGCTCTGGATTACGCGGGCGATTTGCTTGAGCACCTCGTCGCCGGCCATATGGCCATAGGTATCATTGTATCGTTTGAAGTTGTCGGCATCGATCATCAACAGCGACAATGGGGATTGTGCGCGAAAAGCACGCTTCCATTCAGACGCCAGATATTCGTCAAAATAGCGCCTGTTGCCGAGGCCCGTCAGGCCATCGATCCGCGTCAGACGTTCAAGCTCGAGATTAGCACTGATCAGCTGTCGCTGGCTTTCCCTTAGCGCTCGGTATGCAGCTTCTCGCTGGACGTGATCCAGATAGGCCCGCGTGTGATATCGAACGCGTGCAATCAGCTCGATACGATCCGGAAGCTTTACGAGATAATCGTTCGCTCCCGCACCGAACGCTTCGCCCTTGGTGGCTGGGTCTTCCTTGCTCGACAGCACAATGACTGGGACCGCGCGTGTCGAAGCATGCTTCCGGTATTCTCGCACCAGATGCAGCCCATCGACCCCGGGCATGACGAGATCCTGCAGGATGACGGTTGGCTTTACCTCGTCGGCGACCGTCATCGCTCTCAATGGGTCGGTGCAGAAGTGTAACGAGATATCAGGCTCGCTGGCTAGAGCGCGCCTGACCGCCTCGCAAACCATGATCTGGTCATCGATGAGCAGAACCATGGATGAATAGTTATCTGCAAGTGGTGGGACCAGCTGTGGTTCTAGCGTCATCGGACGAACCCTTTCACCTGGAGCGCTGAAAGGGCTTCGATTATGCGTGAGCCGATCGCACTCAAAGGAAGAATATCAACAGCCGCGCCGACATCGGCGGCGGCCTTCGGCATGCCGTAGACGGCGCTGGTTGCTCTATCCTGCGCGATTGTGAGATGCCCCTTGTCGCGGAGCTGTCTCAACCCGTGCGCACCATCCCTGCCCATGCCTGTGAGCAGGACTCCAATCACCGAGCCAGGCCACCATTGCGCGGCACTTTCGAAGAACACATCTACGGACGGCCGATAAACGCTGTCCTCGGGGCTAGGCGTATAGCCAAGTTGCTGAGCTGACTTGAAAACCAGATGATCCGCGGAACTGGCAATGAGAACGGTGCCCGCTTGAGGACTATCGTTTTCCCGCGCTGGACGGATCGGGAGAGGCGTATGCTGGCCGAGCCAATCAGCAAGGCCTGGAACGAATTGGGCATCGAGATGCTGTACGAGCACGATGGCGGCGGCGAAATCAACGGGAAACGCGCTCAGGACTGCGGCAACGGCGGCCGGCCCGCCAGCAGAGGCACCGATTGCAATTAGCCGTCGAGCTGTCGGCTCAGCCGCACGGGACATCCTCCTTCTTGCCTTGCCCGGCGCATCGCCGATCAGCTTGCCGATCGTTGCTATCTTGTTGGTCAACAGCCGTGCGGATTGCGAGGACGCATCACCTTCGATGCCTACTGAGGGAATATCGACGGCGTCGAGCGCGCCATGCCCCATCGCTTCGTAGACGCCGGCGACGTTGGCTTCGATACTGGCTGTCACCAGCAAGATTGAACATGGGGTTTCCGCCATGATTCTGCGGGTCGCTTCCACCCCGTCCATCTCTGGCATCGCTAGATCCATGAGTATCAGATCCGGCAGATCACGTCTGCAGACCTCGACCGCCTCACGCCCATTGGTCGCAATCCATGCGACTTGGTGTTCGCCGGTCGACATGACCAGCCGGCGCAGAAGTTCAACCGCCATCGGCATGTCGTTGACTACGCCAATTCTCATTCGTTGGTCGCCAATTTCGATCTCATTCAGTCGCCTCGCCGATCATGTCCACGACGGCATGGATCAGCGCCTCGTCCTGAAAGGTACTCTTGGTCAGATAATAGTCGGCACCGGCGTCAAGCCCGCGCGAGCGATCTTCTTCCCGATCCTTGTATGAAACGATCATGATGGGTGTGTTCCTGAGATGGGCGTCCTTTCTGATCAGGCTCACCAGTTCGATACCATCCATGCGCGGCATGTCTATGTCAGTGACGACGAGATCAAAAGGACCAGATCGGACGGCATTCCACCCGTCCATACCGTCGACTGCCACTTCGACGTCATAACCGTGATTGCCCAGCATCTTGCGCTGGAGTTCGCGAACCGTGAGTGAATCGTCAATCACCAGCACGCGCTTGCGTCTGCTCGGTCCGGGACCGCCCGCGGCTCGCCGAAGGGCTCGAAATCCGCTGGACGACGCAAGCTTTTCCACCGATCGAACCAGATCATCGACGTCGAAGATCAGAACAGGCGAACCGTCCTCCATCAGGGCCGCTGCGCTGATGTCCTTGATCTTGGCAAACCGGGAATCGAGAGGTCTGATCACCAGTTCGCGTTCCCCGAGAAAACGGTCGACGATTAGGCCGTAGGCTTCCCCCCGACCCGTTTCCACCACGACGACCGAGAGTTCCTCTGGTTCGGACGCAGGCTCTCCTCGATCCAGCACCTCGCGCGCTGTCACCAACCCGATCTGTCGATCGTTCAAGCGAAAATGCGGGCGGCCCTGCAGGAGGTTGATCTCCATCCGCTGCAATTTCATTGTCTTGGAGATGGCAGCGAGTGGAAACGCATAGGGCTCCCCATCGACTTCGACGAGTAAGGTGCGCAGGACTGACAACGTCAGCGGCAGTTGCAGTTGAAACCGGGTTCCTCGACCAAATTCCGAGGAGACGCTCGTGATTCCGCGGACCTCCTTCGTCATCGCCTGCACTGCATCGAGACCCACGCCACGGCCGGAGACGTCGGACAGGCCAACTTTCATCGAAAAGCCGGGCAGAAAAAGGAATGCCAGCAATTCCGTTTCGCTGAGCGCGTCGGCGCTTTCCCTGGTTGCAAACTGCCGGGCGACGACAGTCTCGCGCAGCTTCGAGAGCTCGATCCCTCTGCCGTCGT
The DNA here is from genome assembly GCF_006442185.1 of Mesorhizobium sp. B2-4-1. Taxonomy (NCBI): domain Bacteria; kingdom Pseudomonadati; phylum Pseudomonadota; class Alphaproteobacteria; order Hyphomicrobiales; family Phyllobacteriaceae; genus Mesorhizobium; species Mesorhizobium sp. B2-4-1. The sequence continues at coordinate 106,106 of NZ_VFVN01000014.1, read as the reverse complement.
CCACCACGGCTATTTGCAGCAGTCCGGCATTGTGCCTAGCTTCGAGCCTGATGAGTCCCTCTTCGGGTTTGCCGGTTGCGAGGCGCTCATCAGGCGATTCAAGCCCATGGTCTACCGCGTTGCGCAGAAGATGCCCCAAGGGGGCATCCAGCTGCTCGAGGATATCGCGGTCGATGCCGGTCGAGCCGCCTACGATCTCCAGTCGCACCCGCTTGCCAAGTGTACGACCGAGGTCGCGGACCGTTCTTGCGTAGTGTCTCACCCCGTCTTCAAAAGGTCGCATCCGGCTCGCCAACGTCTCCTCGTACAATCGGTTGGCAAGATCGGTGGCTTTCCGATCGACTGAATCCAACTCATCGAGACGCTCCGCCAAGAAGGCTTGGCTCAACCGAAGCTTTCGCTGCGTTTCAACCAGCGCTTCCACCACAGCCGCATCTTTTGCGACCGGCAGCAGCACTGCATCAAGATTGTCGAACGCACTTGCGATGTCTGATTGAAGGTGCTTCAGCCGCAGCAGCCCGTCAGCGAATGGCCTGAGCCGCCGAGCTTCCATCAGCGACTCGCCGGCCAAACCGAGCAATCGGTTCAGGCTTTCTGCCGTCACCCGAACCATTCTATCTGAGCCGATGCTCCCTCGGGCTTGAGCTTTCGGCTCGACAAGGGGGTTCGCTGACGAGGTTGCCGCCGGCTCCTTTCGGCTATGCTCTGGCGTTGCGAAATCAGCTGCCGAATCTTGGGGTGCGGGCTCGGGGAGGGACAGTTCCTCGAACTTCGCCAGAAAGCTTTCGACTTCCGGGTTGACGCTCTCGTTCGATGATCCCGATGCGATCAATTTCAGAAGGTCAGAGCCTTGCAGAAGCGCATCTATATGCTCCTTGCGTACCCTCAGATGCCCACGTTGCGCGGCGACCAAGCAATCTTCCATTGCATTTGCAACTTTGACGGCGGGCGTCAGATCGATGATGCGGGCTGCTCCTTTCAGCGAATGCGCGGCCCGCATGCATTCTTCCAGTGCGTCGGTGGCGACAGGATCGCGTTCGAGCGCAAGAAGGCCGGAGGTCAAAGCCTGTGATTGCGTCTCCAGTTCGGCCTGGAAAAGGCTCAACATCGAAACCTGGCTGAAGTCCTCATCTGTCATGCCATGCTCCGATCCATCATCGTGAGCAGTTGTCCCGGGTCGAGACAGCCAACAGCCCGTTCCCGCCAGGGCAAAACGGCAACAGTAGCCGCCGACAGCGTCTTGCCGATCGTAGCTGGCACGGCGAGAGTGTCGCGTGCCCGGTAGCGATGTAAGCCGTGGACCTCATCAACCGTGAAAGCAACCCGCTTGTCCCGCTCGCCCACCACGACGAGGCGGCGAAATATCTTGGCTCGTCTGCCTTGTTCCTCCTCCTTGGCTTCGTCGATCCCGAGCAATTCAGCGAGCGACAGGCAAATCAGCAATTCGCCCCGGACATTGGCGATGCCGAGCACTGCACTATTCCTGCGGTGTGGAAGGGAATGAACGGGACGGGATTCAGCCACTTCATGAAAAATGCCAGCTGGAAGCGCCAGCCATTCGTTCCCCAACCGGAAGAGAACGGCCGTCTGCAGCGCTTCATCGTCCGTTGAAACGACCGCTGCACGACCAGCGTCATCAGGCCATTCGCCGCGATATGCCGAGGGCGCCGCACGATCAAGGAGGCGCCGTGCAATCTTCCTATAGGTCGGGCAATTCCGGCAGTGGAGATGCTGCTCCAGTTGGGGACAGGACTTGTCACCCCGAACGCCTATCCGCCGCCAGCAGTCGTCGATTTCAATCTGCTCCACTGGCAGAGCGATCCTTGTCGAAGCCGGCATCAGGTGCCGCTCCTTTTCTGGACCCGGACCAGCCTTCCGGCCAGCGCCTCGGCGCCGCTGTGGTCGCCTTGCTTGCGAAGCAGCAAAGCCAGGTGGACCAGAGCCTCTCGATGATTTGGCGCGAGATAGAGTGCCTTGCGATAGCTTTGCGCGGCCTTGGATGCAGCGCCATCCGCATCCTGAACGAGGCCCAGCAGATAGAAGATTTGCGCGGAAGGACCGAATTTCTCGAGATGGGCGAGGGCGACCTCCTGTGCCTCCTTTACCCGACCCGCATTGGCGATCCGTTCAACCGCGACTAGGCTTTCCGAGACCTGATCAACGGGCTTGGCCAGGGCCGGCGCACTGTTTTCCTTGCCGACGGTCAGTCGTGGCGGAAGAACGGGCTTGCTCTTGTTGAGCTTCGGGGTTGATGTCCGCACCGGGATAGCAGTTGTCGGCGCCGCGGCCTTGATGGGCTCCGATTCCAGGAAGGCAAAGGCCAAGGGCCATTCAGCGGAAATAAAGCCATGCAGCCTTGGAAGTGCTGCTTCCGCGGGACCGACCAGAAGAAGTCCGTCCGTGGCCAAGAGATCTTTCAGGCGGGTCAATGCGCGATCCTGCAGTTCGCGATTGAAATAGATCAGCAAATTCCGACAGAGTAGGATGTCATAGACCTCTTGCCCAAAAATTGCGCGAGTACCGAATAGGTTGCCGACCCTGAAGCGAACCTGTTTCAGCACCGCAGCACTGGGCCGCAACCCACCCTCGACCGCTTCGAAATAGCGGTCCCTGAATTCGAGATAGCTGCCGCGAAAGGAATTGCGCCCGTAGACGGCACGTTCAGCCAACGCGATATTGCGGGTACTGACGTCCACCGCATCGATGTTGAACTCGTGCGCTTCAAAGCCGGCATCGAACATGGCCATTGCGACCGAATAGGCCTCTTCACCGGTTGAACATGGCAGGCTCAAGACTTTTGTCGGCTGAGCACGCTTGTGCACGCGCGCATGCCGCGCCAACATCGTGAACGCTTCTCGGTCGCGAAAGAACCAAGTCTCCGGGATCACCACCGCATTGATCAGCTCCTGCAGCTCCTGCGGGGAACCGGTCAAGTGTTCCCTATAGGCCTGAGGATTGGCAATCCGGCACGCTGCCATCCGGTCTCTGACCGCCTGACGGACCACTGTCGGGCCAACGCTGGCACTGTCCAGTCCAATGGTTTCCATCAGGAGCTTTTCTATTGCGCCGGTCATTAAACACTCATCGCGGCCTGGCGGAGCAATGCGGTACGAATCTCTTCCGAAAGCAGCGCTTCCGCTTTGACCCACTGAATGATCTCCGTGCCATCCGAAGCCACCGGACCAAGATAAGACGGCGTTTCTGGCTCGAGGCCGAACGGCGCGAAGTCGGCAGGGTCTCGCTCGACCGTATCCGTCACCCGTTCCGCGACCAACCCAAGCAGGCGTTGCTCGCCATCTCGCGCCGGGTAGCGCGTAACAACGATCCGGGTGCTCAATAGGCGCTCCGATGGCCGGCCAAGCGCAAGAAGAGTAACATCGATGAGAGGGATGGGTATTCCGTTATAACTGACCAGACCGACCACACCGGTTGGCGCACCCGGCAGAACTTTCACATCGATATAGGGCAGCACCTCTTCAATTTGGTGGACATCGATCAAGTAGCGATCCGAACCCATACTGAAGGCGAGGAATAGCATTATCACCTCCTACTGCCGGCCCGCTATGCTCTCAGCTTGAACCTTGAAATGCTGCTTCGCATGCTACCTGAGACTTGATTGAGCTCGTCGATCGCGAGCGTCGATTGCTGAAGGGACTCGACTGTTTGCTGAGCTGCCTCGCTTAGCTGGGTTAGCGTGTCGCTTATCTGTCCCGCGCCGATCGCCTGTGCTTGCATGCCTTCATTGGCGACTTCGAAACGTGGCACCAACCCCTGGACCTGCTGGATGATGTCGAAGAGTTGCCCGCCGACCTGCTGGATTTCGTGCATGCCCCGGCGGACCTGCTCGGAAAACTTGTCCATGCCCATCACACCGGCAGCAACTGCCGACTGGATGTCTTTGACCATCTGCTCGATATCGTAAGTGGAGACGGCCGTCTGGTCCGCAAGCCTTCGGATCTCTGTCGCCACCACTGCAAAGCCCCGGCCATATTGGCCGGCCTTCTCAGCCTCGATGGAAGCGTTGAGCGACAACAGGTTCGTCTGATCGGCCACTTTGGTGATGGTCGTCACCACCTGATTGATGCTGCCAGCTTTCTCGCTGAGGATTGCGAGTTTGGAATTGATCGCACCCGCCGCGTCCATGACCTGCTGCATGGTTCCTTCCATACGGGTCAGCCCCTCTTGCCCTCCGCCCGCGACGGCAGCCGTTTGCTCGGCAACTGTCGAGACCTCGTTCATCGTGCGAACCAGCTCGTTTGAAGTGGCGGAAATTTCCTTGGCTGTCGCGCGGATCTCAGTCGTGGTCGCGGCGATTTCAGTCGCTGTTGCCTGCTGCTGCTTGGAGGTTGCAGCAATCTCAGTTATCGACGTGCCGACCTGTATGCTGGACCTTTGTACCTGACCAATGAGAGTTGTGAGATCGTCTGCCATTGCGTTGAAGCCGTCGGCAAGCACGCTGAATTCGTCCCGGCGCCTCAGATCGAGGCGTTCGCTGAAGTCGCCTTGCCGTATCATTTGAACCGCGTCGACCAAACGTGTGAGCGGAGCTGTGACAGCGCGAAACAGCTGGTAACCCAAAAGAAGGGCTAGTCCGAGGGCTATCAACAAGCCCACGCTCAAACCGACTTCCGCCGTGCTAACGATTGAGCTGATTCGCTGCGTCGCGCTGTTTGCCTCGCCTCTGTGATCCTCGAGCATGGCTTGCAGAGCGGACTGCAATTTCACAAAGATCGGCTCTACCGTGTTCTTGATGACCGGACTTTCATTGGGAGTTTCACCTTTCGACAAGGCAGCTCGGCTCGTGTCCAGCACAGCAGTTTCCGCCAGCCGAAATTGGTTGGCGAGTTCTTTGACGACTGCGTAATTCTGCTTGTCGATGTCGGAGACGATCGTTGCTTCATACTCGTCCATCAACCGCCGCACTTGGTCGCGATTGGTCGCGATCGTGCTTTCAAGCGTGCTTTTATCCGACGGGTTGTCCTGGAGGGCATATTCCTGAAGCAGGCTATGTGCCTTCATCTGCCCCATCATGATCTCGGTGCTGTGATAGAGGTCTGGAAGGATGCCCTTCTCGACCTCAGTTGCCTCCCGCTCCGCCTGAAGAAACCAGGCGTACGCGATAACGGCGATCACGGACATAACCACCAGAACGGCAGCGAAACTGACGAGGATGCGGTGGCGTATTGTCAGACTCGTCATGGAACCGGTTCACCTATGGGGGCATCGAGGCCTGCGCGAAAAGCGCTCGTTCCGACGTTTCGAAAAGGTGCGTCGAAAAGCAGCAGTCTTAAGCAGAATGGTTTCTTTTCCGTTCCATCGCTAATGATGGCAAAGCGGCTCGCCAGTCGGCGCCCCCAATAAGCGTGGTCAAAGGCATGTCTCGCCGTCGACATAGATAAATCCGACATCGGCTGGGGCGGCACGCACCGTCAAGTGGAGCGTGCATGAGCTGCTTGAGGCCAGGAGTTGAATGACTGCTTAGTCCGCTTGATGCCGAAAGCCGACCTCTCGCTTGCGTCCACTAATTTCACCTTGAATCCAACGCAAAGTAAAAAAGGGCCGAGCTGAGACACATATGGTGTGCGCGCCGAGCGGACTTTGCGCTGCCGCCCGAGAACCATCTTGGAACGAAGCCAAACGTTCTCTAATTGCAGATGCTGGTGACTTGGAAGGACGCGCACAACGGAAATCCAAGGAATTTTCGACGCACTCGCAACATCCAAGCATGAGCGGTGGAGAGAAGTTCTATACTCACCTGTTCGACCCGGGGCCTGATGACCGTCCCATGCCGGGGTTGATCCATATGGCGTGGCGTCGCAGGCGCGAACCTTCAAATTTTCCGTGATAAAGAGAATGCTGGATTCAGTAGGCTGACAATTGTAGTGCCGAGAATAGATGAGGCCCGCAATCGCTTGAAGAAATTGGAGTGAAGCTGGCCGCTGAACCGGAGGCTGACTGCGGAAGGATCGCTACGAGTTCATCTGCAAGGCGTGGGCGTCACAGCCGGAACGCTTCAGACTCAATCCGCTCCAGCAAATGCCGGGACCAAACATTTAGGCGATCAACCGGGGTGGGCAAGATGTGCCGCGTGCGCAGATATCAGGGCCCTGAATCTGCCGCTCAACAGGCACCTCGCCGCTGGCCAATCGCTCGCCGCTGGAAAACGCGGCCGCGCTGGCTGAGGAAAAACATCTTCGGCTGGGCCGGCGACTCTATGCCATGAAGCCTCCGGCAGGCTTGGACCGCGCGAAAAAAGGCGGCGTCGCCCGGCTGGGTCTGTCACACTACACCACGACGGACGAGGTCGACCAAGCCATAGAGGCCGTTGCCCGGCTCGCGGTCCGACGGGGGGCATTAAGTAGGCAAAAAGGGGACCAGCTGTGGCTGCTGTGGATAATGGTCCTGGTGTCTTGCTGATTGGGCCAGCTAGCGCGCACTCTCACAGCTATGGTGGCAGAGCATGTCGAATTGGCCTTGTTTGAGCAGTCACTCGGCAACATCGAAGGCCTCAATCGACCGTTCTGTGATCGTGTGGCGGACGCTGCGGAAAAAACCGAAGGGTCGGTTCTGTTCGATGTCCGCGTTGACGGCGATACCTGGGTTCAGCGGATAGCTGCGATTGGATATGGCGTGATAGGTACAGCTATAATCGTGATGGGGAAGAACGGACAACTTAGATGCGCATCGGTAGACGGGGATACCGCTCTTTTGGTGTCAGAACTGGCTGCCTGGAATGCGTCTCCGCTTGGTGAGCAAGCGAAGATTGATCAACGCGGAGCAGCCAACATCCTGCTGGCGACGCTCCGTAGTTCAGGTCACTTCGGCAGTGGTGGCTGGCGTTCCTGAGCGAGGCTTATGCAGCCTTCTGGCTAACCACCAGCGGGATAGTCGAGTTCCAACGATCCAGATTTCCAGGGCGGCAAATTGCTTGCCCTGTGACGTCCCGTGACTGACGGTCAGGTCTCCCTACCTGGGCGGGTTGGGCTACAATACCGGCTTCGCCAAAGCGGTCGATCTTGCTGGAAGCTTGCTGCCGCGGTCACGGGTTGAGCCATGCCGCATGGCAGCTACGTACAGGCAGCCTTACAGCAGCAGAATGAAAACCGACCACCCTATTCCCGCCTGTACGGCACGCCCAGCATAGCCGGTGCGCTGGTCCGCGAGCGACGGATCATCAACGCAACGATCGCCGCAACATAAGGCATCATCAACATATATTGGTAGGGAATTGCGATACCGACGCCCTGGATTTGCAATTGCAGCGCGTCGAGGAAGGAGAACACCAGAGCCGCCACGAAAATCGGGTAGGGGCGCCATAGGCCGGCGATGACGATGATGATGGCCAGCCAGCCGCGCCCGTTGGTCATGTCCGGCACGAAACGCGCCGCCTGGCCGACGGAGAGAAACGCGCCGGCAACGCCCGCCATCAGGCCGCCGAAGAGCACGGCGGCATATTGCACCGGCGCGACCTTTACCCCCTTAACATCGAGGGCCTTGGGATTGTCGCCGGCGCAGCGCACGATCAGTCCATAACGCGTCCGGAACAGGAAGAGCCATACCGCCGGCACCATCAGAAAGGCTATGTAGGTCAGCACCCGCTGGTCAAACAGGATGGGGCCCAGCACGGGAACATCGCTCAGCCCTGGCACCGGCACATCGGCGAAGAAAGGGATGGTCGGCGTCTTGCCGTCGCCAGCGAAAGCGGAACGCAACCAGTATGTGGAAAGGCCGGCGCCGAGCAGGTTGACGGCAAGACCGGTGACGATCTGCTCTACTTTCAGCGTGATCACCAGCACGGCAAAGACGAGAGCCATCAGCGCGCCGGTAAATCCGGCAGCGAGGACGCCCAGCCATAACGACCCGCTTTCATAGGCGGCGAGATAGCCGGTGAAGGCTCCCATCAGCATCATGCCCTCAAGACCCATATTGTAGACGCCGCTGCGCTCGGCGATAAGTTCGCCAAGTGCGGCGAGCAGGAGCGGGGTGCTGATGCGGATGGTGGCCGCCGCCACACTGACCAGGATTGAGGTTTGAAAGAGTGCGTCAAGCACGGCCGACCCTCCGCAGGCGGAAATTGCACGCTGCCCAGCCAGCTAGGAAGAACAAAAGCAGGATCGCCTGGATGGCGTATATCAGCGCCGAGGGCACGCCGGTCTTGATCTGCATGAGCGTAGCGCCGTTGAGCAACGCTCCGAACAGCACCGAGGCAACGACGACGCCAAGCGGATGCAATTGGCCGAGGATGGCCACGATGATGCCGCTGTAGCCGTAACCTGCTATTACGCCTGCCTTCAGGCGGTAATGGACGCCGTAGACTTCCGTGATCCCCGCGAGCCCCGCAAGCGCGCCGGAAACCAGAAGCACAACTATGACCAGCCTTCGAGTATTGGTGCCCTGTACATCGAGCGCGCGCATGTTGGACCCGGCAGCCTTGATGTCATAGCCCAGCGGTGTGCGCGTCAACAGCATGTGAACCAAGCCAGCCGCCACAATCGCCAGCAGGAAGCCGGAATGCAGGCGTGAACCGGAAAACAGCAACGGAAGCACCGAGCCCGGATCGACCTTCGGCGTCTGTTCGAAGAAGGCGCCCGCCTCGCTCCATGGGCCGCGCAGCAGCAGCAGCGAAAGGACATAGACGATGATGTAGTTGAGCATGACGGTCGAGATCACCTCATCGACCGAGAAGCGGGTCTTCAGCACGCCCGCAAGGCCGGCATAGAGTGCGCCGCCGACAATGCCACCGACTATAACCACAGGAATTTGGATGAAAGGCGAAAAGCCGGTGAGATTGTGCTGCGCCCAATAAGCGAACATGGCGCCGGCAAAAACCTGGCCTTCGGCGCCAATGTTCCAGATACGCGCGCGGAAGGCGACACAGGCAGCAAGACCGGTGAAGATCAGGGGCGTTGCCTTGACCAGCGTTTCGCCGGCGGCGCGCAACGAGCCAAAGCTGCCTTTCAGGAGAGCCGTGAAGGCGGCACCCGGGCTGGCGCCCGCGGCGGCGAAAAGCAGACTGCAAACCAAAACCGCCGCGATCGCCGCCAAAGCAAGTGCAACGATGCGCGCGGTCGGCCGCGGTTCCAGCCGGCGCTCGAGGCGCCACTCCACGAGGTTGAAACCGGTCACGCCGCAGCCTCGCTCCCATGGCCGGCCATCAGGCTGCCGATTTCGTCATAGGTGGTTTTTTCCGTATCGAGCACCGCAAGGACGCGGCCGCGAAACATCACACATATACGACTGCTGAGAGCGAAAAGATCCTCCAGTTCCTCGCTCGCAAGCAGGATGGCGCAGCCTTCGTCGCGCTTGTGCAGGAGTTGTCGGTAGACGAATTCGATGGCGCCGACATCGAGGCCGCGCGTCGGCTGGTTGCACAGCAGAAGCCGCTTCGCTTTGGCGAACTCGCGGGCGAGGATGACCTTCTGCGCGTTGCCGCCAGACAATTTGCGAGAGGGTGACGACGGCCCGGTTGCGGCAATCGAATAGGCAGCGATGACCATGCGTGCATTTGCGTCGAGCGCCGCGGTGTCGATAAATGGCCCATTGCGCCAGCGCGTTTGCCATTGTTGGCCGAGTACAAGATTCTCGCCGATATCGAGATCGGCAACGAGCCCGTCGCGGAAGCGGTCGCTGGGCACGTAGCCAATGCCTTTCGCAGCAATCGTCGCCGGTGAGTACGCCTGCAGAGTTTCGCCATCGAGCAAGACCGTGCCGCCGTCGGGCGCGGCGAGGCCTGCGAGGCACTCGAACAGCTCGTCTTGGCCATTCCCGGAAACGCCGGCGATGCCGACGATCTCGCCGGCTGCGATGTCGAGCGATGCGTTGTCCAGCACGGGCCTTCCATCGCGCAGGTGCGTGAGCCCACGCACCGAAAGCACCGTCTCGCCGGTCGCTTTCGCATCTGCGGCGCGCGCCGGCGCCGCAACGGAGCGGCCGACCATCATGGTGGTGAGTTGGTCGCGGCTGACGTTCGAGGTTATGACCGTTCCGACCAGTCTGCCCTTGCGCAGCACGCTGACCCGGTCGGATTGCATCACTTCCGACATCTTATGGCTGATCAGCACGACCGACAGATCTTCACTGGTGAGCCGCCGCACGATCGCAAACAGGCGGCGCGATTCCTCGGGCGTCAGCACCGCCGTCGGTTCGTCGAGGATAAGCAGTCTGGCGCCAGTGTAGAGCGCCTTGACGATCTCGACCCATTGCTGTTCGCCGACGGAAAGGTCGCCGACGTGCCGGTGTGGGTTGAGCGAGATGCCGTAGGTGGAGCAGATCGTCTCGATCCTGGAGAGAGCCTCAGCCCGGCCCAGCCGCCAGCCGGAGCCCGTTCCTACCGCCACATTCTCCAGCACAGTGAAGTTGGGCACCAAGACGAAATGCTGGTGCACCATACCGATGCCGGCGCGGATGGCTTCGCCCGGCGAGCCTAGCTGGACGGTCTTGCCGTCCACCCGAATTTCGCCGGCGTCTGGCTGGTAGAGCCCGTAGAGGCAGGACGACAGTGTCGACTTGCCTGCGCCATTCTCCCCCAACAAGCAATGCAATTCTCCGGGCATGACGTCGAGCGAGACGTCGTCATTGGCAGCAAGCGCAGCGAAACGCTTCGTCAGGTGCCGAACCGACAGGCGCGGTATCTTGCTCATCTCGGATCGGCCCGGCACCACCTCCGGCGTCAGTCCGATTTCGGCTCGTTCACATTGAGCTCGATTTTCTTCTTGCCGCCTTGGATGGCCTTGGCCGTTTCAGCCGCAAGCGCCTTTACGTCATCGGGCATTTTGGCTTCCCAGGCAGGATTGAGGATGAGGTCGCCCGAACCCTGCTGCCAGCTGAACCACCTTGGTTCCTTCGGCGCGTCGAATTTGGCGTTCATGGTCTTTGCCTTCCACCATTCATCGATGATCCAATTAATGTGCGGATCCCATTTGACGATGGTGGAGGCGACGATCGACTTCGGCGCCACTTTCGACATGTCCACATAATTGCCGAAGCAGCCTATGCCGCGCTCCTCACAAACCTCGAAGGCGCCCGACATCTGGTAGATCATGTCCGCGCCGGCGGCGATCTGCGCCGAGGTCGCCTCGTTCGATTTAGCCGGATCGAACCAGGACTGGATGAAGGTGATCTTCTGTTTCACCTTTGGGTTCGCTTCCTTGGCGCCGGTGAAGAAGGCATTGATCTGATCGTTGGTATCTTCGGCCGGGAAGGTGGAGATGGCGCCGATGACATTCGACTTCGTGAGTTTGCCGGCCAGTTGCCCCATCACGTAGGCAGGCTCGTGCGCGTGGACGAATATCCAATAGGCATTGCCGCCGAGTCCGCGATTGCCCGAACCGCTCATGACGAACATCGTATCGGGGAATTCGTCCTTCAGCTTCTCGATCGCATCTGCATAGGCGGTGTCGCCGAACAAGATGTCGTAGTCGCCGGTCTCAGCATAGGTGCGGAACACCTGCTCGGCATTGTCGTAAACGTTCTCGGTATAATTGACCTCGATGTCGAGGCCGTGGGGCTTGGCGGCGATGATCCGGTCCATGGAACTCACGAAGGATGATTCCCACGGTGCTTCCTTGCCCGCCGAAAGAATGCCGGCGATCCTGAGCTTGGTCGGCTCTTCGGCTTGTACGCGGCCGCCCCACAGCCACGTCGCGGCCACGAGCGAAACAGCGACAACAAGGTTTTTCAGCATGGTTCCCTCCCTTTCCTAGCGTTCCCAGTCATGAAGCCGGCTTAACGGATCGACCACCGTCAGGTTTATGCAATCGATCAGGCCGAGATCGGTTATCGCGAAATCGGGAATCGCGGTGATCTGCAGCACGAACATGTACATGAAAGGCCATGGCAGCCTACAGCCGAGCGCGCGCGCGGCCGCGTCGAGCTCCTGCTCTTTCTTCGCCATCTCTGGAGGATCAATGTCCGATACGATTCCGCCGATCGGCAGGGGCAGGAATGACACGATCCGACCGCCGTCCGCCACCGCCTGGCCGCCATTGTTCTCGATAATGTGGTTGATTGCCAACGACATGTCGTGGGGATTGGTGCCCACACAAACGATGTTGTTATCATCAGGCGCCGTCGAAGTGGCGAGTGCGCCGGAGCGCAGTCCGAAGCCTGAAGCGAACGCGACCGGCCGATGGGAAGTGCGGCCGTAGCGTTCGACGACGGTGAGATACTGCACGTCCTGTGATGGATCCGCGTCTATATAGCCGTCGCGGACCGGGAGCACGACATCACGTCGCGTGCGTACGAATATTCTCTCGGGCGTAACGGCGATCGCCAGCACGGCCGCCTTGTCGCCCGCTCCGGGCGCGCGCACCAATAGGTCTTTCTGTGAAACCGGCGCTACCTTGAATGTGTTGGTGACAACGGCGCTGCGGGCAGGCGGCGCAAGATCGTCCACGAGCTTGCCGTCGCGAGCGGCCAGCTTGCCTTTCGCGATGACACCTGAGACATGGAAGTCCGCGATATCCTTGACCAGCAGGATATCGGCGGCGAGCCCGGGCGAGATCGAGCCGACCTTCTGGCCGATGCGCAGCGCCTCGGCGCCGTTGATGGTCGCCATCTGGATGGCGGTGAGCGGCGGAACTCCCATCGCGACCGCCATGCGGATCATGTTGTCGAGGTGGCCGCGGGCCAGGATATCCGAGGCGACCACGTCATCGGTGCAGAAGCTGACCCGGCTCGTCGCGGCTATTCCCATCTCGGTGACCATCCGCAGGTTCTCTTCGAGAAAATGGGAGATCGAAGATTCGCGAATGACGACATGCATGCCTTTGCGCAGCTTCTCCAGCATCTCGTCCGCAGTGTAGCTCTCGTGGTCGGAGCGCACTCCGGCCTGCAGGTAGCTGTTCAATCGATTGCCGCGACACATCGGCGAGCAGCCGAGGATCGGCAGACGGCTCTTTTCGGCGATCTCGACCGCCTGCAGAACGTGCTCATCCATCGTGTCGACGAACTCGCGCACCGTCTCCCATATGCCGACGCATTCCGGCCAGGAATGGGTGGCGCGGTGATCGTCCGGTCCGAAATAATAGCCGACGTTGGAGCGAGGCAGTGTGTAGGGCGTCTTGCATGGTGCGCCCCAGAAGATCTTGAGAGGGGTTGCCTTGGCCTCGTCGAGGAATTCGCGGGCGCCTTCCAGGCCGGACACCACGAGGATCTGGTCCAGGCCCGACACAATCGAAGTGGTGCCGAGCGGCACCACCGCCTTGGCGAAGCTAGTTACCGACATCTTGGAACATTCAACGTGGAGGTGGCCGTCTATCAGGCCAGGGCAGAGGAAATAACCAGTAGCATCGATCATCTCGGTCTCGGGGCCGCGGTACTCCGAGACGTCTCCGACAGCGACGATGCGATCCTTGTAGACGGCGACGTCGGCCGGATAGATCTCACCCGAAGCGACGTTGACTAGTGTGCCGCCGGTGACGATGAGAGTCGATTTATGCTCGGCGCGACCAGCACGGATGAATTCGCGTATGTCGGACAAATTCATCTCCGCTCGTGTGGCCTCGCTCGGGCTTGGGACCAAGCTTGTCTGCGCCAAAAATCCCACCTTGCGCGCTCTGATCCTGTCGTATTAGGGTCGTCCATGCAAATGGCAGTTTCTGGCTAGTTCTGGACGCACCGTTCAAATTCTTGGACGATCGATGGATTTTGAAGCGATCGATTATTTTATCAAAGTGGCGGAGGCGCAGTCGCTCTCGCACGCCGCGAAACTGTATGGACTGCCCAAGTCCAGCCTCAGTCACAAAGTGCGCGCGTTAGAGGATTCGCTCGGTGTCGCACTGTTTGTGCGCGACGGTCGGGAATTGCATTTGAGCGATGCCGGGGCCGAGTTCCTCGACCATGCGCAACGCATCAAGGAAAGTTGCGAAGGAGCCAAGGCGGCGATCGCCGAGGCGGGCCACGATATCGCCGGCACGCTGACGATCGGCTCGACCGGCGAGTTCGGCACTTCCTTCACCTCGGAACTGCTGTTCGCCTTCCGTCAACAGTATCCGCAGGTGAATGTCGACGTGATCTTCCTTTCGCTCGGCTATTTCCTGGCGCCCGAAAAGCACCAGCCTTTCGACGGCATATTCCATTGGGGCGAGCCGGCGAACTCAGACTACATCGCTCGCAAGCTCGGGGAGGCTTCCTTCTGTCTCTACGCCAGCCCGCGCTACATTGAGCAATTCGGGGAACCGTCGACGCCCGCAGACTTGGCGGGCCATGGGGCCGTCGCCTTCCGCCGCCCGAGCGGCGTGCAATCCTGGCACCTCGAGCGCGGCGCGGAAACGGTCGACTTCATGCCGACCGCGCAGTGCATGGCGAACGACTACTGGATGCTGAAATACTTCGCCGTAGCCGGCGAGGGTATCGTCTATCTGCCAGCCTTCTTCACCGAGATCGAGTGCAAGAACGGCGATCTGGTGCCGGTGCTCCCGCAATGGCGCTCGCCACTGGTTCCAATCAATCTGCTCTACATGCGACGCCGGTATGTGTCGCGTAAGTTCGCCGCTTTCCTTGATTTCTGCCTGGACTATTACCGCCAGCGCGCCGCTTACAGTTCGCCAAGATATTGCGTCGAGGTCGTGCGGCCCTTTGCGGGCGCGCGCGCCGGGGGAGAAAACAACAGATGATCCAGAGCTGGTTCGAATGCGCGCCGCAGTTGGTTGATGTCGCTATGGGACGCACGCCGGCCGACATGGTGGTCCGGAACGTGCGCTGGGTGAATGTCCATTCGGGCGAGATCATCCCCGCGACGGACATTGCCATCGCGGTCGGCCGCTTCGCCTTCGTCGGCCCGAATGCCGACCATGCCGTGGGCCCCGAGACGCAGATTATCGACGGAGAGGGCCGCTACGCGCTGCCGGGGCTGTGCGATGCGCATATGCATGTCGAGAGCGGCATGGTTACCGTTACCGAGTTCGCGCGTGCGGTCATCCCGCATGGCACCACCTCGATGTTCATCGACCCGCACGAGATCGCCAACGTCCTAGGCATGCCGGGCGTCAAGCTGATGCACGACGAGGCTGCCGGACTGCCGATCAATGTGTTCGTGCAAATGCCGAGCTGCGTGCCGAGCGCTCCGGGCCTCGAGAACGCGGGTGCCAGCCTCGGTCCCGCCGACGTGCGTGAGGCGATGTCGTGGCCGAACATCGTCGGCCTCGGCGAGATGATGAACTTTCCTGGGGTGGTCGCCGGAAATGGCGACATGCTGGCCGAGATCGCTGCCACTCAGGCGGCAGGCAAGACGGTGGGCGGCCACTATGCCTCGAAGGATCTCGGTCTGCCCTTCCATGCCTATGTCGCCGCCGGTCCGTCCGACGATCACGAAGGCACCAGCCTGGCCGACTGCGTTGCGCGGGTGCGCCAGGGCATGCGTGCCATGTTACGGCTTGGCTCCGCCTGGTACGACGTCGCCGCGCAGATCAAGGCGCTGACCGAGCTCAGCCTGGACTCGCGCAATTTCGTGCTGTGTACCGACGACAGCCATTCCGGCACACTAGTCGATGACGGCCATATGAACCGCGTTGTGCGCCATGCCATCGCCCAGGGATTAAAGCCGATCACCGCGATTCAGATGGCCACCCTGAATACTGCTCAGCATTTCGGCATGGAGCGTGAGCTTGGCTCGATAACGCCCGGGCGGCGCGCCGACCTGGTTTTGACCTCCGATCTCACCGAACTCCCGGTCGAAACCGTCATCGCACGCGGCTGTGTGGTGTCGAACGACGGCAAGCTCGTCGCCGACATCACGCCCTACGACTATCCCGCCTCGACCAAGAACACGGTTCGCTTGGGCAAGAAGCTCTCAGCGGCGGACTTCGACATCGTGGCGCCCGAGGGTGCGAACCAGGTCATGGCGCGGGTCATCGGCGTGCTCGAGAACCAGGCACCGACCCGTGCCCTGGAGGCTTCGCTCGGCGTCTTGAATGGTATCGTTCAGATGGATCGGACCGGTGACGTCTGCCAGATCGCGCTGGTGGAACGGCATCACGGCACGGGAAAGGTCATCAACGCGTTTGTTTCCGGCTTCGGTTACGACAAACCATGCGCCATCGCCAGCACCGTCGCCCATGACAGTCATCACATGATCGTGGTGGGTACCAACAAGGACGACATGACGCTGGCGGCGAATCGGCTGGGACAGGTCGGCGGCGGCGTCGTGCTGTTCAGCGAAGGACGCGAACTTGCGCTTGTCAGGCTGCCGATCGCCGGACTGATGTCTGACCAGCGCGCCGAGATCGTGGCAGAAGAAGCCAATGGCCTGATCGCGGCGATGCTTGCCTGCGGATGCGCCCTCAATAATGCCTATATGCAGCACTCTCTGCTGGCGCTTGTCGTCATCCCGGAATTGCGCATCTCCGACATCGGACTGATCGATGTGTTGAAGTTCCAGCCGACCGAAGTGCTGGTCGCCACGACCGCATGAGGAGGCGGATTTAACCTGACATCACCTTCGTCCTGATTATTTTCGGGTCACTCCTCGTCTCTTCGGCATTCATCCAATAAATCATAGCCCTTCCTCCCGCGCATAGGCAGCAAGAAGGTCCGGAAAGTCATTTTCGGGTTTCGCTTTCAGCAGCGCACGTGTGGTGATTGCATCAATATGATGGTCCATCAAGGCAGCAGCCTTGTTCCGGTCGGCCGCGGCCAGGGCGGCAATGATCTCGTGATGCTCGGATACGGCGCAGTCGGACGAATGCGGCCGTCCGTAGAGCGACAGGATGAGCGATGAACGCGAAACGAGTTCCGTGACATAGCGCAGCAACAGTTCGTTTCCGGTCAGCGAGGCAAGCAGCACATGAAATTCGCCGGCCAACTGAATCGACGACGCGGCATTGTTGGCTTTGGCCATTTCTTCCGCGTCGACATGAGCTTCGAGCTGTTTGATCTTTTGCGGCGTCAGCTTGCCGATCAGCGTGTCGACCACCAGCGCTTCAAGCGCCCGCCTCACCTCGAATATATTGTGGCCTTCCTCCAGGCTCGGCTGCGCGACGCAGGCGCCCTTGTGCGGGCGCAATTCGACCAGGCCTTCGCCGTTCAGTCTTGCCAGCGCCTGCCTGACAATGGTGCGGCTGACGCCCAGCCGCTCGCCGATCGAATCCTCAGGCAGCTTTGTTCCCGCGGTCAGCGCCTGGTCGAGTATGACGCGCTTCAACGTGCGATAGACCGCGTCGGACTTGGATACGGCGGATTTCGGATTTTTATTGCGAATGTTGATTGTCATGACCGATCCTGAAAATTCATATCCAAGCACACAAGAAGAAAAGCATCCGCAAAGCCGGAGTTTAGAGATGCAAACGGCCCGGCGTCGAGGGCCAATGCCGTCGGCTCGCGTGCCATCAAGGTTTATTCCAATCGTTGTGTGTCGTTTCTGGAGCCCTCATGCCATGAACATCCGATAGCTGGGAGGGAAAATCTCGGCGACCGTCGGATGTCGCCAGGTGCGTTGCGGATAACGCTGGACAAGCCGTTCGAACTGGGCCTGTGCGCGCTGGTGGGCTGCATCGAGATCGAAACCCGGAATGGTTCGGGCGCTCATCACGGTGCGCCCGTCAATGATGACCGTGTGCACATCGCGTCCGCCTGCGGACGTCGTCAGGCAGGCGATCGGATCGAGGACCTGTCCCAGATGGTTGCCGGACAGGTCGAACACGACGATGTCGGCGGCTGCTCCCGCCTGCAGACGTCCCAGGTCCGACCGGCCGAGCGCGTCGGCGCCGCCAATCGTGGCCGCGTCATAGAGATCGGCTGATTTCGGCGTCTCCAGATTGCCCGCCATGACGCGGCCGAGCATCAGGCCGACCTGCATGTTCTGCACCATGTCGGGTGGCCAGGTGTCTGTGCCCATGCCGATGCGCAGACCCTGGCCGCGAAGGCGGGCGAAATTGTCGAGCGCCGCGCCATGCCGCGCCATCACCAGCGGGCAATGCACCAATGTGGCACCCGAACCGGCGATGATTTCGAGATCATCGCCGTCGGCGTGGGTGCCATGCGGCAACAACGCTCTTTCGCTGAGAAAGCGGATGTCCTGGAGCCAGCGGGCGGATGTCGTGCCGAACCGGCGACGCACTGTCTCGATCTCGAATGAAGACTGGCAGCAATGCAGACGGACCGGCACGCCGAGGTCTCGCGCGGCATTGGCGGTCCTGCGCAACAGGTCGGCGGTCCAGAACTCGACACGGTCCGGTGCAAGCATGGTTCGCACCAATCCGCCGAAGCGTCCTTCGTGCTCCAGGCAAAAGGCAACGGCATCGTCCAGACCCTCCGCGCCGCGCTCTTCGTCCACCTCGACGACGATGCCGCCATCCACCTCGATGACGGAATGGCCGGCGCGAAAGGCAGGCCCGAGATAGACGCGAAGGCCCAACTCTGCGGCGCTTTCGGCGGCGGATGCGAATTCGTCCGATGTCTCGTTCCATGCACGATAAAACAGCGATGCGATCAGCAATGCAGTAGTGATGCCGTTGCGGATGAGTTGCGCGAAGGCATAGTGTTTTTGAAACGCCAGCTCCTCGCGCGCCAGCATTTCGACCGGCCCGGCTTCCACATAGTCGCGCGGCCAGACGCGGCCCTTCTTCCAGCCGGGTTGATGATCGAGGCCGAGCACGCCCGTATCCAGGTCCGAAAGCGCATCCAGATCGATGAAACCCGGGCCGATCAGCGCCCTGCCATGATCGATCCGCCGCTTTACAGGCCCGCCGTAGCGATGGCCGACTAAGACGATCCTGCCGTTCTCATGGACGACCTCGCCATTCTCCAGAAGGACATGGCGCCCGTCCCGGTGGCCGACAACCCATCGCGCGGTGAGCAGGACAGGTCCGTCGTCACGCTGGTTCGTCCGACGACTATGCGACATCGGGCAGATCTCCGGCCAGCGCACCGTCACGCACGAGCACGCGGCCGCCGCGGATGACCGTGCGCTTCCGTGGGGTCAGGGCCACGGCTTCCGCCAGGGTCCGCGCGCAAACCAGCACGACATCGCCGTGGCAACCGGGCGAAAGCCCATAATCCGTCAGGCCGATACCTTGCGCGCCGCCAAAGGTGCAAACGCGCGCCGTCTCTTCCAGATCGGCATCGTTGGTCATGCCGTTGCGCTGCGCAAGATATTTGGCCCGCTCCAGCATGTCGCCATTGCCCCATGGCTCCCAGGTGCCCTGGATGCCGTCGGAACCGGATGCCACGACGAGGCCGGACTGGCGCATCATGCGCAGCGGAACCGCCGGCGCGGATGGGCTGCCGACCGTCATGACGGCGATGTCTTCAGCCGCCAGCGCGTCGATCAACGTGTGCTGCCTATGCGTGTCCAGCATGCCGAGACAATAGGCATGGCTCACCATGACGCGGCCCTGAAGGGAGAGCGCCTTGGTCCGTTCGACGATCAGCTCAAGGCAGAAGGCGCCCAATTCTCCCGGTTCGTGCAGATGAATGTCGACCGGCTTGCCGTATCGATCCGCGAGCGCGAAGATTGCGTCCAGGTGGCGAACCGGATCCCGCTCGATCGTTGCCGGGTCGATGCCGCCGACAATATCGGCCCCCGCCTTCAATGCGTCCTCCATCAGCGCCTGCGTGCCTTCGCGTCCCAGCATGCCGCTTTGCGGGAAGGCGACGACCTGCACGTCGACCAATCCCTTGAAGGCTTCGCGCGTTGCAACGACACCCTCGATGTTGGTAATGCCGATTTCCGTATCCACATCGACATGGCTGCGGATATGCGTCACGCCGAAAGCCAGCGTCTGCACGATCTGACGCGCCGATTGCCTGCGCGCATCGATGCCGAGTTCCCGCTTGGCCTTCCTGTCGGCCAGGATCCTGTCGTTGCGCGTGGGTCCCACACGGTTCTGAAACCAGTCCATGCCGACAAGCGTCTTATCGAGATGCGTGTGCGCCTCGACCAGGCCGGGCAGGGCAACCTGTCCAAGCCCGTCGATTTCATGCGCCGCTTTCCCGCTGGTTGCGTGCGCGAACCGACCGTCGCGAATGTAGAGGTCCGTGACAGCGCCGCCCAAGGGCCTGACATTGCGAATGAGAAGGTCTTCGGTCATCTGGGTCTCCCTGTTTGCGCCCCGGAACTCGGCCTATGCCAGCCCGGCGCGTTTCATCATCAGATGGAAGGCTCCTTCGGCGCGATCCAGAATGGCGTCTTCATCGTGATCGACGAGGCGGCGTCCGCGCATGAGGACACGCCCGTCGACGATCGTCGTGTCAACATCCGCGCCGTTGGCGAAGCGTGCCAGCCGCTGCGCGGGGTGTGCCGGCGGCCACAGATGCGGCTGGCGCATGTTGACCAGGATGATGTCGGCGCGCTTGCCCGGGTCCAGCGAGCCGATTTCGTTCTCCATCGACAGGGCACGCGCGCCCTCGATGGTCGCCATCTCCAGCAATTGCATCGGCGGCAGGACCGCATCGTTCCTGAAGTGCCGGGCATGATAGCGGTGCGCCTGGAACATGTTGCGGAACATGTCGAAAGAGCGGTCGGGCGCCGCCGCGTCGGTGCCGAGCGACAGGGTGACACCCCTTTCCATCAGTTCCGTCGCCGGACAACGGCCCGAGACCGACATCAGAGCACTTGGATTATGCGCCACCTTGGCGTGGCTGCGTTTCAGCGCGGCGATGTCTGCCTCGGTCAGTTCGATGCAGTGCGCCAGCAGCGAATGCTCGTCGAACAGATCGAGCCGTTCCGCATTGGCGGCGATGGAACCGTCGCGATGGCCATCCTGGATGAACAGCACGTTTTTTGCGCGAGCAAGGTCGCGAGCATTGCGGGACAGATTGTATACCGTTTGTTCGTCAAGTTCGCGCCGAGTGAACACCGGGAGAGAGACCGCAATCCGCACCCGGCCATCGCGACCAGCCCAATCATCGATGATTTCCGCGCACACTGCCAACTGGGTTTCCGGCGAAATGGTGATTTCGACAGACGGAACGTATGCGTGGTCCCGATAGACATGGGACGAGGTCGGCCGGTTCGGCCCGACGGCGAGTATCTCGCGCACTCCCATTTCGGCGATGGCGGCAAGATGTGCCCGTGCTGCCCCCGGCGCCTCGGTGCGCATGATGTCCGGCCCGCCGCCAAACAGCAGGGCAGCGGTGGTCGTTCCGCATTTTATGCGCTCAAGGGCCGACAATGTGGCCTCGGCTGCCCAGAATTCCGTATCCGACGCCTCTGCATAGATACGCCCCGCGATAGTCATCCAGGCTTCGGAATCGTCTCCCAGGCCTTTGGTCAGCATGTGACCCGCATGCGCGTGCGTGTCGACGAGACCCGGCATGACAACCATTCCCGAAGCATCGATGCGCGCCACCTTCTGATCTGTGGCGGGGGCCGCGCCGTCGCCGGCGGTGACGATCCGGCCATCCTCCACCAGGACATGACCCCTCGAGAAAATCCGGCGCCCCGCATCCATGGTGACGATGACACCGTTTTCTATCAGCAAGGCCTGGGTCATTCGGAATCCCTTTTCGGAACGGTCACTTGAGCGGTTTTGCACATGAGAAACGAAATCGAACATGCCTGCCTTGATATTGTGCACAATGTGTGTACGATATCAATGGGGATAAATGGTATCCAATATATCGGAAACTTCGTATACAAATGGGAGAAGAGAATGAGAAAATGCGTTAGGGTCCTGCTCGCCGGACTTGCGATGGTGATGTCGGTGACAGCGCCTTCGCTTGCACAGACACTGCGCTGGTCATCGGCCGGCGACGTCATTTCGTACGATCCGAATGCCCAGGTCGACAGTTTTACCCAGAGCGTCCAGAACATGGTGTTCGACGGGCTGGTGCGCCGCAACAAGGAAATGGCTATCGAGCCTGCGCTTGCGACCTCCTGGGAGATCGTCTCGCCGACGCGCTGGCGCTTCAAGCTGCGGCAGGGCGTCAAGTTCCACGAAGGTCAACCCTTCAATGCCGATGATGTCGTCGCCACCATCCAACGTCAGATCGATCCCGGCGCGCGCAACCGAGAAAACCTCTCCGCCGTAACCGGCGTCGAGAAGGTTGACGACTACACGGTCGACCTGATCCTGCGCGGACCCTATCCGCTGCTCCTGAACGATCTCGTCGCCATCTACATGATGAGCAAGCCATGGATGGAGGAGCACAATGCCCTCAAGCCCGGCAATGCCTCGACGGGGGTCGTCACCTACGCCAGCAATCATGCCAATGGCACCGGCGCGTTCAAGCTGGTCAGCTACGAGCCGGACTCGCGCTCGGTCTTCGCCGTCAACAAGGAATGGTGGGACAAGCCGCAGCACAATCTGACGGGGGTGGAATTCCGCCCGATCGCTTCGAACGCCACGCGCGTCGCGGCGCTGCTTTCGGGCGAACTCGACATGATCGCGCCGGTTCCGTTGCAGGACATCGACCGGGTCGCCAACACCGCCGGCCTGAAGGTTGTCGAGAACCCGTCGCTGCGCGAGATCTTTCTCGGCTTCAGCTTCCGGCCGGAGCTTCATGCAGCGCCCGGCAAGCCCAATCCGCTGCTGAACGTGAAAGTGCGCCAGGCGCTTTGGCACGCGGTCGACCTGAACACGATCCAGAAGCGTTTGATGCGCGGAAAGTCGCGCACCTCCGGCACACTGGTCGCGCCACAGGTCACCGGCTACGATCAGTCGATCGACGTAGCGCTGGACTATGATGTCGCGAAGGCGAAATCCATGCTGGCGGAAGCCGGCTATCCCGACGGCTTCAAGGTTGGACTGGCCTGTTCCAACGACCGCTACATCGCCGACGAACAGATCTGCCTGGCAATCGCGTCGATGTGGGCCAAGATCGGCGTCGAGGCCGACGTGCACGTCGAAAGCAAGACGACCTATTTCCCTCGAATGGATAAGGGCGATCTCGATATCTATATGCTCGGATGGGCCTCGCTACCGCCGATGGATGGCTACAGCGTGCTGCAAGCCTTGCTGGCGACCAATGACGGCAATTATGGCGGCAGCAACCCCAACGGGCTTTCCAACGCCAAGATCGACGAATTGGCCCGTTCGGCATCGACCGAACTCGACGAGGCCAAGCGGGTGGATATGCTGAAGGCGGCCTTCAAGATCACGCATGATGAGGCCCTCTATCTGCCGCTGCACCAGCAGCCGGTCGCCTGGGCGATGAGCGACAAGGTCGACATGCCGCAATTCCCCGACGAGTATGTGCGTCCCTGGTTCGCGCATATGAACTAGGAAAATGCGCCGGTAAGGCGTGCCCGCGCTTGCGAGGGAGCTTTCGCGGACACGCCTGACTCGGTTGGAGCGCCTGCTATCCGTGGTGGATCGCGAACTGCTCCAGCGGTGGCGCAAGCCCCGCCTGTCTCGATCCGCGCTTCTTGAAAGGTTTTTCCTGATGATCCGGATTCTATCGGTGCGGCTGTTGCAGGCCATCCTCGTGATGGTTGCCGTAACCGCCATCGCCTTCATCATGTTCCGTTTCGTCGGCGATCCGGTCGCCACGATGGTGCGCGAAGGCGCGAGCCAGGCTGAGAAGGATGCCTTGCGCGTCGCTCTCGGACTCGACAGGCCACTTTTCGTACAGTTCCTCGAATTCGTCGGGCGCGCGCTTCATGGCGACCTCGGCACCAGCTTTCGCTACCAGGAGCCTGTCGTCAGCCTGCTGTTGACCAGGCTTCCCGCAACGCTGGAACTGGTCGTGGTCGCGACCCTCCTGTCGCTGTTCATCGGCATCCCGACGGGGGTTCTCTGCGCCCTGAAGCCGAACGGCTTTCTGTCGCGGCTGATCCAGTCGCTGACCCTCGTCGGGATATCCATGCCGACATTCGTCACCGGCCTGCTGCTCATCCTGATCTTCGCCGTCAGTCTGCGCTGGCTGCCGTCCTCGGGGCGTGGCGAGCTTGTCGATCTCGGCTTCTGGAAGACAGGCTTCCTGACGGCCTCCGGCCTCAAATCGCTGATCCTGCCTTCGATCACACTGGCGCTGTTCCAGTTGACGCTGATCATGCGCCTCGTGCGCTCCGAGATGATCGACGTGCTCTCTTCGGACTATGTCCGCTTCGCCTTCGCGCGCGGTCTGCCCCGCCGCTACATCTACGGCCGTCTGGCGCTGCGCAATGCCTTGATGCCGGTCGTGACCGTCACCGGGCTGCAGATCGGACAACTCATCGCCTTCGCCATTGTCACGGAAACCGTCTTTCAGTGGCCGGGCATGGGGCTGCTTTTCACCAACGCCGTCGGCTATCCGGACATCCCCGTCCTCGCGGCCTATCTGCTGTTCGTCGGCTTCCTGTTCGTCGTGATCAACATGGTCGTCGACATGCTCTACGCATTGATCGATCCGCGGCTGAGGACAAAATGATGGCAACGCAGGTGTCTCTGTCGCGCAGGCTTCCTCCCATCTCGGTCATGATCGCTGGCTTGATTCTGGTGACCATGCTGATGCTGGTGATCTTCGCTCCGTTGATCGCACCCATCGATCCGCGCGATGTCTCCTCATATTCGCTGATCGACATGGAAATCCCGCCCGTGTTCATGGACGGTGGCGATCCGCGCTTCCTGCTGGGCACCGACAATCAGGGACGCGATCTGGTCTCGGTCATCCTCTTCGGCCTGCGCATATCGATGCTGATCGGCGCCGGGGCGGTATTGTTGGCCGCTGCCATAGGCGTCACGCTGGGATCGATAGCCGGCTATTTCGGCGGTATCATCGACAGCATCGTGATGCGGATCGCCGATGTTCTGGTGAGCTTTCCGACGATCCTCGTCGCGCTTCTGATCAGCGGCATAGCCCGCGCGCAATTGAGCGCCGATACGGTCTCGAACTGGGCACCGGTCATCCTGATCTTCGCGATCGCCGTCAACGAATGGGTGCAATATGCCCGCACCGTGCGGGCCTCCAGCATGGTGGAAATTTCCCGCGACTATGTACGAGCCGCCAAGGTCATCGGTCTTCCCTCCCGCCGCATCATGATGCGGCACATCCTGCCCAACGTGATGAGCTCCGTCATGGTGATCGCCACCATCAATCTGGCGGGCGCGATCTTGACGGAGGCGACCCTCTCGTTCCTCGGCGCCGGCATGCCGGCCACTTATCCCTCGCTCGGCACGCTGATCCGCATCGGCAACGAGTTCCTGTTCTCTGGCCTGTGGTGGATCGCCGTTATGCCCGCCGTCGTGCTGGTCGTCCTGGTTCTGGCAGTCAACATAATCGGCGATTACCTGCGCGATCGCTTCAACCCCAAACTGATGGCGAACTGATGAAAAACACAACGCCACACGCACTCGACATCAGGAATCTGCGGGTCGAATATCCGCTTGCCAACGGCAGCATTCTCGCTGCCGTCGACGACATCGACCTGACGATCCGGCCCGGCGAGATACATGCGCTGGTGGGAGAATCCGGTGCGGGAAAAACCACCGTCGGCAATGCGCTGATGGGTTTGTTGCAGGCTCCCGGCAGGATTGCTTCCGGCACCATCACCATAGCGGGCAAGCCGATCGACATCCGAACCGGTCGCACCAAGGGGATCATTCCAGGCCGTGACGTCGGCGCGATCTTTCAGGATCCGATGACAAGCCTGAACCCGCTTTTCACCGTGGAAAGCCAGTTGTGCGAAGGCATGCTGGCGCATCTGAAGATCGGGCGCCGCGAAGCCAGGGCCCGCGCGCTCGAATTGATGAGAGCCGTCGGCATTCCCGAGCCGGAACGCCGGCTGGGCAACTATCCGCATCAATTGTCGGGCGGCCAACGCCAGCGTGTCGTCATCGCCACCGCACTTGCCTGCGACCCAAGGCTGATCGTCGCCGACGAGCCGACGACGGCGCTCGACGTGTCGGTGCAAGCGCAAATCCTCAAGTTGATCCGCGAACTTGCCGATGATCGCCGCGTCGGCGTCCTGCTGGTTACCCACAATATGGGCGTGGTTGCGGAAATTGCCGACCGGGTCACGATCATGCAGAACGGTTGCGTGGTCGAGAGTGGATTGACACGCGATGTGCTGACGGCGCCCAAGGCGCCTTACGCGCGCACGCTGATCGCCGCCGTTCCGCCGATCGACATTCGCCTTGACCGTCTGCCGGTCCCAAGCGAGGAAACGAAGACGACACTGGAGGCGCGCGAAGCCGTGCGCTCCAAGAACACCGGCACCGCTGCGGGGCGCAACGGCGAAGCCGCGCTGACTGTACGCAATCTTTGCGTGGAATACGGCCAGCGCTCGTTCATCCCGGGCCGCAAGGCATCGGTCTTCAAGGCCGTGAAGGACGTCTCCTTCGAGGTGCGCCGCGGCGAAATCTTCGGGCTTGTCGGCGAGTCCGGTTGCGGCAAGACCACGGTCGCCAACACCATTGCCGGTCTCGTGACGCAGAGTTCGGGAACCATAGAGTTTCAGGGCACGGCATTGGCCGCCCGTCGCGACAAGACCGTGCGCCAGTCACTCCAGATGGTGTTCCAGGACCCGTATTCGGCCCTCAATCCAAGGCTGCGGATCAATTCGGCGATCGCGGAGCCAATCCTGTTCTACAAGCTTGCCTCCAGCGCAGCGGAAGCGCGGCTGGACGCTGAGACATTGCTCGAGGCGGTGGGCCTGCCGGCGCAGGCCGGCTCTCGGTTCGCCCATGCCTTTTCAGGCGGCCAGCGCCAGCGCATCGCGATTGCGAGGGCGCTCGGCCCCCGGCCATCGCTGCTGATCTGCGACGAGCCGACCTCGGCGCTCGACGTGTCGGTGCAGGCGCAAATTCTCAACCTGTTGAAGGACCTACGAGATCTTGCCGGGCTGTCGATGCTGTTCATCAGCCACGACCTCGCGGTGATACGGCAGATGTGCGACCGGGTCGCCGTGATGAAAGGCGGCGAGATCGTCGAACTCGCGGATACCGAAACATTGTTCTCCGCGCCCACTCACGAATACACGCGCGAACTCCTGCGCCTCGCGCCTTCGCTCGACCGCATCCTTTGCAGCGAAAAAAGAGAAGCGAGCCTGTGATGGCAGACATTCTGATCAGAAACGGCACCGTCATCGCTGTCGATCCCGATCGGCGGATCATTCCCGATGGCGCCGTAGCCATCGAGGGAGACCGCATCGTGGCCGTCGGCGCTTCGCAAGACGTGGCGCGGGACCATCCGGCGCGCGAGACGATCGACGCCCGCGGCATGGCCGTCATGCCAGGCTTCGTCGACAGCCACGCCCATGCCGGGCACGGGCTGATCAAGACGATGGGCGGCGGCCGCAGCGACCTCTGGTACAGGGCATGCCAAGGTGCCTATACGGTGGGTTCGACGCCGGAATTCTGGCATGCGGAGGCGCAGCTTGCCGCGCTGGAACGCCTGCGTTTCGGCGTGACGACCGGCGTGTCCTTGCTGGGCGGCGGCGATTCGGTCATGCGCACCGACGATCCGGCCTATGGCAACGCCCATATGGAAGGCGTGCTTGGCATCGGCACGCGCTCAGTGGTCGCCGTCGGCACCACGCGCCCGCCGCACCCCCTGACTTATGCACGTTGGAAGGGCGCCAGCCGTACCGATTATCCGGTGTCGTTCGACCAGCAGCTTGCCACCTCGCAAAAGCTGGCCGACCGCTGGCACGGCACCCACGAGGATCGTCTGCATCTCGCCCTGCTGACGCCGACCATGCATCAGGAACATCTCGATGGTCCCGGGGCAGGGGACGCCATCGCGCAATCGCGCAAGGTCAGGCAGATCGCCGAACAGCGCGGCCTGATCTTCACCCAGGATGGTCATACCAAGGGCAGCGTGAAGATCGCCGGGGAGATCGGCATTCTGGGGCCGCGCACACTGCTGTCGCATGCGACCGCCCTGACTGACGAAGAAATAGCGATCTGCGCCGAAACCGGCACGAGCATCGTGCACAATCCGAGCGCCGTGGCCGCCATTCTCGCGCGCTGCCCGGTCACGGAACTTCTCGACGCTGGCGTCGTGGTGGCCATCGGCTCCGATGCGACCGCGCCGGACCGCTCCGCGGACATGTTCCGTCACATGCAGCAATGCATGCACTATCATCGCACTCATTTCCACGATCCGAGCTGGCTTCCGCCGGGCAAGGCCCTGGAGATGTGCACCATCGACGGCGCGCGTGTCCTGGGCCTCGACCATCAGGTCGGATCGCTGGAGCCCGGCAAGAAGGCCGACGTCATTCTTGTCGACCTGCGGCGCCCGCATCTCTACCCGGCCAACATGCCGGAATTCCGTGTCACCTATTTTGCCAACGGCAACGACGTCCACACCGTGCTGGTCGGCGGACGCGTGCTGTTGCGCGACCGCAAGCCGGTTCATGTCGATCAGGATGCCGTGCTCGATGCTGCGCAACGGGAGACGGAACTGATGATTGAGCGGCTGGGCTTGCGCGATCTGCTCAGGACCCCGGACCGGTTCTGGCGGCACAGCCGCGACACGGATCTGATCGAATAGGCTTCAATATCGAGACAGGCCACCGGTGATGCGGAACGGCAGCGATGCACGTTCGGCCGGGCGGCGGCTTCAGGAATTTTTCCCATGGTACGCATCGGCATCATCAATCCCAATTCGTCCGCGTCGATGACGGGATCCATCGCCGTCGCGGCGCGGCGAACCGCGCAGGCGGGCACCGAAATCATCGCCATGCAGAACGACAGCGGCCCGGCTTCTATCGAAGGCGCGATCGATGGCGCGAAGGCGGTCCCAGGTCTTCTCGACCGTATCGAAGGGGCCGAGCGCAGTGACGCCGTGGACGCCTATATCATCGCCTGCTTCGACGATACCGGACTCGACGCCGCGCGGATGCTGACGCGCAAGCCGGTCATCGGCATAGGCGAGGCTGCCGCCCGTGTCGCCAGCATCGTGGCGAGGCGCTTCACGGTGATTACCACCTTGCCGGTTTCCGTTCCCATTCTCGAGGACAATCTGGTTCGCTACGGCCTTTCGCCATTCGCCACCGTGCGGGCGAGCGGCATTCCCGTCCTGGCGCTGGAAGCTAATGGCGAGGCGGCCTTGTCGATCATCAGCGAAGAAATCCAGGAGGCGCTGCGGGTCGATCGCGCCGACGCCATCGTGCTTGGCTGCGCCGGCATGTCGGATATGGCGCGGCGACTGGCCAGCCTTCACGGTGTCCCGGTCGTCGAAGGGGTGTCGGCGGCTGTCAGGCTCGCGGAATTGCTCGTCGGCCTGGAGCTCCGTCCCAGGCAGGATGCTTTCGCCACCTCTCGGCGGAGCATGACGGCTTCGCTCGCCGCAGCAACCCGCTCGGCTTCCACGCACAGCGTGTCGGGGGGCTGATGCCGATGATCGAGCGCAGACTTTTGCTGGGCGTCATCGTCGCCTGCATTCCATCGATAGCGTTGGGGCAGAACATGAATGAGACAAGGCTTCACTCGGCTGCGGCAAATGACGATGTCTCCATGATCAAGATGCTTGTTTCCGAGGGGGCCCGGATCGACGCGCGCGACGAGAACGGCCGCACGGCTCTTCTCGTCGCGACCCACGGCAACAAGGTCAGCGCTGCCAGGACTCTCATCGAGGCTGGCGCGGACGTCAACGCCAAGGACGATATCCAGGATAGTCCATATCTCTACGCCGGCGCGCGCGGGCATCTCGAAATCCTGAAGATGACGCTTGCGCACGGCGCCGACCTGAAGAGCACCAATCGCTATGGCGGTACCGCGCTCATTCCGGCTGCCGAACGCGGACATGTCGAGACCGTCGGCGCGCTGATCGATGCCGGCATTGATGTCGATCACGTCAACAAGCTCGGCTGGACCGCGTTGCTGGAGGCCATCATCCTCGGCGATGGCGGGCAGCGTCATGTCGAGATCGTGAGGCGGCTGATCGAGGCCGGCGCCAACGTCAATCTCGCCGACAAGGACGGGGCGACACCGCTGCGGCACGCGCGCAGGAACGGCTATGCGCAGATGATAACCCTGCTGGTGCAAGCGGGCGCCAGATGAACAGCGCGAAAATGTCGATGACCGCGCAGCCTGCAACCGACAGGCAATGGACGCTGCTTGCCCTCGTCGTGCTAATCGGGATCAACCTGCGTCCCTTTCTGACGGCGCCGGGACCGATATTGGCCGATATCGTGGCCGACACCGGGATGGGCTATGGCAGCCTGGCCATGCTGACGCTGTTGCCGATGCTGCTGATGGGCCTCGGTGCGTTCGTTGCACCGGGCATCCAGGCGGCCGTCGGAACGCGCCGGGGCCTGCTCGCGGCGCTAACGGTGCTGACAGCGGGCTCGCTGCTCAGGCTTGTCGTGCCCGGCGGCCTGTCGTTGATCCTGACGGCGGCACTTTGCGGGGCGGGGGTGGCCTTCATCCAGGCCGCGTTTCCGGGGATCATCAAGGCAAAGTTCCCGACCAGCACACCCGCCGTGACCGGCCTCTATTCCTGCATGATCATGGGCGGTGGGGCGCTCGGCGCACGTCTGGCGCCCCTGCTCGTCAACAACGGATACGACTGGCGGGCAGCCCTTGCCTGGCTCGCGGCTCCCGCCGCCATTGCGCTGTGCGCGGCATTCCGCGTCCTGTCCGACGCCAAGGCTTCAAGACCCGATCGCGCCTTGACCGGTTTTCTGCTTCGCCGCCCACGGACCTGGGTTCTGATGGCGGCCTTCGGCCTGGTCAACTCCGGCTATTCCTCTATGGTCGCCTGGCTTGCGCCCTACTACCAGGCGCAAGGATGGAGCAGTGCCGCCAGCGGCAATCTTGTGGCCGTGATGGCCATTTGCCAGGCGGCTTCGGCCCTGGTGCTGCCTGTCCTGGCGCGTCGAGGCATCGACCGCCGTCCCTGGCTCTGGCTGACGCTGCTGCTGCAGGCGGCGGGCTTTGCCGGACTTGCGGTTTTTCCCGCACTGTCGCCCCTTCTGTGGGTGGGGATATGCGGGGCCGGTCTTGGCGGAAGCTTCTCGCTTGCAATCGTCACGGCGCTCGATCATCTGCCGCGCCCGGAGCAGGCGGGCGCGCTGGCTGCGCTGATGCAGGGCGGCGGTTTTCTGATCGCCGCGCTTGGTCCATTCGCCACCGCGCTCCTGCATGGCTGGAGCGGGAGCTTCAGCAGCGGATGGATCATGCATCTCGGCTGCGTGACCGTCACAGCGTTTCTCTATCTGCACTTCAACCCAAAACGGTACGCCGACGTCATGAGGGGCTCGGAACAAGAGCAGTGCGAAATGGTAGTTTAACGAAGCGGAATGCAAGTTCTGAACTCAATGACGACGTACGTCTCCGCGGGGTGAGCAGCAGGCGCTTGCGCCGCATCTCGGCCGTGGAGATCGGCTCTGCCGGATCATCGGGGCCGGGCTGGCGCAGACGACGATATACCTCCTGCAGCTCATCGTCGCCGGCTATGCGCTGTCCAAGCGCCCGCCGGTCGCGCGCTCTGTACTTCCCCTCCTCGGCCGACAGTTCTCCATCCGCCAAATCGCAATTGGGGTTGCAGGCGCCCAGACAACAGCCGGGCCGATAAAGTCACACGCCATCGTTGCGAAACTACACAAACATCATCACGATGATCGCTCCGATAACTATCAGGACAAGCCCACCGATAAGCATCGGCAGCAGAGTGTTGTCCGGGTCGATATCAGAATCAATGTCCTTTGTGACCTGTTGATCATTCTTCTTTGGTTCAGCCATGGCCCATCTCACATCCGAGCAAAAACAGCGCGCGTCGAAGCCGCGCAACATTATACGGTCTTGCGTGTCGCCCCGGTGCGAACGGGTGGTATCTGACCGCCGAGGAAGTCTTCGGGCATCAGTGTGATGTCGGCGAGCGTGTAGCGGTCAAGGACGTTCAGGAAGGAGGCTGTCGCTTCGTCAAACATGCCTGAAAGCTTGCAGGAGGCGGTTAGCACACATAGGTTTCCGGTCGCGAAACATTCGACCAGCGCGAAATCCGGCTCGGTTAACCGCACGACATCGCCAATCCGGATCATCTCAGGCCGGCGCCCGAGAATGAGACCACCGGAACGGCCGCGGATTGCCTTCATATAGCCGCCACGGGTCAGGGTGTTGGCGACCTTGTTCAGATGCGTCTTCGACACGTTGAAGGTGCGGGCAACCTCCTCGATCGTTATAAGCCGGCTACCGGCGGCGGCAGTGTACATCAGCATCCGCAATGCATAATCCGAAAAGCTGGTCAGCCGCATGAATCACGGCTCCCTGTCGATCGCTGTGCATTGTAGGAACCACTCACAAACCGGTCGTGCATCACAAGTCTCTCTCGACGATAGGTTCGATGCCGATCGTGGTCTCGCCGCGGTTGAAGGCGATCGCGAGACGGAAACTGTGAGCAATTCGCAGCGCGCGATCCATAAAAAGCGTCGCCACCTCGGCCGGGCAAATGCGACGCACCGTTGTCCGAAACAATATTAGCCAGCGACGGAAATGCGCCGCGCCGAGGCCGGCTATGACCAGGTGCGGCGGCAGTGGCCTGCCGTCGTATCGGGATGTCCGAAGTAGAGTAGCGGACCAGAAGTCACACATCTTCGCCAGATGCTGCGGCCATTTATCTGGCTCGATCCGATCGTGGAAAATGGGACCGAGAAGGTCATCACGGCGAATTTCGTCATAAAACCCGTGGACTACACCGCGGATCATTGCCTCGTCGAGTATGTTGGGCAATGGCACGCCGTCGACCACGATTGTTCTCTTGCTTCGACCGTTCGCGGTCATTCCGAAGCTCCTGTTTTCTCCGACGCAAGCTGGCTGAAGCCTTGGTTCGCTCTTCGATGTGATCCTCTATATAAGATATATTGTCAATCTATCTTATTGCGTGGCAAGACGCCGTGATGCCGCACCAGAAATGGGTCTGTCCGACCAAGCGGCGAATGACGAGCCCTTAATCCTAGGCATTTCCGAACTGCCTGGACATCACCCCAGGCCCGAGGCCGGAAGTATCTAAATTGGCGGGGAATTCCCGATGTGGCTCAGTTTCGAGAGTCGCCAACGCCTCATCAGATGACCGTGCCAGCCGGAGTCGCTCCCGAACCTGAAGTGCGATCTACGACAACGGCAAATCCTTCACGACGGAAATCCTGGCGTCCTCAATTCGCACTCCACTCCATGTCAAACAGGCGGCGATCGCAGGCGCGGATGTCGCGACCGTACCACCAGCGATACTCAGAAACCTCGCCAGACATCCACTCACCGACAAGGGCCTCAAGTCGTTTCTTGCCGACTGGGGAAAGACTGGGCAGGCGATCTTGTAGTTGTGCGCAGTGGAATCGCGGAGGGAAAGCCATCATGAAAACTGCACTCAACTATCGATTAAATTCGTTTGCATGATGTCCGCGAGAGCGGGAGACTGCGGTCTGAGCCACTCAGCCCAGTACATGACGCAGTCGGAATGTCGGCGCGGATAATGCTGAGAATCTGAAGGCGCACTAGCCAGGCAGAAGGTACCCCGAAGCAGTGTGCCGCCTCGCCGCACGAGCGGTTTTGACACGGATCGCCAAGGACGAGAATATGGCTGAAGCTGATACCAAATCAAACGGACCGGATCTGGTCCAGGGGATCGCGCTGTCCGACCTTCCCGATGGCGGAAAGCTTGTCGGCCATTGCGGCGACGAGCAGGTGTTGCTGGTGCGCCGCGGGGCCGAGATCTTCGCCATCGGCGCGACATGCACACATTACGGCGGGCCGCTCGGTGACGGTCTTGTGGTGTCGGATTCCATTCGATGTCCGTGGCACCACGCTTGCTTCGATCTGCGCACAGGCGAGGCCTTGCGAGCGCCTGCCTTCAATCCACTCGCTTGCTGGTCGGTGGAACAGCGCGATGGGCGGATATTCGTGGGCGAGAAACTCAAACGGACGGCGCCGAAGCCGCGCGGCGGAAGCGCGGGCGGGGTCCCCGAGAAAGTCGTCATTGTCGGCGGCGGCGCGGCCGGTTTCGCGGCGGCCGAAATGCTGCGGCGAGAGCAGTACCAGGGCAGCATCGTCATGATCAGCGACGACCATGCGCCGCCCGTCGACCGGCCGAATCTCTCCAAGGACTACCTCGCAGGGAAGGCTCCGGAGGATTGGATTCCGCTGCGCGGCCAGAAATTCTATTCAAAAAACAACATCGACCTGCGTCTCGATACGAAGGCCGTCGATATCGACCTGCGTTCTCGCGAGGTCATTCTGGCTGACGGAAGCAGGATTCCTTACGATAGACTGCTACTTGCCACGGGGGCCGAACCGGTGCGCCTCTCCATCCCCGGCGCGGATCAGCCACATGTTCACACGCTGCGCTCGCTTGCAGATTGCAAGGTGATCATCGAGCGAGCCACGACTGCGCGCCGCGCCATCGTGCTTGGCGCCAGTTTCATTGGCTTGGAAGTTGCCGCAGCGCTGCGCGCGCGCAATATCGAAGTTCATGTCGTGGCGCCGGATAAACGACCCATGGAACGGGCCCTCGGTCCGCAAATGGGTGACTTCATCCGCGCACTCCATGAGGAGCATGGAGTCGTGTTCCATCTCGAGGACACCGCGAGCAGCATCGACGGCAACAAAGTGAAACTAAGCAGTGGCAACATGTTGACGGCGGATTTCGTCGTCGCCGGCGTCGGCGTGCGTCCGCGGACCGGGCTTGCCGAAAGGGCGGGGCTCACTCTTGACCGCGGCGTCGCCGTAAATGCCTTTCTGGAGACGAGCGCACCGGACATATTCGCGGCCGGCGACATTGCGCGGTGGCCGGATCCTCACACTGGCGAGAACATTCGGGTCGAGCATTGGGTGGTTGCAGAGAGGCAGGGGCAAACCGCGGCCCTGAACATGCTCGGCCATCGCGAGAAATTCGCGGCCGTGCCGTTCTTCTGGAGCCAGCACTACGACGTTCCCATCAACTATGTCGGCCATGCCGGGCAATGGGACGAGATTGCTGTCGATGGAGACATCGGTGCCAGGGACTGCCTGCTGCGCTTCAAGCGCGAAGGGCGCACGCTGGCTGTCGCTTCGATCTTCCGTGACATCGAAAGTCTAGGGGCGGAGATGGAAATGGAGCGCCAAATGGCAAGGTAGCAAGCGCTCTTGGGCACCGCGATCCGTAGAGAGCGCAACCCGTATGGCGCAGCGGTGCGTCGCTGTGACTGAAAGGAGTTCGACTTATGTCCACAGTGCAACAGGAACCGAGCACCACCAACGGATTGGACGCGGTTCATTCAAAGATCGTCAAGTTCGCTACCGGTGTGGCCAGGGAAGCGTCCGATGAGGCGCCGACCTCGGTCGAAATCTTTTCGGACAGGGGCCGCTGGTACTGCAGGGTCCGTCGCGGCGATGAAAAGACTCGGCCAATGGGTCCCTATTCCAAACAACAGGCTGAGCGGATCCAAGAGGCTCGGAGACTGTTGATTGCCAAAAGAGGCACCGCTCGGATCATGTTCGAGTAGGGAGGACATTCACGATCACGTCGGCCGGCGTACTTCTCACCACAACCATCGTTCATCATCGACTTTTTTGAAACTGTGCAGGTAGACCTCCGGCTTTGAGGGTTGTCGCGTTGTGAAGCCGCGTTGCGCGGCAGGGTGTCTGTTGACGTTTTCCCCTTGGCCAAGCCGGCATCGTCGCAGCGTCGCCCGAGGGCGCCTCTTCTGGCAATTTTCGTCGTTCCACCCGACCTCGGTAGCCTGATCCTTCAGGCAGGACGGCCTGTCTTCGTCGCCTCGACCAGCCAGGAAAATTTCCGCATCAACAAGATTCTTGTCGGATGGAAGGATAGGCGTGAAGCCAAGCGCGCGGTTACCGATGCCGTGCCCCTTTTTCAAATGGCTCAGGAGGCTGGTATAATCACGATCGAGGATGCCGCGACCGATGAAACCTGGAACAGCCTGAACAATATCGTCGCCTTCCTTTCGAGCCACGGCGTAAGGGCGAAGGCTGACGTGTTTCCGGAAAGATCTGATGGTGGATCAATCGCTGATGTGGCCGATGCGATGCATGCGGATCTGACCATATCCGGCGCCTGAGGCTACAGCAGGTTCAGGGAGTGGATCTTTGGCGGTGCTACCCGCTCGCGGCTTGAGAATGATCGACTGAACCGGTCATGCCGATTTGATCGTGATACACAAATCGTGGATGCACATTGTCAAAAGCTGAAATTCCGCGCGGCTCGAGCGCTCCGGGTTGACCTGACAAGGCTGTCAGGCAGGCATCGGATGAGCATGCACTCGTTACTCGCCTTCCGTGGCTATCAACATCCAATTGCGCTTTGTTGACGGGGTGTCACAGGCGAACGTCCACGTATCGATCACCTCAACGATCTGCTGGGGATCGCCGGCGACGATCGCATCGTTGGCCGAGCGTGTAACGCTGACCACGTCGGAAACGAAGCGAACGGCAATCTCAGCGGTGCCGTTCTCCGCAAGAGCGTCGACGACCTTTGCTTCCTTCGTGCCAATGAAGGTGAGTTGCAGCATCTCCCCCCGATCCCGGCGGCCGGCAATCGCTCGTCCGAAGATATCGAGCACTTCCGGCCCGACGAGACGCTTCAACGTTGGGATGTCGCTGTCCGCATACGCGCGCAGGATAGCTTCATAAGCCATATTGGCACCGGTCAGAAACGCGGCAAGGTCGAAAGTTGGGTCGATCTCTCGGATCGCATTCAAGCGTGTGTCCGTATAGGATATATCGTCGATACTGCCGGTTCGCTGCTCTGTCGGCGCATCGTCCTGCTTGGCCTTGTCGTTGCCCGAGCGCGGCAGAGTTTGGCCCCAACTGCCCAGCAATGCCCAATAAAACGCTATGATCGCCACGAGCAGGATCTGGTTGTTTGGATCTGTGGTTTCGTTCATGACGTTCTCCCGACAGAATGTCGAAGCAGGCGCCGGTTCGGAACCGGAGCTGAATTTCAGGCAACGCGCGGCAGCTTCTCCCATTGATGGAAGGGCGGCGGCGATGGCAGTTGCCATTCCAGCGTGGTCGCCCCTTCGCCCCAAGGATTGGCGCTTGCTGGGCGTCTGCGGCTGAAGGCCTCGGCAACCGCGATGAAGAAAACGACGAGCCCGGCCGTTGAGATGTAGGAACCGATCGACGAGACGAAATTCCAGCCGGCAAAAGCATCGGGATAGTCGGCGTAACGTCGCGGCATGCCGGCCATGCCCAGAAAATGCTGCGGGAAAAAGACGAGGTTGACGCCGATGAACATCAGCCAGAAATGCAGCTTGCCGAGCGTTTCGCTGTACATGTAGCCGGTCATCTTCGGGAACCAGTAGTAGAAGCCGGCAAAGATCGCGAAGACCGCCCCCAAAGACAGCACATAGTGGAAGTGAGCGATCACGAAATAAGTGTCGTGGTACACGCGATCGATACCGGGGTTCGCAACCATGATGCCAGTGACGCCACCAATGGTGAACAGCAGGACGAAGCCGAGAGCCCACATCATGGGTGTCTTGAACTCTATCGATCCTCCCCACATGGTCGCCAGCCACGAAAACACCTTCACGCCGGTTGGAACGGCGATGACCATCGATGCGAAGGCGAAGTAGCGCTGCGTGTCGACCGACAGGCCGGTCGTATACATATGATGCGCCCAGACGACAAAGCCGATCGCGCCGATTGCCACCATTGCATAGGCCATGCCGAGATAGCCGAAGATCGGCTTCTTGGCGAAGGTTGAGATGACGTGGCTGATGATGCCGAAGCCAGGCAGGATCATGATGTAGACTTCGGGATGGCCGAAGAACCAGAACAGATGCTGGTAGAGGAT
This sequence comes from Mesorhizobium sp. B2-4-1, assembly GCF_006442185.1. Classification (NCBI taxonomy): domain Bacteria; kingdom Pseudomonadati; phylum Pseudomonadota; class Alphaproteobacteria; order Hyphomicrobiales; family Phyllobacteriaceae; genus Mesorhizobium; species Mesorhizobium sp. B2-4-1. The sequence continues at coordinate 68,510 of NZ_VFVN01000014.1, read as the reverse complement.
CGGATCACCGCCGCCGGACGGCGAAAAGAAGGTCGTCCCGAAATTGCGATCGGTCAACAGCATGGTGACCGCGCCGGCGAGCACCGGCAGCGACATGAGAAGCATGAAGGCGGTGACCAGCATCGACCAGGCGAACAGAGGCATCTTGTGCATGGTCATGCCGGGTGCGCGCATGTTGAAGATGGTCGTGATGAAGTTGATCGCGCCGAGGATCGAGGAGGCCCCCGAAAGGTGGATAGACAGAATAACGAGGTCGACGGCGGGACCTGGCTGGCCATCCGTCGAATAAGGCGGATAGAGCGTCCAGCCGCCGCCATGGCCGAGCGTACCGGGCGCTCCCGGAACGAACATCGAGGTGATGAAGAGGATGAATGACACCACCAGCAGCCAGAACGAGGTGTTGTTCAAGCGGGGGAAAGCCATGTCGGGCGCGCCAATCATGATTGGCACCATCCAGTTGCCGAAGCCACCAATCAGCGCCGGCATGAGCACGAAAAAGATCATGACCAGCCCATGGGCACTGACGACGACATTGTAGACGCCCGGATCGCCAAATATCTGCAAACCCGGTTCCTGCAACTCCATGCGGATCAACACGGAAAGCGCCGTACCGAAGACGCCTGCCATGATCGAGAACAGCAGGTAAAGCGTTCCGATATCCTTGTGGTTGGTCGAAAACAGCCATCGGACGAGAAACCGGGGCTTGTGACCATCCAAGGTCGAGGCTGGATTGGACATGATGTGCTTCCTGCTCTCCACTGCCGGCAGGCAGACGGGCTCAACGATGGACGATCCCCGCGATCCGCCATCACACGAGGCCAGCTCTTGCCCGCGTTTATTCATTCATCCGTGACGACCACATCCATCGGAATGTCGTGCGGTTGCGGATAGATGGTTCGGATCCTGCTGCGGGCGTAACCGACGCCGACGACGAGAGGCCGCCTGGGCGCCGCGGCCAGGGTCCGGTCGAAGAAGCCGCCGCCATAACCCAGGCGATAGTTAGCCTCGTCGAAACCGACAACGGGCGCGATGACCACATCCGGTTGGACCGATGGCCCGTGTGGCGGGACAAGAATATTCCAGATGCCGCGTTCCAGCGGATCTCCGGGTCGCCAGACGCGAAACTCCAGCGGCCAACCTTTTTTTATGACGACCGGCAACGCGATCCGACCGCCGCGCTCAATCACCTTTATCGCCCAGTTGCGGAGGTCGGGCTCACCGCGGAACGGCCAATAGCCGCTGACGATCCGCCCGCTCACCCGACCGACGGCCAGGTCGAGAACGGAAGCGATGCGTAAAGACCTCGCATTGCGTTCCTCGGCGTCGATCGCGAGACGCTCATCGATCAGGCGCTTGCGTTCCGCCTTGCGCCATCGACAGACATCGGGCCATGCGTCCTGAACGGCCGGCTCGGTGCCGTACCCCGGAACAAGCTCATGCATAAAGCATGGTGGAGAGGCGTATTCTCTCGTCTCCGGACATACATCCTCGTGATCAGACATCGCACGCTCCATATCCGTTACAGCGGAGACCCTCGCCTACGTGGACGTTGCGCTGCGTAAAACAGGAAGGCAAACGGAATTAAATGCTGTATTGATGCAAGATTATTGCACTAATCGGGAACCAGCATGGACATCGACCGCGCGCGCACGTTTTTGGAAATCGTCCATTCCGGCAGCTTTCTGAGAGCTGCCGACCGACTCCACGTCACCCAGACCACTGTCAGCGCGCGGATACGCACGTTGGAGGAAGAGCTCGGACGTCAGCTCTTTGTCCGCAATCGCAATGGTGCGCAGTTGACGCAGGCGGGCCGGGAGTTCGAGCGGTTCGCGCAATCATTCGTGCAAATCTGGGAACGAGCACGCCACCAGCTCGCCATCCCATCGGGACGGACAAGCGTCGTTGCCCTGGGCGGGGAGCTCAGCCTGTGGAACCCGCTGCTGCTCGATTGGCTGGTCTGGATGAAGAAGGCCAGGCCGGAAATCGCCATCCAAGCCCAGGTCGGCGTGCCGGACCAGCTCCTCGAGCAGCTCAGGACTGGCGTTCTCGACATCGCGGTGCTCTATGCGCCGAAGCTGCTGTCAGGCTTCAGGGTGGAGCTGCTCGTTGAGGAACAACTCGTCCTGGTTCGGAGCACGGACAGAGACTCGGAGTTGGACGCCTCAAGGGACTATGTCTATGTCGATTGGGGGCCGCTGTTTGCGGCCCAACATGGCGCCAGTTCCTCTGCCTTCGGCGAGCCGGGATTAATGGTCGGCCTTGGTCCGCTTGGGCTGAGCTACATTCTGCGCGCCGGCGGAATGGGCTATTTCCGTAGGGGCGCGGCAGCGCCCCATATCGAGGCCGGGCAGCTGGAGGTCGTGGAGGGCGCGCCGGAATTCACCTATCCGGCCTATGCAGTCTATCCGGATGCAAGCGCATCGCGAACCGACGTACAGGAGGCGCTACGTGGATTGAAGCAGGTGGTGAAATGACCGTGTTCTGTCAGTTCCAAATCACTGATCATGCGGCCGGAAAGAAATCCACCGCCATGGATTGATCGAACATGCCTTATCCGTTCCACACCATCGGCCACTCGACCCGGCCGACCGCCGAATTCGTCGCCCTGTTGCGGGTTGGCGAGATTACCCTGGTGGTCGACATAAGGACCATCCGGCGATCGCGGACCAACCCGCAATTCAACAGCGAAACGCTGCCGGACAGCCTTGCGGATTTCGCGATCGGATATGAGCATATTGCCGAGCTTGGCGGCCTGCGCGGCAGGGCGCACGCCATTCCACCGACGCTCAACGCATTCTGGCTCAACCAGAGTTTTCACAACTACGCCGACTACGCGCTGTCAGCGGAGTTTCATGGCGGTCTGGAGCGGCTTGTGTCCCTTGGCAGGCAGCAGCGGTGCGCCATCATGTGCTCGGAAACGCTTTGGTGGCGTTGCCACAGAAGAATCGTCGCGGACTATCTGATCAGTCGTGGCGAGTCCGTTTTTCATCTGATGGGCCATGACAAGGTCGAGCCGGCGAAGCTCACCGACGGTGTGGAGGCAAGGCTCGACGGAACGCTTGTCTACCCGCTTTCCCAGCGTTCTGGATAGTCGAGGCCTCAGGCGGCCGACGGCCCGGGTCGTCGAACCCGTCGTTGAAAGCCGCCATGACGCTGTTTTCCGCTTTGGGTTGTGACTCATCAGAGTGATGGGCGACGCGCAAAACCGGTCCGTTCGGTCGCCACGGGTCCGGCGCTGCATCCCCCGCCAGCTCCAATCTCTCCCGCCTTGCCGCTTCCGGCTGGTAGACCACTTCATGCACAGTCAGCGTTTCATGGCCGCCCTGCGCGGTCGGAATGGACATGGACTGACCTTCGGCCAGACCAAGCAGCGCCAGGCCGCGCGGGTTGGTGATCGGCAAAAGCATGCCAACCAGACCGCGCATCTCGTCATGTGCGACGATGCGGGTCTCGGCAGGGCCGTCGTTTACACGATAGGTCACTCGGGTGCTGAGCGTCACGACCGTTGGCGGAATGTCTTCTCGAAACATCACGATTGCGCTCGAAATCTTCCGTTGAAGGACAACGGACAAGGCATCGCCGCGGGGATGGCGCTCTTGCATCACTTCAAGAATCGTGAAGTCCTTGGTGGTCAGTTGACAGCTATCGATAGTGGGCATGGTGCGTCTCCAAGACGGACCCGTGAAAGGGTTCCGGCGTCAAGCATTTGATCGGATGTGGAAGCTACCCCTGTGCCGGACCAGGACAGGCCGGCGCAGGGGTCACACTCCCGCGATCAGGCTGCCTGCGTGATTGAGGAGACGGATGGAAACGCCCATGTCTAGGCGTCTGCCGGGATCGCCGAAGACGCTGGTGCGCGCCGATCGACTGCATCGCCTTCCGCAGCGGGTTGGCCTACGGCAAGCACCGACAGTTCGTGCCGGCGCCCATCGCGCGCTGTCCACATGATCGACTGTCCGGCCGAGAGGCCGATCAGGGCCGTGCCGATCGGCGTGAGGACTGAAACCTTGCCTTCGGAGATGTCCGCGTCGCCAGGAAAAACCAGCGTGACTGTTTTGGCATTGCCAGTATCGGGCTTGAATGTCACCGTCGAACCCATCTGGACGGTGCCGGCGGAGACCCAATCATCGGCGACGATACGTGCCCGCTCGAGTTCGGCGAGCAGTTCATCGGAGGCCTCCGGATTGCGCGCGGCCACGGTGCTCGCAACCGCCGACAGACGCGCATGGTCTGACTGTGAGATGCGGATGTTCGGCTTGCGCCGCGTTTTCGTGTTGTCTTGCATTTGAATACTCGTGCTTCCGCTCGGACCAGCCGCCACGGAGGGTGCCGGAATCGAGCCAATTCGTGAAAATCTTGATGGAACGCCAATGCTCCGGAGGCTTGAGGTCCTGCGGAACCATCCCATGTGGGTAATCGCACCGCCCCTCGGCTCGGGGCACGCATGGCAGCCGAGCCGGGGGCTACATTCCCGCTATGGGGCAAACCCGGAAAAGAAAATCGCGACGAATTCTGACTGCGGCGTTCATAGGACCATAGTTGGTGAAGCAATCCGGGAAGTCAAGTCAGCCACCTCGGTGCAGTTTGGCGGGTATCAATCCTAAACTAGTCAGAGCGGGCGCCAAGCAACGTTCTTATCACCAGCTCTCTTCCGGCCCGGTTTATCCCGGTCCCGCTGGGTCTTTCTTCAGCCAGCCCGAGAAAGACAAGACGTTCGGCCAAGGCTTTCGATAGAGATGGGTAGGGTCCGCGGTTCATTCGCTTGAGTGCCGTCTGCTCCTCCTTGGTGAGATCGTCCCAGATAACTGTCATGAGAGCCATCTCCCTTGTGTGCACTATCAAGCCGATGCCGATCCTGGATTGTCCAGCGACGGGCTGCGACCATGAATTCATTGGGCCCCGAAGTCTTGCTTATGGAACGGCATCTGTTCCGACAATGCCGCCTTCATTCTCCAGAACGCCGATCCGCTTGACTTCCGAGCGGTTGAGCTTCAGGCGAACGCCAATACCGCCGCCGTTCTCGGCAATGAAAACGGCGCCGGCGCTTTCAAGCGCGGTTTGCAGCGTGTCGCAGATATCTCGGTCAGGAAGGTTGATCCGGCGCTCGAATTCTTCGATGACCAGCGCATCCACGCCTGAATTGCCGGCGAGCTTTTCACGGGTCCATTCGACCAGTGCGCGAGCGGCACGGCATTGAGCACCAGTGATCATCCTCAAAATCTCCTTCTGGATCGCTTTGGGAGCGATTGCCGCCTGCTGAAACCCGGGACGCTGGGGGCGACGGCCGCGTCCGTAAAAAATGCATATCGAATCCGAAAAGGAAAGGGTTGCGCCCCTCACCGCGATCGAAATCATGATGCAAAATAATTGTGCTGAAACGGCAATAAATTTCGTTTGTCTTGCAGATAAGGATGAGTGAAGCTCGTGCGTAGCGAAACGACAGATTGGGTGCCAGCCAGCAGGTCTCAACGCTAGGGGACTGTTTGGCGATATCGCGCGAAGGGCACCTTGGGCTCGGCAATGACAATAATGGACAGGCTTGAACACGATTTCGGCAGTATCCTTTCTGGCCCGGACATTCGGCGTCATGTCGTCGGTCGAATGGTATCTGCCAATCGCCCTGACGCAGATGACGGCATCCCAATCGTACCTGTGGATGACAATGCTCTCAAAACCCGGCTGCGCGAGGAACTGCTCCTGCAAGCACGGACCCGGCTGCCGATCACCTATGCAAGACTGGCCAAGAGCATGGTTGGTTCGCAAGCAACAGGCGTGATCCAGGGTGCACTCGAACAACTGATGGACGACGATGCGGACGAAGGCCTGCCATTGCTTGCGGCCGTTGCCGTGAACGCGCTCGATCCTGGTTTGCCCGCTCCCTGGTTCTTCCACAAAGCCGAGGACATGGGGCTGTTCGCTGGCGATCCGGCCGATCTGGAAGCGTACGCTTTCCATGCAAGGGAGTTTTGTCGCGCGATCCATCTCCATGCTGGCAACGGGCAAGGCTCTGGAACGACCTTGCCGCCGGTACTGCCGCCTGCAGGCCGGTGAAGGAGAACGAAATGCTGATCGCCAAGGACGTCATGACGTCGCCGGCCATCGCGGTAGGGCCTGACAGTACGGTGGACGAGGTCGCCGATATTCTTCTGTCGCACGGGATCAGCGCCGTGCCGGTGATCGATCGAGGTGCGCTGCTGGGCATCGTCAGTGAAGGAGACCTGATCCGCCGGGCGGAGATCGGAACAGCACCGCAGGGTCGTTCCTGGTGGCTTCATTTATTCACCAACAACGCGGTTCAGGCGGAAGACTATGTCAAATCTCATTCCGATCATGTGATCGACGTCATGACACAGCAGGTTGCGACGGTGGTCGAGAGTACGCCAGTCGCCGAGATCGCAACCCTGCTTGAGCACAATCGGATCAAGCGTGTCCCAGTGCTGCGCGACGGGCAGGTGGTGGGATCGTCAGTCGCGCTAATCTGGTGCGAGCGCTGGTCATTGCCAGGAAAGGGTGGCGCGCTCCGGCCTTGCATGACGACAGCAGCATCAGGATGGAGATTGTCGATGCCTTGCGATCCGAATCGTGGCCCTCGAGTTCGGACGTGATCGTGAACAACGGCGTGGTCACCCTGTGGGGAACGTATCTGTCGGAGCAGGAGCGGAAAGCCTCGATCGTCCTGGCTGAAAACACCGCTGGCGTGCGGGCTATCGATGACCATCGCATTCCCTTCGATATGACCTACGGCTTGGTCTGAAGGCCACCGAATGACATTCGTGGTCACCGACAATTGCATCAAATGCAAATACATGGACTGCGTGGAAGTCTGCCCGGTGGACTGCTTCTACGAAGGCGAGAACATGCTCGTCATCCATCCCGATGAATGCATCGACTGCGGCGTCTGCGAGCCGGAATGCCCGGCGAAGGCCATTTTTCCCGATACCGAGCCTGGTCTCGAGGATTGGCTCGCGCTGAACGCCGAGTATGCGTCTGTGTGGCCCAATATTGCGATCAAGCGCGATCCACCCGCCGACGCCAAGGCGTTCGACGGCGAAGCGGACAAGCTCGCGAAATATTTTTCGCCGGAACCTGGGTCGGGTGACTGATCAAAATGAACGCATGTGCGCACCAGCCGTCGCCACTTTATCTGGGCATTGACACTGGCGGCACGTACACCGATGCCGTGCTGTGGTCGGAATCCACAGGCATCGTGGCCAAGGCCAAGTCGCTGACCACGCGACACGATCTTGCCGAGGGCATCGCCGGCGCCGCAGACGCTGTTTTGTCCGAGGCAGTCATCGAGCCCAGCGCGATCAAGCTCGTCTCGATGTCGACCACGCTGGCCACCAACGCCCTCGTCGAAGGGCAGGGCGGGCGGGTCGCGCTGGTGATGATCGGCTTCACTGAAGCCGACCTTGCCCGGAACGGATTGTCAAAAGCCCTCGGCTCCGATCCCGTGATCTTTTGCCCGGGCGGACATGACGTCCACGGAGATCCGCGTGAGCTGGTGCTCGACGCTCTCGTGGCTGCGCTGCCGTTTCTCGCCGACACAGTTTCAGGCGTCGCCGTGGCCTCCTATTTTGCCGTTCGCAATCCCGAACACGAAATCGCGGTACGTGACGTCATCCGCGAGCGCACCGGGCTCCCGGTGACCTGTTCGCATGAATTGTCGTCGAAACTCGGCGGCCCGCGTCGGGCGCTGACCACGCTTCTCAACGCCCGGTTGATCTCGATGATCGATCGCCTTGTCGACGCCACCGAGAGCTTTCTGGCAAGACGCGGGATCGTCGCTCCGCTCATGGTCGTGCGTGGCGACGGCGCGCTCATTACCGCAGAATTCGCCCGCGCTCGGCCAATCGAGACCATTCTGTCAGGACCAGCGGCAAGCCTGGTGGGGGCGCGGTACATGACCGGCATCGATGATGCGGTGGTGTCCGACATCGGCGGCACCACCACCGACATCGCAGTCCTGGACGGCGGCCGCCTGCGGCTCGATCCGGAAGGCGCCACCGTCGGCGGAATGCGAACCATGGTGGAAGCCGTCGCCATGCGCACCTTTGGCCTTGGTGGGGATTCGGAAGTTTCGCTTCATGAGCAGTCGTTGGCTTCGACGATCGTGCTCGGGCCCCGGCGGCTGGTACCGCTCGCGCTCGCCGCGGTGAAACACGGCGATGCCATATACCAAGGTCTCAAGCGGCAATTGCTCAGTCCCAACACCAGCCGACTGGACGGCCGCTTCGCATTGCGCACAGGCGTGCCCGAACGTCTAGCCGCAGGCCTGACGGTTACCGAGACGCGGCTCTATGCTGACATTTCGGCAATTCCCGCCGCGCTCGACCGGTTGCTCGTATCGACGTCACAGGTCGCGACGCTCAATCGCCTCGTCGCACGTGGCCTGGTGCATATCGTCGGCTTCACGCCATCCGATGCAGCCCATGTGCTCGGCCGGCAAGGGAACTGGGATCCTGTCGCGGCTCGACTGGGCGCCGAATTGTTCTCACGCAAGCGCGACGGCCAGGGGCATCGTGTCGCCAAAGGCGCAGAAGCGTTTTCCGAGATGGTTCTTGCCGCCGTCACCCGGCGTTCTGCCGAAGTAATTCTTGAATCGGTATTTGCCGAGGACGGGCTGGAGGGCGGCGTCTCCGTTGCCAACCCGCTGGTTCAGCGGGCGGTTGGCGGGCGAGGCGGCATGGCGCGGCTGTCGATCGCGCTCGACCGGCCGGTGATCGGCCTCGGGGCGTCGGCTTCGCTGCACTTTGCCGGGCTGCCGCAATTGATCGGCAATGAATGCAGCATTGCCGAACACGCCGATGTCGCAAATGCGTTGGGCGCCGTGGTTGGACAGGTGCGAATGTCAGCGGAAGCGCGCGTCAGCCAACCGGAGATCGGGCTTTTCCGTCTCAATTCCGGCGAGCGGCTGGACGACTATGATACCGAGGACGAGGCGATGGCCGCAGCCGAAGCCCACATTCGAGTCTTGGCGGCAGGTCTTGCCGAGCGCGCCGGGACCGATCAGGCTCGGATCGAGATCGCACGCGACATAAGAGTTGCTACAATCGAAGGCGAGCGCAGTTTCGTGGAAGCCATCGTCGTCGCGACAGCCACCGGGCGGCCGCGAATCGCGTCGTGACATGCACGCGTTGTTGTGGTGGAGCGTTGTCGAGTGACAATGCTCTGACAGTATTTTTTCCTGAGGCGGCGATCGCCTCGTCGAGATCGCGACCTTGCCAATGTTCATCCGCAGCCGCCCGTTCCGCACCTGCTGGACGATCTCGCTCAACTGGCCACGACCGGACTCGACGATGAAATCGACCGCCAAGCCATCCGCGGGCTGCGCCTCGGCTGGTCCGACGACGGTCACCAGCATACCTCGCCCCGGATCAGGGCTGCAGACCGCTTCTGGATGTCGCCACCGATGACGTCGAACACCAGATCGATGCTGCCGATGTCTTATCTCTCACGCGAATTGGCCGTCGGTTCGGTGCCTTCCACGACAATATCGGTACTGAATTGCTTTGTGATTTGCACGGCCGCGGTGTGCGCCTGCAGCTACAAGTCTATCGACACCGCTCCCATGGGATGAGTGCAGCAGGCGAGCACATATCCGGCGTCCTTCTCCTGTGCGCTGAGTCCGCCGAAATTAGCCATTTCCACGTCGCCGCTGACCTTCAGCACACGACAGGTCCCACAAATCCCTTGCTGGCAAGCGCTTGGCAGGTACAGACCAACGCTCCGAGCGATTTCGAGCAGGGTCTGTGTCGAACGGCATTGGTGGGTGACACCTGTGCGAGCAAAACGCACGGAAGCGGCCTGGGCTGTTTGCAATACCGGTGCAGGCTCCAACAGGCCGCCAAAGCTCTCCTCATGATACCGACCAGGATCCAAGCCGATGCTGTTGAGGGCGTTCCGGACTGCGTTCATGTAAGGCTCGGGCCCACAGGCATAAACGGTGCGCTCCCTAATGTCGGGAGCAAACTTCAGCAACATGGACTCACCAACCGATCCAGTTGGACCGGCCCAATTATGCACAGCTTCGGCGCAGACGACATGGACGTGAAAATTGCGATGGTCCCGTGCCAGGTTGTCAAGCTCGTCACCGAAGATGATGTCCTTCGGCGAGCGTGCGCTATGAATGAAGCAGACATCCTTGTCGGAGCCACTGTCGGCGAGCGTGCGCAGCATCGACATCACCGGTGTTATGCCGCTGCCGCCGGAGAGGAAAAGCGGCCGGTCGCTCCGCAGGTCATCCCAGTTGAAGCTGCCGGACGGGCCGTCGACCTCTATTTCGCTTCCCTGTTCGAGATTGTCATGCAGCCAATTGGAAGCGAGGCCGCCGGGGACGCGCTTGACGGTTATCCTGAGGTCTCCCACCCGGGTTGGCGGCGAAGAGATCGAGTAAGTCCGGACGGCCGGAGCGCCGTCGATCACGAGGTTCAGAGTGATAAACTGCCCGGCTTTGAACTGGCCGGCCTGCCCGCGCTTTGGACAAAAGACGAAGGTCTTCACGTCGTGCGTCTCCTGAACGATGCCGCGACAGATCAGCGTGTGACGTCCGCTGACGCGGTCGGATCGGCAGGAGGGAGCGAAAGAAACGAGGGCGTTCATCATCTGGCTCCCATTAAGGGGCCAAGAATGCCAGCAGGCCTACGTTCGATACAGGAGGAACCTCAAACATCTATGATCGACAATATCGATCAACCTTCCAGCGACATGACCGCAAGATGAAGCGCGCGAATGCCTTTCTTTATGATTGGCTCATGCCGGCGTCGCGCGAGATTGCGGTGTAGACGGGCTGATGCAGAGTTGGAGCACCTTCCACAATGTGGGAGGGTTGCTCGGCGGCGAAGCGACGCGCATCGTCGGCGCGCATGTAGCAGGTGCCGCCTGCGCCCTCAGCATATTGTCGGCCAGCGTTTCGGAGCCCATCGAAAGCCGGCACGCAGTCAGATTTGGCAACGCCTCGGCATGAGCCTTCTCGAGCGCAACGGTGTAACCCGGCCGGATGTAATTGTCCGGGCTTACATCGCTAAGCCGGCGTGCCTTGGTCGAGACCATTGTATATTCCTCGACCATCAGTTGGTCATATGTGATCTCGGGCAGGTAGCGTGGAGCATAAACAACAGCAATATCGAGGTTTCCCAGGCTCAGATCAGATATCATCTGCGGCGAGTAGTCGGATTCGACATGGATCGAGGACCGCGGCAAGACTTGCAGCAGCATTTCCAACCAACCAGGCAGGATCGAGCGGGTCATTCCAACCTGGGCAGCGACCCGAAGGCTGCCTTCGAATCTGTTAAAGGCGCGCACGTCGTGACGGGCCTGGGACCAGGTCGACAGCATTGACCGCGCGTAAACCTCAAACCGCCGCCCTGCCGCGGTCGGCTCGGCACCGGCGCGGCCGCGATGGAAGAGTTCGGACCCCACGGCGGCCTCCAGGTTCTTGACACGGGTGCTGACCGTCGATTGCGTCAGTCCGAGGCGCTCCGCCGACCGGTTGAAGTTTCGCGATTCAATGATGTCGAGAAACGTTTCTATTTGTTCCAACTGCATAGGCGAGCCATCGATTTTTGCGATCGTATCTAGCTGTTCATACGCTTGATCCGTGCACTATCAAAGCGGAAGTTCGGTGCAGAAGCCACGGCGTCAGTGACGGCCGCATCAAAGGAAGAGGGAAAAATGTTCATAGTCGATTGCGATTGCCACAACTATTGGTCCAACGCGACGGTGCTGGAGCCCTACCTGTCCGGTGTCTGGAAAGACATGTTCATCGAGGGCGAGAAGACCGGCCCGGTCGGCGCTTTTCCGCACGGCCATCGCCCCTGGTTTCATCCGCAGGATTTCTCCCGCAAGGATGTGCGACCGAAGGTGGAGGCGGACAACTACCTGATCATGAAGGAGAAGCACCTCGATAAATACAATGTCGGAGTGGCAATCCTAACTGGCGACGAGCCCATCGAAGCGTCGACACTGGCAAATCCCTATTACGCTAGCGCGCTGGTAAGCGCCTACAACGACTACCAGATCAATGAATGGCTGCCGAAAGACAGCCGCTTCATGGGCTCCATCATCATCGCACCGCAAGACCCGCGCCTTGCGGCGGCGGAGATCCGGCGCCTCGGCGAGCATCCCCGGATGGCGCAAGTTCTGGCCTCCCAAGGCTCTGTGCGGCCGTATGGCGACCCGTTCTATCACCCGATCTTCGAGGCCTGTGCCGAGGTCGGTTTGCCGTTCGCCATACATCTTGGTGGACATGGCGGCATCAACTGGAACGCTGTCGCGCCAGCGCCCACCACTTTCTTCTGGGAGACCCATGCGATCCTGCACATGTCGGCCATGTCGCATGTGGCAAGCATGATTGCGCATGGCGTTTTTGAGAAATGGCCGGACCTCTACTTCGTGATCATCGAGTGCGGCGTCGCCTGGGTCCCGTCGGTCCTGTGGCGCCTGGATGCCGACTACAAAGCACTGCGAAAAGAGACGCCATGGCTGAAAATGCTGCCGTCGGAATATTGCCGGCGCAACATCCGCTTTTCCACCCAACCGCTGGAGCAGCCTTCGAATGTCAACCACCTCTGGGCGATCCTGGAGGCCATGGACGGGGAGAACACGCTGCTTTTTGCGTCCGACTACCCCCATTGGGACTACGATGACGTCAACACTTTGCACATCCCGCCGGAATGGCGCCGCAAGGTGCTCGGCCAGAATGCGCTGGACGTTTACAAGCGCATTCCCCGCCCGCAAGCCGCTGCTGCAGCGTGACGACCTGACATGGCTGAGAAGACTTATATTTGTCGCGCCGACGAGATCCAGGTCGGAACGCCGTTCATCGCCAAGGTGCGCAGCCTGTCGATCGGCGTGTTCCGGATCGGCGATAGTTTCCATGCGCTGCTGAATGTATGCCCGCATCGAGGGGCCCCCCTTTGTGAGGGACCGCAATGCGGAACGACTGCTCCCGTCGAGCGAGCCGAATTCATCTATCACCGTGAGAATGAAATCGTTCGCTGTGCCTGGCATGGGTGGGAATTCGACATCAGGTCGGGCGCAGCATTGGTCAACCCGTCCGTTCGCGCGAGGACGTTCCCAGTCTCCGTCGAGGCAGGGAGCATATACGTGACGGCCTGAGCATGGAGACACCCTCTGCCTACAGAGCGGGTATCGGAATCTCAACGACCGCCTTATGCGCTTCATCGTTTTTGCTAATGCGGCACAATTTGGGATGGATTGCCTGCACGTTTCGCTAACTTGACCAATAAGCTGAGAAAAATCAGCGCAACTCAACTGGGGAACGATATGAAAAACCGACTTCTTGCACCATCTCTCGGCGTTCTATTGTTGGCGCCGGTATCGTCGGCGTTCGGTGCAGACGTGACTATGCCGGATCCAAACTATGCTACCGCAACGGCGGTCATGAACGTCATCAAGAACGCGGCCGAACAGGAGCTTGGGCTCGACGTTTCCACCGTCACCACCACCGCAGTCCCAGTCATTTGGGAAGCCATGGATCGCAACAAAGGGGAGGTCGACATCTGGCCAGATGTCTGGCTGCCGAACCAGCAGGGCCTGGTAGACAAATATGTCAAAAGCGCCGGCACGGTGAAACTCGCGCAGAACGGCTACGAAGCCAAGCAAGGCTACTGCGTCACCCAGGTCACGATCGACAAATATGGCATCAAGGATGTCGCGGATCTCACCAATCCGGACAACGCCAAGATCTTCGACACCAATGGCGACGGCAAGGGCGAAATCTGGATCGGCGCGTCAGGCTGGCAGTCGACAAACATCGAAAAGGTGCGGGCCCGCGACTATGGATTCGCCGATTTCTTCGATCTCCAGGTGACCGACGAAGCGGTGGCCGCGGCATCGCTCGACCGGGCCGCGAAGGCAGACAAGCCATGGGTCGGCTACTGCTACGGCCCACACCAGAATTTCGCCCGCTACAAGCTTGCCTTTCTCACAGAACCGAAACACGACCCAGCTAAGTTCGTGATGCTGCAGCCGAGCGAGAATCCTCAATGGTTCGAAAAATCGAAAGTGTCGTCGGCATATGCTGACACCACCGTGCACATCGCCTATGCTGCTTCGCTGGCCCAGCGGCAACCGGAACTGACCGCCGCCCTGGATCGGATTACTTTCAATCCGGACGACATCAGCAAATGGGCCTATGCAATCATCGTCGACAAAAAGCCGGCAGGCGATGTGGCGAAGGAATGGATCAAAGCCCACCCCGACGACGTGGCGAAGTGGTTCGGTCATTGAAGTCCAGGGCCGGCATTGCAGGCTCTGAACCGGCCTGCACTGTTGCCCGGCCGCTCAAATCCGTGATCGGACGGGAGCGGTAGACGGTGGACACCGCACCGATCATTGCGCCGGGAGGACCCGGCCTGGCGGACCGCGGAGACGCGGCAAGCCACGGTGCCGCCATCATTTTGAAGGGCGTCTGGAAAATCTTTGGCGCCCGCGCGCCAGAGGCGATTGTGGCGGTTTTGCGCGACGGCCTCGACAAGGACGAAGTGGCCAGGCGCTTCGGATGTGTCGTGGGCGTCGCCAACGTCAACATTTCGGTTCGGCCGGGTGAAATCTTCTGCGTCATGGGCCTGTCGGGCAGTGGCAAATCGACATTGATCCGCCATATAAACCGCCTGCTCGAGCCGTCCGCCGGCGAGATTTTCGTCGACGGTGAAAACGTCATGGCCAAGTCGCCCGCTGAGTTGAGGGCATTGCGGTCTCGCAGGATCGCCATGGTGTTCCAGAGCTTCGGTCTGCTTCCGCATCGCACCGTACGCGACAACGTCGCGCTCCCGCTGGAGATCCAAGCCGCGACCAAGCAGCGGAGATTTGACGCGGCCGAGGCGGCACTTGCCAAGGTGAACCTGTCGGGCTGGGGGGATCGCTACTGCCATGAGCTCTCAGGCGGCATGCAGCAGCGCGTCGGCCTCGCCCGCGCTTTGGCTGCCGATCCAGCGATCCTGCTCATGGACGAGCCATTCAGCGCGCTCGATCCCTTGATAAGGCGGCAACTTCAAGACGAGTTCCTGGCCCTCTCGCGCTCGATGGGAAAGACAGTGATCTTCATCACCCATGACCTCGACGAGGCGATCCGGATCGGCGATCGCATCGCGATCATGAAAGATGGCGTCATCGTCCAGACCGACACGCCCGAGGAGATCGTCACATCTCCGAAGCACGACTATGTCGCGAAATTCGTCGCCGACATCTCGCGCCTGAAGGTGATCACCGCCGGGCGCATCATGGAGTCGGTCGAGAGTTTCAAGAGCCGGTCTCATCCGGAATTGGACGTCGAGCGGTTGCGCAGGGTGGATTCTCGAGAATCCCTGGCCGAACTCGTCGAACTCGCGGCACGGGATGCCGCACCGCTTGCTGTGACAGATCCCGGTAGGTCTGTCGTCGGCATCGTCGACAGGCAGATCCTGCTCGACGGTCTGCGAAAGGGCGAAATCCGTGAACGCCCATGATCCTGTCGCTGTGCAATCGATAGAGCACGCCCAACCGGTAGAGGAAGGACTCGTACGAGAATTCGTCCTCCGCAACCCCGATTACTATATCGATGTGTTCGCCCGCATCCGGCGGGCTTCCGGTGCCGTCTGGCCGTTCAACCTGGCGGCCGCGCTGCTTGGACCGGTGTGGGCCGCTGCCCGAGGCATCACACTTCTGTTCTGGCTCATCTTCTTCCTGGAGACGCTTGCGGTGGTTCAGATCGGCGTCGGCGCGGCTGGCAACCTCGGCGCCGGGGAGCAAGCGCGCGCCGAACGCGTCACCAAGCAGGCACAGGTGCGCGCGGAACAGGCAAAGGCCGCCGAGGCAGCGGGGGCGGACAATGCAGCTGGCCTGAAATCATCAGCGGCCGCTCTGGAGAAAGCTGCCAACACGGCCAGAATGCGGGCCGACGCCGCAAAAGCGAAGGCGCCGGTTGTAATTGGGTCCGGCATTGTCACTTTGCTCTTCGCCAGGTTGATCGCCGGTTTCCTCGCCAACCGGATGCTGGAGCGGCGCTTCGCGCGCTGGCGTTCGAACCCGACGCTTCAGCGCGGGCTCAATCATCCGCTGGCGCTATGCGCCCTTGCCTTCTGCATCGCAGCCTATGGGCTTTCGGTCTATCGCTTCGCCGCGCCGACACCAGCCGTCTGGCTGACTGCCGCGCCCTCGAATCGCGAGTGGCAGGCCGCGTTGTCATCGGGTCTGGACAGCCTGATGGGAGCGGTGTCGCATCTCGGGGAGGGCTTTTTCGGCGGCATCACAGGCGCAATATCGTTGGTGCTCGATGCCTTGGCCTATGGACTGACGGGCATGCCCTGGCCAGTGACGATGGCGATCATTCTAGCCCTGGCCTGGCAACTGGCGGGGCCGCGCGTAGCCATCTTCACCGCGGCTGCGCTCGCCTATCTTGCCGTGCTTGGCTTTTGGGAAAAGAGCCTGGAAACAGTCGCCCTGTTGGGCACATCGGCCATTATCTGCCTCGCGATAGGAATTCCGCTTGGGATATGGTGCGGACGCCGACCGCGCGTCTATGCCGCCGTGCGGCCGGTGCTCGACTTCATGCAGACCATGCCGGCATTCGTCTATTTGATCCCGGTGATCGCATTATTCGGCATCGGCAAGCCGCCCGGCGTCATCGCCACGTTGATTTTCGGTACGCCGCCAGTGGTGCGCCTGACCGCGCTCGGCTTGCAGGGCGTCCCGCCGGCCATTAGAGAGGCCGCGCAAGCCTATGGTGCAACAAGATGGTTTCTCCTGACCCGGGTCGATCTCCCGCTAGCGATGCCTTCCATCATGGCCGGCATAAACCAGACCATTTTGATGTGCCTTTCAATGGTGGTCATCGCTTCCCTGATCGGCGCCAAAGGGTTGGGAGAAGATGTCCTCAATGCGCTTCAATACGCAGCTGTCGGGCAGGGACTGCTTGCGGGCTTCGCCATACTTCTCTGCGCCATGATCATCGACCGTATCGTGCAAGGACGAACCAGATAAAGCCGTTTGGGAACGATCTTCTCGCGGAGCTCGGCCGGTCAACATTCCACGAACGGGCCATCAAAGATGCGGTACCGGCTCTAGAAATAAGCCTGGTCCGGCTCGCTGGCCTTGCGGTTGGCGATGAAGGCCTGGAGCGCTTCGTCGATCGCCGGATCGAGCCCCGGATCCTGGTAGTCGTCGAGCAGCCTCTTCCATTGCCGGTTGGCGCGTTGCGCGGCGTCGAGCCGGCCGTCCTCGTTCCATTGCTCGAAGGAATTGTTGTCGCTGCTGGTGGAGCGATAGAAGGCCGAGAGGAAATTGGACTGCGTATGCGCACTGCCCAGGAAATGCGATCCCGGCCCGACCGCTTCGATCGCCTCCATCGCCTGCGCATTGAGCGACAGATCGATGCCTTCGAACAGGCTGGCGACCTTGCCGCAGAGATCGGCGTCGATGACCGTCTTTTCGAAACCGGTGACCAGTCCGCCCTCGAGCCAGCCGGTGGCGTGGTTGATCACGTTGGCGCCGGCAAACATCGACATCAATATGCCCCATGTCGCTTCCTGCTCGGCCTGTGCGTCGGGAAGCTTTGAGGCCGACAGCGAACCGACGGTGTGGAACGGAACGCCGACGCGACGCGCCAACTGCCCGCAGGCGAGCACCATCTTGCCCGCTTCCGGCGTCCCGAAGGTCGGCGCTCCACTCTGCATCGAGATCGTGCTGGCAAAGCTTCCCATCAGGCAGGGCGCGCCGGGGTTGATCAGCTGTACGAGGCTGAGACAGGCGAGCGCCTCGGCCAGCACCTGCGCCAGCGTGCCGGCGACCGTGCACGGGCTCATCGCGCCGGCCAGCGTCCATGGCGTGCAGGCGACCGGCTGGTTGTTGCGGGCGCAGACCTTCAGCGAACCCGACATGTTGGCGTCGAGCACCAGCGGCGCATTGGTGTTGGAGACGTTGTAGAGCACAGCGTTGTTGGCGACGAACTCCTCGCCGAAGACGATCTTGGCCATGTCAACCGCGTCCTGTGCTCGCCTCGAACCGATGAACGCGCCCATGAAGGCACGGTCCGAATGGCGGATGTGGGTGTAGAGCATGTCGAGATGACGCTTGTTGGCCGGCAGGTCGACAGGCTCGCAAACGACGCCGCCCGAATGATGCAGATGCGGGATCATCTGATGGATCTTCACCAGATCGCGGAAGTCCGCGATCGTGGCGTAGCGCCGTCCGCGATCGAGATCGTGGACGAAGGGCGGCCCCCACGACGGACACAGCACGGTGTTGTCGCCGCCGATCACCACCGTGTTGGCCGGGTTGCGGGCGTGCTGCTTGAATTGCGAAGGCGCGGTGGCGCGGACGATCTTGCGGCACATGCCGGGCTCGAAGCGAACCCTGGTGCCCTGCACGTCGGCGCCTGCATCGCGAAAGATGTCGAGGATCTCGGGATCGTCATGGAACTCCATGCCGACCTCCTTGAGCAGCCGGTCGGCATTCGCCTCGATCAGGCTCAGGCCTTCCTCGTCGAGGATATTGAACGTGCCGATCCGCCGGCTGATGTAGGGACGCCGCGGCGCCTGCTGGGCCAGGCGCTGGCCTTGCCTTCCCGCTCGGCCCCCGCTTCGTGGCGCTGGAGCGTCGATCATCGCGTCCTTGTCCATTGTCGTCTCCGTGATCAGGCAGGCATGAAGGCGGCCGGCGCATCGGCCTGAAGGCCGCGCAGCCGCAGATTGTCCGGATCGTAAGGCGCTTTCTTCAGCTCCCGCGCCGTCAGTTCCCTGCCGAGGATCGAGACGGTCAGGCCTTCAGCCGCAACACCGGGTCGCAGATAGGCGAGCGCAACGGTCTTGCCGGTCCGGAAGCCGTGGCTGCCGGAGGAAACGATCCCGACCGGGCGCCCCGCCTGCATCACGGCATGGGCGTAAAACGGCAGTCGCTCGCCGTCGTCGTCGATTTCGAGCAGCACCATGGACCAGGCGTTTTCGCCGATGCGCTCCAGCATCGCCTCACGGCCGACGAACGTCCGGTTGTCAGTCTTGACCAGCGCACCCAGCCCAGCCTCCAGCGGCGTACGTTCGGTGGTCAGGTCGGCGCCCCAAGCACGATAACCTTTTTCCAACCGCATCGCGTTGAGCGCGTAGATGCCGAACGGACGCAGGTCGAACTGCGTTCCGACCTTGGTGATCGCTTCGTAGAGCTTGCCGAACTGCGCCAACTGAACGTGCAGTTCCCATCCGATCTCACCGGCATAAGAGACCCGGAGCGCTGCCGTCTTGATGCCGGCCACGCGGATGATCTGCGCGGAAAGCCAGGGGAATGCAGCATTCGATAGATCGGCTTCGCAGATCTTTCCCAAGAGGTCACGGGCACGCGGCCCCATCACGCCGAGCACGCCGCGCCTCTCGGTGACGTTGTCGATCGTCACACCTGGAAACGCTGCGGCGCGTGAGCGTAGCAGACCTTCGTCATGTCGCTCCGCAAGTGCTGCGCTGGTCAAGTAGAACCCATCGTCGCCGAGTCGGGTCACGGTAAATTCCGACGCCACGCCGCCCTTTGCCGCCAGCGCGTGAATGAGCCCGATGCGGCCGTGACGTTCCGGTGGTCGGTTGGCGCCGAGCGAAGCCATGAAGGCGCTGGCGCCTGGTCCGCCGATCTCGAATTTGGAGAAGGCCGAAAGGTCGATGGCGCCGACGCTGGCCTGCACGTCACGGCACTCGCCGCGCACCGCGTCGAACCAGCCGGGCTTGCGGAAGGTCAGTGGCGGGTCACGGTCGGCGCCGTTGGCAGCGAACCAGTTCGGCCGCTCCCAGCCATAGGCGGCGCCCAGCACTGCCCCCTGGCTTCTCTGAAGTTCGAGCGCCGGCGTCGTGCGGCGCGGGCGGCCGGCCTCGCGTTCCTCGTTGGGATAGTGGATGCCGAATTGCAGGCCGAACCCTTCCACCGCCTTGTCGATGCGATAGTCGCGGTCGGCATAATTGCCGAAGCGGCGTGGGTCGATGGCAAGCGCATCCATTGGCGGTGATCCGTCGACGATCCAGTCGGCGAGAAAGCGACCGGCGCCGCCGCCTTCCATCACGCCCATGCTTGAGCCGGTGAGCAGCCAGGCATTGCCGAGGCCGAATGCCGGACCGACCAGCGGATTGGCATCCGGCGTGAAGGTGATCGGCCCGTTGACCACCGTCTTGATGCCGGCATTGGCGAGTGCCGGGACACGCTCCATCGCCAGCGCGATGATGTGCTCGACCCGATCCAGGTCGGGCGGCAGCAAGTCCATGCCGAATTCTGGTGGCACGCCATCGACCGCCCAGGGGTGAGCCGACTTTTCATAGGGGCCGACGATAAAGCCGTCGCGCTCCTGGCGCAGATACCAGCTTTCTTCCGGATCGCGGATGATCGGCAGTTCCTTGGCGCCGGCGGCGATCCGGTCGGCAATCTCGGGGACGGTATCGGTCACGACATATTGGTGCAGCATCGGCACCACGGGCAGGTCGAGCCCCATCATGGCGCCAATCTCGCGGCACCATGTGCCGGCCGCGTTCACCACATGCTCCGCGACAATGTCACCCTGTTGTGTGCGGACCAGCCACTCGCCCGATGGCTTGCGCTCGATTGCCAGGACCGGATTGTGGCGCACGATCTCGGCGCCGCGCGAGCGCGCGCCGCTGGCCATTGCGTTGGTCGCCAGCGTCGGATCGACATGACCGTCATTGGGCTCGTAGATCGCGCCTATGATGCCGTCGGTATGGCAGAGCGGATAGATCTGCTTGAGCTCATCGGGACTGAGAATGTGGAAGTCATGGCCGACGAACCGGCCAAGCCCCTGCACATGGCGGAATTCGTCCATGCGCTCCGGCGAGCGCGTAATGCGCAATGCGCCGCTTGGGTGGAAACCTGTCGGCAACCCGGTCTCGGCGGTCAGGATTTCGCGATAGAGCCGCACCGAATGCGCGCGCATCTCCATGATCGTCGCATTGTGGGCGAAATGCGTGCAGAGCCCGGCGGCGTGCCAGGTCGAGCCTGCTGTCAGCTCCTGCCTCTCGACGAGCATGACATCGCTCCAGCCGCGCTTGGCCAGGTGATAGAGCAGCGACACGCCCATGGCGCCGCCGCCGATAACGACCACGCGGGCCTGTTGTCTCATGAATTTTCCTCCGCGCTTACGCGCATGCGCGATCCGGTTGGGTCATAGGGTGGCTTGTCGAGTGGGCGCAGCCTGTAGCGCGCACCGGCCACCGCGATCTGGTAGTCGCAGGCAAGCAGCTGCGTTTTCGTCTCGCCTGGATCACAGGCAACGTAGCCCAGGCAAAGGCTGAGCCCCGTGCGAACGCCGAGGCCACCTGACGTCGTCAACCCGGCAAGTTTGCCGTCGCGATAGATCGGTTCGTCATGCAGCAGAAGCGGATTGTCGCCGTCGACGGCGAAATGCATGAGCCGGCGCTTCAGGCCATCGGCCTTCTGCTTCAGCAGGGCATCGCGGCCGATGAAATCATCCCTCTTCCAGGACACCGCGAAGGACAGGCCCGCCTCCAGCGGCGTGTCCTTCGGCCCGATATCATGGCCCCAATGGCGATAGCCCTTTTCCAACCGGCAGCCATCCAGCGCGTAGTGGCCACAAAAGGTCAGGCCATGGGCGCCGCCCGCTGAGACGATCATGGCAAGCAGGCTCTCGCCGTGTTCGACCGGCACATAAAGCTCGAAGCCGAGCTCGCCGACAAAGCTGACTCGGGTCGCCCGCACATTCGCGGTGCCGATGTCGATGCGGCGCGAAGTCGAGAACGGGAAGGCTGCGTCCGAAAGATCGACGTCGGTCAGGCTCTGCAGCAGCGCCCGCGAATTCGGCCCCATGACCCCGAGAACGGCCTCTGCGGACGTGGCGTCGAAGACCGAGACGTTGAGACCAAGATCCTCAGCATGGCGCGCGATCCAGTCAAAATCTTTCTGTCTGGTCGCGGCACCTGAAATAACCCGGAAGCCGTGCTCGTCGACTCGCGTGACCGTCACATCGGCCTCGATGCCGCCGCGTGCGTTGAGCATCTGCGTATAGACGGCGCGGCCTTCGGGCCTGTCGACGTCCCCCGCGCACAGGCTTTGCATCAGCTGGATCGCGTCGCGTCCACGCACATCGATCTTGGTGAAGGGCGAAAGCTCGAACAGGCCAACGCCTTGCGCCATTCGCTCGGCTTCGGCCCTGGCCGGGCTCCACCATTTCTGAGCGCCGACGGAATAGCCGCGCGTCTCCGTGCCGCCGAACCAGAGCGGTCGCTCCCAGCCGGTCGGCGCGCCGAACACAGCACCCGCTTCGGCGAACGTACGGTGAAAGGCGGAACGCCGCACGTCGCGCCCGGCGGCGGCCTGCTTGTAAGGCCAATGCATGCGGAAGAGGTCGGCAACCGCTTCCTCCATCCTGGCGCCGACGAAAGAGCGCGCCGCGGCGGCGCGGTCGAAGCGGGCGATGTCAAGCGCCCACAGATCGAGGCTGGGCTCGCCGTCGACGATCCATTCGGCCATGGCCTTGCCGGCGCCGGCCGACGACATCATGCCTGTCGAGTTGAAGCCGGCGGCGACATAGAAGCCGCGCAGATAGGGCGACTCGCCCATCAGCGGCCGCGTGTCGGGGGTAAAACTCTCCGGGCCATTCATGAAGTGCCTGATGCCGGTCTGCGACAGCGCCGGCAGGAGTTTCAGTCCGGCCGACATGAAAGGCTCGAACTGCTCCCAATCCTCGGGCAGTTCGAGGAATGGCCTGTCGCCAGCCGGTCCGCGAACATCGAAGAGCTTGGCGTTCGGCTCGAAGCCGCCCAACACCAGCTTGCCGGAATCGCCCTTGATGTAGATGCCTTCGTCGAGGTCGCGCAGGATGGGAAACGGATCCTGCAGACCGGCGATCGGCTCCGTCACGACATACATGTGCTCGACGGCCTGCAGCGGCACAGGAACGCCGGCGTGCGCGCCGATATCGCGCGCCCAGGCGCCGGCACAGTTGACGACGGTCTCGCAATCGATGGTGACGCCGGAGGCCAGCTTGACGCCAGCGACCCGGCCGTTGCGGGTCACGATGCCCGAACAGGCTAACCCCTCGAGGATGCGGATACCGGCGGCGCGGGCCCGTTTTGCATAGGCCGCACAGATATCAACTGGATTGGCCTGGCCGTCTTCCTCGACCCACAGCGCGCCCTCGACGCCATCGGTGACGATGCCGCGCACGTGCTCGGCCACGCCCGCCTGATCGACAATCTCAACGGTGAGGCCGCAGACATCGCCCAAATGCGCGATGCGCTTCAGTTCGTCCATGCGCTCCGCACGTCGCGCCAGCCACAGGCCGCCGGTGCGGCGGTAGCCGGACGCCTGGCCCGTCACTTTCTCGAGGCGTGGAAACAGCTCGGTCGCATATTGCGCCAGCCTTGTCAGGTTGAGGCTGGCGCGTAACGGACCGACGATTCCGGCGGCGTGCCAGGATGTGCCGCTGGTCAGTTGGTGGCGCTCCAGAAGGACGACATCGCTCACGCCCAGTTCGGCAAGGTGATAGGCTATGCCGAGGCCAATGACACCGCCGCCAATGATCACGATGCGTGCGCTGCCATTCACCTTGTGGGATACCTTCGCTGGATTGGAACAGCGCGATCTTTTCCCGCTAAACCACTTGCGTTCAACCCAAATTTCGCAACATTAGGAAAACTTATGATGCTTCACGGGCGGAGTTGCGGGTGAAGAGCGGCAGTTTCGATTTCAACCTTTTCCGATCGATCGAGGTTTTCGTCGCCATCGTCGAGACCAGGCACGTCACCCAAGCGGCACAGATGCTGGGCATGACGCAATCGGCCGCTTCGCAGCACCTGAAGAACCTGGAAAGCGCGCTCGGCGTCAGCCTGATCGATCGCAATTTGCGGCCGATCGAGCTCACCAAAGCCGGCATCGCGCTGCATCGCCGCGCCGTTGCCATACTCGCCGAGGTCGAGGGCCTGCGCACCGACGCGCGCCGCGTCAATGCAGCACCGCTGCCGCTGTTGCGCATCGCGCTTCTGGCGTCGATCGCGACCACGCTGGCGCCGGCGCTTTCGGTCCTTGCCCGCAAGGGTTTCGGCATTCCCGAGCTCAGCCTGTTCGCGGGTTTGGCGACCGACCACGTCGCCTTGCTGCGGGCCCGCCGCGCCGACCTCGCCGTCACCTCCGGCGAGCTGTTCGAGATCGAGGGACTGACGCGTTATCCTGTGATGACCGAAAAATTCCTGCTGGTGACGCCAAAGGGTTTTGCCGGCGATGTCGGTGACATCGTCAAGCTCTCCAAGAAGCTCGCCTTCGTGCGCTTCTCGCGCGAGACGCCGGTTGGCCTGCGCGTCGACCAGCATCTGAGCCGCCTGCGCATCGAGATCCCGCGTGCCATGGAAGGTGACCGCTCCAGCGTGGTGATGGCGCCGGTCGCGGCCGGCATGGGCTTTGCGATCCTGACGCCGACCCTGCTCATCGACGGGCTGGCGGAGGGTATGGAGATTGACGTCCATCCCTTGCCGTTCACCGGGCTGTCGCGCAACATCCTTCTGGTCGCGCGCGAGCGGGAGCTCGGAAACCTCCCCGAGGCTTTCGCCACGCGTACCGCGGAAGTGCTGACCAACGCGATCAGCACCCGCCTGCCTGGCCTTCCCGCCGACTGCTATGCCGTCGATCGCCCCTCGTCGCATGACTAATCAACTCCATCAGTTATCCTGATAAGGAGGTTTGGCGGTGTGCGCGCCGCGCATTCCGTGTTTTCAATCCAGGAGTTCGCAACACGGGAGACACGGCATGAACGCTCCGCACGTCCATTCCAACCTGGACATCGACTGGTCGACCGAGGCCATCGTCGATCGGCGGAACCGCTTCTATTCGGCCACGCAGCGCAAGTTCGTTCCTTACAAGGACCCGCTGATCCTCAAGCGCGGCAAGGGCCAGTATGTCTGGGACGAGAAGGATCGTAAATACATCGACCTGCTCGGCATGAACCTTTGCATCTCGGTCGGCCACGCGCATCCGCAGGTGGTCAAGGCGGCCACCGAGCAACTGGCGGAACTGACGCATTGCACGACGATGTTCTACCACCCGGTTCCGGCTCAGTACGCGGAGGAACTGGTGGCAACGATGCCGGCCGGTCACGATTGGGTCGTACATTTCACCAACAGCGGGGCCGAAGCGATCGATCTTGCGCTGCTGATGGCGCGCTCGCATACCGGCAACATCGACATGCTGGCGCTTGCCTCGAGCTATCACGGCGCCACTTTCGGCGCGCAGTCGGTGACCGGGATAGCGGGTTTTCGCCATCCCGTGCCCCAGCTTGGCGGGGTCACTTTCGTGGCCGAGCCCAACCAGTATCGCGGCATTCATGGCGAAGGCTTGCAGCCCTATCTCGACGAGGTCGAGCGCGCCATAGCGAGTTCAACCAGCGGCGGGCTGGCCGGCATGATTATCGAGCCGGTGCAGGGCTATGGCGGCATCGTGCCGATGCCGCCGGGCTACATTGCCGGCGCTGTCGAGCGTGTCCGCGCGGCCGGCGGTCTCTGTATCATTGATGAAGTGCAATCCGGTGTCGCCCGAACCGGCGATGCCTTCTGGGCGTTTGAATCCCATGGCATTGTGCCCGATATCGTCGTCATCGCCAAAGGTGTGGGCAACGGCATCCCGCTCGGCGCGGTCATCGCCAAGCGAGATGTCGCTGAATCCATGGCCGATAAATTTCTGTTCCACACCTATGGCGCCAATCCGGTGGCATGCGCGGCCGGCCGAGCCGTGCTAAAGGTCATAAAAGAGGAACGACTCCAGGAGAACGCCCGGGATGTTGGCGCGGTGCTCAAGGGTCGCCTTAACGACATGAAGGAGCGCTTTCCAATCATCGGCGATATCAGGGGCCGTGGGCTTATGCTTGCGATCGAACTCGTCAAGGACGGCGCGACGAAAGAGCCGGCGCCGGAGGAGACGCTCGCCATTTTCGAGGAAACGCGCCGCAACGGGCTCGTCGCCAGCCGCTCGGGACCGTACCGCAATGTCATCCGCATGTGTCCGCCGCTTTGCTTGGCAATGTCCGATATCGAGGATGTCGTCGACCGCTTCGAAAAAAGCTTTGCGGCATTCAGCGGTCAATAACGGTTCCTGTGCTCGGAGGGGCACAAACCTTTGGCGGCGGCTGAGCAGCAGAGAGAATCATTCGGAAAGGACCGGGCCCGCCCAAACCGGCTCTGTCGACGTGCGGAGGCTGAGCTGTCAGAAACATGCTTGTTGGATTGAGGTCAGTTATCCTCTGGGAGCCATCCAGTCTTTGCTCGGTCATAGCAAGATCGTGAACACGGTCCGCTATCTGGGAGTCGATGTAGAAGATGCTCTCGAACTTGCCGAGGCAACTGAGGTGTGATCAAGAGCGGCTCCACTTCACGAGTGGAGCCGTGAACAATTTGCGCGTGCATCTCGGCCATTTGGTGAACGCTGCCAGTGGCTGAAAGCTGGCATTCGACGCATGCAGAGAAGGCTTTCTGCTCATCGTTCGTCATGTGATAGGGTGATTTCAATTCGATAGGAAGATCATCCTTATGGCTGCGTCGCCGCTCGTGAGGTCCCGCCGTAGCCGGTGAACAGACATGCACGCTTTCAACTATCCGAGCTGGAACAGGATCGTCTTCGACCGCAGCCGTGGCACGCCGTTGAACGAGCAACTTTTCGAGCAGTTACGCCGCTGGATACGGGATGGCATCGTGGCGCCAGGAGCGCGCCTGCCGCCAAGCCGCGTCATGGCCGAGGAACTCGGGCTCTCGCGCAACACCGTTGTCCTCGCCTATGAGCGACTTGCCACGGAGGGCTATGTCGCACGTCGGATCGGCGCCGGCACCTTCGTCGAAACCATGCTGCCGGAAGACAATCACCCCCGAGCCGAGACGGCGGTCATACCGGTGTCAGGTCCAAATGCGCTCCCGGCACCCTCGCGCCGCGGCCAGGCGCTGCTCGACATGAACCTGCCAGCCGAACGCATCGAGACCTACGATCTCAGCGCCGGCGTGCCGGCGCTGAACGAGTTCCCCTATGACGAGTTCGCTCAGATCGCTAGCCGCCGCTGGCGCGAGCACGCCAGCGCCCACACCGGCTATGACTATTCGCGCGGCGCGCCACTGCTGGCCACCCGCATCGCGGGCTATCTGGCGGAGGCTAAAGCGATCAACTGTCGTCCCGAACAGATCATCGTCATCGGCAATACGCTGCAAGCGGCCGCTCTCGCGTCTCATGTTCTGCTCGACCGCGGCGACACCGTTCTGGTCGAGGATCCTTGCCACATGCCCGAGATCGCCACGCTGGAAGCCTTCGGCCTTGTCACCGTTCCCGCCCCGCTCGACAGGCAAGGCTTCGATACAGAAGCCGCCGGCGTGATGGTCCGAGAGGCGCGTATGGCCGTTGTCTCCCCGACCGAGCAATGGCCGTTCGGCTGCACGATGACGTCGGATCGCCGGCAAAAGCTGCTTGATTGGGCGGCGGACCGGCCCGGCTGGATATTCGAGGATGATTCCAATAGCGAGATCCGCTGGTCGGGCGAAGCGCAGACGACGCTCTACGCGCGCGATCCGCGGCGGGTCATCTATGCCGGCTCGTTCAACCGCATGCTGGCGCCCGGCCTGCGGCTCGCCTATTTGATCGCGCCGATGCCGCTGGTCGAGGCGTTCGCCCTCGCCCAGCGTATTTTCTCCTTCTACGCACCGCTACCGGACCAGGCGCTGGTCGCCGACTTCATGGACCAGGGGCGACTCGCCTCGCACCTTCGGCGTATGCGCACCATCTACCGCGATCGCGCCGCCTGCCTGACACAATGCCTGCGCGCAAAGCTGCGAGACGGCTTCGACGTTCCCGACGTTCACGCCGGCCTGCACCTGACCGTCCACGCACGCGAACCGTTTGACGACGTGGCCGTATCGCGAACACTGCTCCAGAAGGGGCTGGACTGCCCACCACTCTCGCGCTACGCACGCCGGGAAACCAAGCCGAGGGGTCTTGTGCTGGGCTTCGGCAACACGTCGGTCCGCCGCATCCCGCGTTGCGTCGACATCCTCGCGCAGACTATCCTCGAACACGGTTGACGACGCATTCACAGCCCACGGGACTGGAATTGGTCCGCTGCCCGTCGGCGAAATTGGCTCTTTGGGCAGCCGCGCTTCCGGGACAATCTCCGTGTCCAGCCGATCGGGAGGCAAGGGCACCAAGTGGACATGGACCAAAACACCGTCCTGCGGGCAAATAACATCCGTAAGAGCTTCGGCGCTCTGGAAGTCTTGAAAGGCGTCGACCTGGTCGCCCATGCCCATGACGTGATCACCATGATCGGCGCCAGCGGGTCGGGCAAGAGCACCTTCCTGCGCTGCATGAATCTTCTGGAAATTCCCGACGCCGGCACGATCGCGGTGGAAGGCGAGGAATTGACGCTGGATCGCAGTTCGGGGCGCGCGAAGCTGAATGCGCGCCAGATCAATCGCATCCGCAGCCGCATCGGCATGGTCTTCCAGAGCTTCAATCTGTGGAGCCAGCGCACCGTGCTCGACAACGTGATGCTTGCACCGATGAAGGTGCTCGGCCTGTCCAAACAGGAGGCCCGGCAGCGAGCCGGGGCCTATCTCGCCAAGGTCGGGCTGTTCGAGAAGCGCGACCACTACCCCGCGCATATTTCCGGCGGCCAGCAGCAGCGCGTCGGCATCGCCCGCGCGCTGGCGATGGAGCCGAAGCTGATGCTGTTCGACGAGCCGACCTCCGCGCTCGACCCGGAACTGGTCGGCGAGGTGCTCTCGGTCATGCGCACGCTCGCCGAAGAAGGACGCACGATGATCGTCGTCACCCATGAAATAGGTTTCGCGCGCGAGATCTCGCGCGAGGTGCTCTTTCTCCACCAGGGCATGGTGGAGGAGCGCGGCCCGCCGGGACAGGTTCTCGGCGATCCGCAATCGGCGCGCTGCCGGGCCTTCCTGCAGCGCGTTCTTTGAACAGGACAAACAACAGGGGAACATGATGAAAAAACTTGTCTTGATGCTTGCGGCCGGCCTCGCCGCCTTCGCCACGCAGGTCTCGGCGCGCGACCTGCGCGTCGGCAGTGAATGCACATACCCGCCGTTCAACTACAAGGACGCGAACGGCGAGTTGCGCGGCTTCGACATCGATGTCGCGAAGGAAGTTGTCAAGCGCCTCGGCGCCGACGCCTCCTTTGTCTGCATGCCTTTCGATTCGCTTATTCCGGGCCTTGTCGCCGGCAAGTTCGATCTTCTCGCCGCGTCGATGTCGATCACCGACGAGCGCAAGAAGAGCATCGACTTTTCGATCCCGTACCGCTCCTCCACCGCCCGGTTCGTCGGTCCGGACGGAAGCGATGCCAAGCCGCTGACGGACGACGGCAAGCCCAACCCCGATGGTCTCAAGGGCAAGACCATCGGGATCGAGCGTGCCTCAACTTACGAGAACTACATGCGAGACAACTTTCCTGAGGCCACGATCCAGCTCTACGACACGGCCGACAACATGCTGCTCGACCTGACCTCCAAGCGGACCGATCTCGTCTTCGCCGGCCCGATCAAGCTCGCCAACGACTTCCTCAACAAGGACCGAGGCAAGGGTTACAAATTCATCGGTCCGGAGATCAAGGACGTGAAGTATTTCGGGCCAGGCGTGGGCATCGGCATGCGCAAGGACGATGCCGGCCTGCGCGACGAGCTCGACAAGGCGATGAAGGCCATGATCGACGACGGCACGTTCAAGACCATCAACGACAAGTACTGGACGTTCAGCGTGCTGCCGGCATCGAACTAGGCCGAGCCGTACGGTTCATCGCCGGCCATTTCACCCGATGGCCGGCGTCTTTCTTCTTGCCACCGCAGGAGCGGCAGATGGACATTTTCCAGGGATGGGGTTTGGAGGTCGCGCGCGGGCTCATGACCACCGTCGAGGTCGCGCTGCTGTCGCTGGCGGTCGGCCTCGTTTGGGGCATTCTCGGCGCGCTGGCACAGCTCTCCTCGAACTGTGTGCTGCGCGCCATCGGCCGGGGCTTCACTCTGGTCGTGCGCGGCACGCCCGAACTCCTCATCATCCTCATCGCCTATTTCGGCGGCACGGTGGCCCTGACCGGCTTGGCGAAGATGATTGACCCCAGCATCCGCTTTCTCGAAGTGCCGGCGATGCCGGCCGGCGTCTTCGCGCTCAGCCTGGTCTTCGGCGGCTACGCGGCCGAGGTGCTGCGCGGCGCCTATCTCGCCATCCCCAAGGGCGAGATCGAGGCGGCAGATGCCTTCGGCATGTCGGCCGCGACCAGCTTCATCCACATCCGCCTGCCGCTGATGTGGCGCTACGCGCTGCCCGGCCTCGGCAACAACTGGATCTCGCTCATCAAGGACACGTCGCTTATCTCCATCGTCGGGCTGGAGGAGCTGATGCGCATCTCCACCATGGCGACGCAGGTCAATGGCGAACCCTTCCGCTTCTACCTCGCCGCGGCGCTGATCTACCTCCTGCTCACCATACTGAACACCTCGATTGTCGACGCGCTGGAACGGCGTGCGACGCGCGGCGAGAGGAAGCTGGCGCGATGAACTTCGAGCTTATGGTCGAGAGCCTGCCGGCGCTGCTATCGGCCACCGTCACGACGATCGAACTGCTCGTCGCCTCACTCTTCTGCGGCATGGCGGTGGCACTTCCCGTCGCCATCCTGCGCGTCAGCGGCCCGGCGCCGGTGCGCCTCCTGCTGCACTGGTACATCTACTTCTTCCGCGGCACGCCGCTCCTGGTCCAGATCTTCCTTGTCTATTACGGTCTCGCCCAGCTCGAGGTCGTTCGCGACAGCTTTCTGTGGCCATATCTGCGCCAGGCCTGGGTCTGCGCCATTCTGACCTTCAGCCTGAACACGGCCGCCTACACCGCCTACATCCTGCGCGGCGCCATCGAGGCGGTGCCAGCCGGTGAGATCGAGGCGGCGCGTGCCTGCGGCATGTCGACGGCGTTGACCTACCGCACGATCATCCTGCCGGGCGCCTTCCGCATCGCCCTGCCGGCTTACGGCAACGAGGTGGTCAGCATGCTGAAATCCACATCACTCGCCTCGACCATCACCGTCATGGAGCTGACCGGCGCCGCCAACACGATCGTCGCCCGCACCTTCGCGCCCTATGAGCTCTTCATCACCGCGGCGCTTATCTACCTCACCATTACCTACGTGCTCACCACGGCGTTGCGCGCCCTCGAATACAGGCTTTCACGACACACGCGTCCTCTGGACGAACCCGCAACCCCACTCATAGAGGGAGCCGACAATGCCGGCATCTGACCCCAAGACCTTTACGGCTTTCGCCGGTTCGCTGGCAGACGTCAGCCGGGCGACAATCCAGGAAGCGCTCAGCGAGCAACACGGCTTCGTTTCCAAGGGCGATGCAAGCCCTGTCACCGCGGTAGACCGGGAGGTCGAGGAGAGGCTGCGCGCGCGCATCCAGGAGGCGTATCCCGACCACGGCATCCTCGGCGAGGAATTTGGGTCCGTCGGCCTCGACGCGGAATGGGTCTGGGTCATCGATCCGATCGACGGCACCAAAGCCTTCATCACCGGCATTCCGACCTTCGGCACGCTGATCGCGTTGGCCCGCAACGGCGTTCCCATGCTCGGGGTCATCGACAATCCCGTCACCAACGAGCGCTGGCTGGGCGCCGACGGTTCGCCGACCACCCTCAACGGCAAGCCCGTACGCACGCGCGCCTGCCAGGACCTTAGCGAGGCCCTTGTCGGCAACGGCAACCCGGAATCCTTCGACGACAAGGATACGGCCGCCTACAAGAGGCTGCGCCGCCAGGTGCGCTGGAGCGTCTATGGCGGCGGTTGCCATGCCTATGGCCGCGTCGCCGACGGCGCGCTGGACATCAATGTGGACGGGGGGCTGGACGCCTTCGATTATTGCGCACTGATCCCGATCGTGCGTAACGCCGGTGGCGTCATGACCGACTGGCAGGGCGGCGAGCTGACGATCCGTTCCGGCCGCCGTTCCGTCGTGGCCAGCGCCACACCTGAGTTGCACAGAACTGTGCTAGGCATCCTGGCCAACGCGACCTCACCGGCCCGCGCGGCTTCCTGAAGAAGAGGAATCGTACACACATGCAGATCGAAGAATTCACCCTCGAACGCATCCAGTCGCTCTACGAGAACATCGTCGAGTACAACCTCTCCGATAGCGGGGTACACCCCTATTCGCTCAACGAACTGCTGAGCCCGGAGGAACGCGAAAAGGTGCTTGCCGCCGAACTCGGTTACGGCTGGACGAACGGTGCCGTCGTCCTTCGCGAGGCGATCGCGGCCACATACAAGAATCGTACGGCCGACGAGGTGATGGTCACCAACGGCTCGGCCGAAGCCAATTTTCTGATGGCGATGACGCTGCTGGAGCCGGGCGACGAGATCATCGTCGTCGTCCCCAACTACCTGCAGATCAGGGGATGGGCGAAGGCGCTCGGCGCGGTGGTACGTGATGTGCCGCTGCGCGAGGAACTGGGCTGGCTGCCCGATCCGGCCGACATCCGCGCGGCGATTTCGCCCCGCACCAAGGTCATCACGCTCTGCACGCCCAACAATCCGACCGGACGCGTGGTGCCGGCGGACCTGCTCGGGGAAATTGTGGCCATCGCACGCACCAACGGCATCTGGCTACATACGGACGAGGTCTACAAGGGAGCCGAATACGGTACCCTCGAGCCGCCGAGCAGCGTCGACCTTTATGAGAAAGCCATCGTCACCAGCGGCTTGTCGAAGGCGATGGCGATGCCGGGCCTGCGCATCGGCTGGCTGGTCGGCCCCGCTGCCGAGATCTATGCCTCCTGGCAGCGCAAGGACTATACCTCCATCACTACCGGCGCGGTCAGCGAACTGGTCGCGTCGATGGTGTTGCAGCCGGCGCGCCGCAAGGCGATCCTCGACCGCAGCCGGGACCTCCTGTCACGCAATGTCGACATGATGGTGCGCTGGGTCCGCGCCAACGAGGGGCTGGTCTCGCTGGCGCCGCCGCAGGCAGGCGGCATGGCATTCGTGCGCTATCACTTGCCGATAAATTCGACCGAGCTGGCGCATCGCGTCAAGGACGAGCAGGGCGTGCTTGTCGCGCCGGGCGACGTCTACGGCATGGACGGCTATTTCCGCGTCGGCATCGGCGCGCCGGCGCATGTCCTGGAAGGCGGGTTGGAACGTGTGCAGCTCTTCCTGCGCGGCCTTGCCCGCTCGGCGGCCTGAACGGAACGACCATGGCTAGGCCAGCCGCAAACATGCCGCTCATCCTCGACCGGGCGGAGATCCTGCGGCGGCTCGACCACGCCGCCGGTATTGCGGCCGTTCGCGAAAGCCTCGTCGCCTACAGCGCCGGGGCAGTCCAGCAGCCGCCCGTCGTCCACATGGGATTCGCGGCGGCGAACGGCGATTGCCATGTGAAATGCGCCCATGTATCGGGCGCGTCGATCTTCGTCGTCAAAGTCGCGACTGGGTTCTACGACAATCCGACCAAGGGCCTTCCAAGCGGCAACGGCATGATGGTGGCGCTGTCGGCCATGACAGGCGAACCGGTAGCACTGCTGTTCGACCAAGGCATGCTGACCGACTGGCGCACTGGCTATGCCGGCGCGCTGGCGACCCGGCTGTGCTGGCCTAAGGGCGCGACGCGCCTCGGCATCGTCGGCACCGGAACCCAGGCACGCATGCAGTTACGCGCGCTGCGAGCGCTGGCTCACGGCGAGCCGCTTTCGGTCGCGGTATGGGGCCGCTCGCCAGCGGCGGCGGGACGCTTCGCCGCCGACGTGGCCGACCTTGGCCTCCAGGTATCGCCAGTCGGCTCGCTCGCCGACCTTTGTTCCGATTCACAAGTGATTGTCACCACGACGCCCGCGACCGCGCCGCTGGTGCGCGCTGAATGGATCGCGCCCGGCACGCACATTACAGCCATCGGAGCCGATGCGCCCGGCAAACAGGAATTGGAGAATACGCTGGTCGCGCGCGCCAACACGTTGCTCGCCGATTCGGCCCTGCAGAGCATCGACCATGGCGAGTTCGCTCATGCCATCGCGGCCGGCCTCGTCGAGCCAGAGCGGATCGGTGAGATCGGCGTATCGCTGCGGACTGGCTCATTGACGCGCAAGCCTGGTGACATCAGCATCGCCGACCTGACCGGCCTCGGCGCAGAGGACGCGGCAATCGCCAGCGCCATCCTCGCGAGCGCCGGCACAGCCGCAAACTCTTGACCCAGGACAGAACCATGTCGAACGAAGGTGACATCGCCGCCGCTGCCGCGCGTTCCGTGCGGGCGCATGCCCGCATCCGCGGCCACATCGCGAAGACGCCGCTGCTGGGCGCGTCCGCCGTCGGCGACGCGATCGGTAGCACCGTTTTGTTCAAATACGAAAATTTCCAGTTCACCAACTCCTTCAAGGCGCGAGGCGCCTTCTCGAAGCTGACCGCGATGGACGATGCGACCGGGGGCCGGCCGTTCGTCACCGCCTCGTCCGGCAACCACGGCATAGCCTCCAGCTTTGCGGCGTCGCGCCTGTTCCGAAAATTGTCGGTCGTGCTTCCGCACAATGTCACGAAGGCCAAACTGGCGCGCATACGGTCCTTTGGCGTCGACGTGATCCTGCATGGCGACGAAAGCGGCCAGTCCGAGGCGCACGCGCGCCGCCTGGGCGAGGAGAAGGGACTCGTCTACGTATCTCCGTACAACGATCCCGACGTTGTTGCTGGCCAGGGCACGATCGGGCTCGAACTGCTGGAAGAGCATTCGCGTATCGACAATGTCTTCATCGCCATGGGCGGCGGCGGGTTGATCGGCGGCATCGGCGCCGTGATGAAGGCCTTCAGTCCGCGCACGCGGATCATCGGCTGCGCGGCCGCCAACAGCATGGCGCTGGCAGCGTCGATGGAAGCGGGCAAGGTGATCGATGTCGAGCACTTGCCGACGTTGGCCGACGGCGTCGCCGGCGGCATGGATGAGGATTCAGTCACGCTCGGCCTCGCCCGGTCGGTCGTTGACAATGTGGTCATCTGTTCCGAAGCCGAGTTCGCCGGCGCGCTCGCCCGTCTCGCGATCGAAGAGCATCTATTGGTCGAGGGTGCAGCCGGCCTAGCGATGGCAGGGCTGATGAAGCACCCGGAACGGTACCGCGGCCAAGTCAATGCGATCGTGCTGTGCGGCGGGAATTTCGACTACGACGAACTGACGGCCGCGATCGCGGCGGTGCGACCGACCTGAAAGGGAATTCCATGACGACTGGACGATGGGACATCGAGGCGGTGCGCGGGGCCTTCCCGGCGCTGGCGATCACCGACGACGGCAAGCCACGTATCTATCTCGACGCGCCGGGCGGCTCGCAAGTACCGGCACGCGTGGTCGAGCGCATGAGCGAGGTGATGCTGCGAAGCTGCGCCAACGAGGGCGGTGCCTTCCACACCTCGCGTGATAGCGACCGCATCTTGGTGGGAGCGCATGCAGCGGCGGCCGCCTTGCTCGGTGCACAGCCGGACGAGATCGTCTTCGGCCTCAACAGCACCTCGCTGATCTTCCATTTTTCGCGCATGGTGGCACGCGACTGGAAACCGGGCGACGAGATCGTGCTTACCCGCATGGACCATGATGGCAATGTCGGCCCGTGGATCATCGCAGCCGAGGAACGTGGCGTCACCGTCCGCTGGCTCGAGTTCGATACCGAAACCTTCGAATATCGCTACGACATGCTGGACGAACTGATCGGCCCGCGCACGCGTCTGGTTGCCTGCAATCACGCGAGCAACATCTTTGGCACCGTCAACGACGTTGCCCGTATCGTGGCTGCTGGTAAAGCTGCCGGCGCCGTCACCATGGTCGATGCCGTGCAGTCGGCGCCGCATTTGGCCCTCGACGTGTCGGCGATCGGCTGCGACCTGCTCGCATGCTCTGCCTACAAGTTCTTCGGTCCGCACGCCGGGGTCATGTATATACGGCCGGAGCTGCGCGACCGGCTCACGCCGCTCAAGGTGCGGCCCGCCTCCTTCGACATGCCGTGGCGCCACACCCCCGGCACTCCCTCCTTCGAGGCGCAGGCCGGCACGCAGGCGGCGATCGAGCACATCGCTTGGCTCGGCGAGCAGTGCGCCGGCGTCGACGTTGCCGCGCCGCTGCGCCAGCGCATCGTGGCGGGATTGGAGGCGGCGACCGACTACGAAGCCGGACTGATGGACCGGTTCCTGGCGGGTGTTGCCGGCATTCCCGGTTTCAAGCTCTGCGGCATCGCCAGCCGCAACCGGCTGGACGCCCGTGTGCCCACCTTCAGCTTCCGGCTGGCCAAGAGGTCGCCGCAGGAGATCGCAGCCGCGCTGGCGGGCGAAAACATCTTCGGCTGGGCCGGCGATTTCTACGCTTATGAAGCCTCCGGCCTGCTCGGCCTGCGCGAGCAAGGCGGCGTCGCTCGGCTCGGCCTATCGCATTACACCACAGCAGACGAGGTCGACCAGGCCGTTTTGGCCGTCGCCCGGCTGGCAGCCTGACGGGGGAAAGCATGGACTACGCACGCATGGTGATCGAGAAGGAATCACCGGAGGAATACGGCTATGACCGCATTCGCTTCAACCTGTCGGAAAGCTCCGTACGAGACCGTAAGCTGTCCGATTTCCATCTCTCCGTCCCTGACCTGCTGCTGCCCTATGGCGAGCATCGCGGCGACCCTGAGCTTCGGGCGTTGGTAGCCGCGCAGGGCAAGGGCCTCGGCCCCAACAACGTTTTGGTGGCCGCCGGCGCCGCTGGCGCGCTGTTCATCATCGCCACCACGCTTCTATCGCGCGACGACCATCTTGTCGTGGTGCGGCCGAACTATGCCACTAACATCGAGACGCCGCGCGCCATCGGCTGCGGCATCACCTTTATCGACCTCAAATTCGACGATCGGTTCGGCCTCGACATCGATGCCGTCGCCAGCGCTCTGCGCCCGAACACCCGCTATATCAGCATCACCTGCCCGCATAACCCAACCGGCACGATGATCGGCCGCCCTCAACTGGACGCGCTGATCGCCTTGGTCGAAAAGGCGGGATGCAGGCTACTGGTGGACGAAACCTACCGCGACCTGACCCATGGCGAGATGCTGCCCCCCGCTGCCTCGCTCAGCCCCGCCGCGATCAGTGTGGCTTCGCTGTCCAAGGCTTACGGCGCGCCGGGCATCCGCGTGGGCTGGATCATGACGCGCGACGTGCACTTGATGGAGCGCTTCCTGGCGGCGAAGGAGCAGATCGGCATCTGCGGCAGCGTCGTCGACGAGTGGATCGGCGCCCGCATCCTGGAAGGCCGCGACGCCTTCCTCGCCGCGCAGGCGCCAGTGCTGGCCGGACGCCTTGCCATCATGCGCGATTGGATTGAGAGCGACGAGCTGATCGAATGGGTCGAGCCCCAGGGCGGCGTGGTCTGCTTCCCCCGTTTCCGTCATGGTCCGGGATTCGATTTCGACGACTTTTACGCCGACCTGCTGGAAAGCTATGGCACCTATGTCGGTCCGGGCCACTGGTTCGAGATGCCGCGCAACCACATGCGTGTCGGCTTCCTCTATCCTCTTGAGGACGAACTGCGGGGTGGCCTGGCGGCGATCTCCGCAGCGATTCGCAAGCATTCTTCCCGGCAAAGGTCGTGACATATACGGCGATGTCCTGCCGCCGAAGGCGGCCGTTGCCGGGGCACCGGGTGAGGCCGACGCGCGCCCTTCGACGATGGCAGTAAGGTCTATCTGGAAATTCCTGTGCCGCATCGATCAGGGCGAGGCATCCCCGCTCTTCATCATCGGGCGGGCGGAGGCAGCCAGCGACAAAGCGGCGCCTGATCCTGGGCTGCAGATCACGCTCGCGCATCAACCGCCTGACCTTCTTGGGGCTGACGACGATGCCGCGCTGCCGCAGCGCCGCCTGCATGCGGCGATAGCCGTAAGCTTCGAAGCTGTCGGAGATTTGACCCATCGTCTCGACGAGCGCTGTGTCATCCACGGCGGTGCCGGGCTGATCGTAGTAGGTTGATCGCGCGCCATCAGCCGGCAATCCTGCTTGTTCAATTTGTCCGGTCCCAGGGGCGAACTCCAGATGGAAGGCGAATTTCCGCAGTCTTGGGTGCGATTCAGTCAGCTCGTGACATTCGTGAACGCGCGCAGCAAAGAGACCGTTTATTCTCGCGGCATCCCGAAACGGTCGCGAATTTTCCTTAACGGGTACCGCTTTTGACGATCTATCTACTCGCCATCCAGGGGCCTAGATTGCAGGAAACAGCAGATACTCTCGGATCCGCCACTCTGCGTGGGCGGCTCTACGCACGGGCGAGATCATTTTGGGTCACTTAGTCAGGGTGCAGCGTGGGCTATTGCGTGAGTTTTCGAACCCCAAGTCGGCCAGGGGCGAAAGGAAAATACGCTATGGGCTGTGGCACAAAGAGAATGGATCGGCCACCTAAGAAGGCCGCGCGAGGGCCGTCCAGTGTGCGTGGCCCCAAATGTTAGTGAGCCGGACAGCGGCCGTTTAGCAGTACATGCAGAGCTCAGAGGCCGGGTGACAGTGAAGGGAAGTGGCCGCACCAAGGGGAGTTGTTCTACGAGCAACTCACAATGTCCTACTCACGCATTCGTGGCTGTCATTATCCCTGCCTACAACGCAGAACAATTTATCGAACGCACCTTGGCGTCGGTGATAAACCAGACCTACAGAAACATCGAAATAATAGTCGTTGATGACGGTTCGACTGATGAAACTGCATCAATCGTCCGCCGACTATCCAATGACGACCCGCGTATCAAGCTGCTCCAACAGAAGAACAGTGGCGTCGCGTCGGCGCGGAATACGGGGATACGTGCAAGCAAGGGCATCTATATAGCACCTATAGACGCCGACGATCTCTGGCACCCAACCAAACTCGAAAAGCAGCTGCGTGTTTTCGCTGCAGCAGGCAATGATGTTGGGCTTGTCTATACGCTTTACCGGACGATTGATGCCGATGATAAGGCGATCATTACGCCTAAGCGCATGCACCCGCACGGATGGGTATTCATGCAGCATCTCGGACAGAACTTTATCGGTCACGGAAGTTCGGCAATGTTCCGGCGCGATGTCTTACTCGAAATGGGTGGCTATTCCTCGCGACTGCGCGAAAACGGTGCGGAGGGTTGTGAGGACTTCTTCCTCCAATTGAGTATCGCCTCGAAATACCGATTCGATGTCGTCAAGGAGCACTTGGTCGGATACCGCCGAACGCCAGGAGCCATGTCGCAAGATTTCGTCCGAATGCTCATCTCGCGTCGGATGGTGCTCGAGAGCCTCTTTGCTCGCTGCAGCGAGATGGTGAGCCCGATCCTATCGGATGTGATGTTCCGTAACGATGTCGAGATCGCCAGGCTCGGGCTTAAAAGGCGCCGCTTTGCTGCCGTCGGCATGAACTTCGCCAGAGTGCTCTGGCGATCGCCCTCGCAGTTCGCGAAAGTCGTCGGTGCGACGCTTGTCATTTTCCGGCGCAAGGCGAAACAAGGAACCAAACTGGAACGCGAAGGCCGCAGCTCGGGGATCGGGAAACCGTTCTGGGACTACGCTGTCGATGAGCTTTTCGATCGCGGCGAGAATACCGATTACCGTGCCTTGCTCAACAATCTGGCTGCAATGGACAGCAAACTTGGACCCTGCGGAGGCTATTTGGCGCAGCATCCCGAACGAGGAACCTTTGCAATGCCCCAAGAGGGCAGCGGCTCAGACAGCCCGTTTCTCCTTAGAGGCTTGGAATGAAGAAGCTGCTGCTGTCGGAAGAGCAGATGTCGTCGGGCCGCAATTTGGCTCAGAGGGCAGAATGCACTTTTGAGCGGACAGTGAATGAACCGACGGTCAGTGTGACCGTGCTCATTGTCACCTACAATCACGCTCGCTACGTAGCGGCAGCGATCGACAGCGTTCTCATGCAAGATACGGAATCCGGTGTCGAGATCCTGATCAGCGAAGATTTTTCGACGGACGGTACCCGGGAGATCGTGGAGCGGTATGTATCCGATTATCCCGAAAGACTATCGGCGATCTATTCTGGCAGCAATTTGAGATCCAACGAGGTCGTTGCGAGAGGACTCCGGGTTGCGCGCGGGCGCTATGTCTCGATCCTTGATGGCGACGACCTGTGGACATCCAAGACCAAGCTGCGAGATCAGGTGGCCCATCTTGACGCGCATCCTGAGCTCTCGGCCATATTTTACAATGCGCTCGTGGCGCACGGCGACGAGATCACGTCGCGGCGGTGGACGCCACGGGATCAGAAGCCCTTAATCACACAAAGGGAAATTTGGGAAGGCAATCCCTTCGCCACTTGCGGCAGTATGATGCGAACCGCGTGCGTTCGGGATGTACCGTCTTGGTATGCAGATTTCTTTCCGATTACTGATTGGCCGCTGTATGTGCATTGCGCAAAGACAGCAGACCTCGCCTTTGTCGACGAGGTGGCAGGTATCTATCGTCTGCACCCGGGTGGGCTTGTATCGGCGCTGCCAAGCCCGCTCAGGCTTGATGCGATCGAGGGATTCTACCGGCGAATGGCGAATGTCATGGATGCCCGTGGGGCACAGTTTGCCCGTGGCGGCTGTTCCCGCTACTTTTACGAATGGTCGAAGCAGTATCTGAACGGAGGTGACTTGCCGTCGGCCAGATCGTGCTTCCTACGATTGCTGCGAAGCGGCACTGGCGGAAACAACGTGCCGAAACGCGATATCGCGCGGTTGGCACTGCTCCTGCTGAAATCCTCGGTGCTCGGGAGATGACGGCTTTCCGCAACTTCGAGAATCGCGATCCGGTCCCGTCATTGCCACAGGCGGCTGTTCGTCCGAAGTGGTCGGTGATGATCCCCGTCTATAATAGCGCCCGCTTTCTTGCCTCAACGCTGCAAAGCGTGCTCGCGCAAGCCCCTGACCCGGCTCATATGCAGATCGAAGTGGTTGACGATTGTTCGTCCGACGATCCGCAAAAAGTCGTGAACGAAATCGGGGGAAGGCGTGTCGGCTTTTTCCGCCAGCCGCAAAACCTCGGCCACATCGGCAACTTCCATACCTGTCTGAGCCGAGCCCACGGGGAACTTGTCCATCTCCTGCACGGCGACGATGCCGTCCGACCAGAATTTTACGAATTGCTCGGTCGGGGTTTCGATGCGGATCCGAGAGTAGGAGCGGCGTTCTGCCGGACGGTCTTCATGGACGCCCACGGACAGGAGTTGTCGATCGAACCTGCAATGCAGTCAATCTCCGGAAGGCTTGAGAATGCGGTGGTCCGATTGGCGCTCGAACAGCGCATCATGACGCCGTCCATCGCGGTCCGACGCGCGGTCTACGAAGAACTCGGCGGCTTCGACCGGCGGCTGAAATGCAGCGAAGACTGGGAGATGTGGATACGCATCGCTTCTCGTTTTCCCGTCTGGTACGAACCGCAAGCCCTTGCGCTTTATCGGATGCACCCGCAATCGAATACAGGACGCCATATCCGGAGTGCCGCGGACATGGCCTACACGCGAATGGCGATTGATATTTTCAAGAGCTATCTTCCAAGCGAACTCGCGGACGATGTCGCCGCATCGGCTCGGCGGACCTATTCGCAAAGCGCTCTCGAAACCGGGCGGCGGTTGCTTGGCTCTGGTGATTGGGCTGGATGCCTCGCGCAAATGAGTGAAGCCTTCCAACTCGATCCGTCGCTCAAGACAATTGGACGTATGCTGCGGCTCGTTGCGAAGCAGGGAGGCGAGATTGTCCGCCCAAATTGAAACTGTGCAACGGCAGCCGGCACGGCTGCGGCAAGGTGAGCCTGTCCGTCTCGTTTTGGCCGGATGTGGCGCCGTCACGAAGCTCTACTATGCGGAAGCGCTGTCGCGCCTTCAAGGCAGAGGCCAGATCGCAGTCGCAGCCATCTTTGATCCCGAAGCGAAATCCGCCGCGGTCGTACAGGCGCGGCTGCCCGGAGCGAAGGTTGCAGCCAGTTTCGACGGCCTTCTGGCTGTGGGCGCCGATGTGGCGATCATCGCTTCCCCGCCTCGATACCATCTTGATCAGTCGATGCAGGCGTTGCGGGCCGGCATGCATGTTCTATGCGAGAAGCCGATGGCCACGAGCAGCTCCGACGCGGACCTTATCCTCGCGGTAGCGGCAGCCAACAATCTGCATGTGGCAACAGGCCTCGTCAGAAGGCAGTTCCCTGCCACCCGATCGATAAAGGCCATGGTCGAGGGCGGATTGATCGGAAAAATTCAAGGTGTCTGTTGTTTTGAGGGTGGCCCTTTCCAGTGGCCTGTCGCTTCGACGAGCTATTTCAGCCGCGCGGAATCCGGCGGTGG
Source organism: Mesorhizobium sp. B2-4-1 (assembly GCF_006442185.1). Lineage (NCBI taxonomy): Bacteria > Pseudomonadati > Pseudomonadota > Alphaproteobacteria > Hyphomicrobiales > Phyllobacteriaceae > Mesorhizobium > Mesorhizobium sp. B2-4-1. The sequence goes on along the minus strand of NZ_VFVN01000014.1, from coordinate 26,217 downwards.
CGTGCTTCAGGACATAGGCACGCATTGCCTTGACCTCCTGACCTGGTGGTTCGGAGAGCCCCATGAAATCCACTACGCCGATGACGCAATGGGCGGCGTCGAGGCGAACTGCCTTGTCCGGTTAGGTTTTGGCGGCTTCGAGGCAACGGTCCGGCTGAGCCGTGATTGGGCTCGTCCCAACCTTTACCGTCTTGAGGGCGAACGTGGCTCGATTTCTTGGGCAGTCAATGAGACTGAGCTTGTAGAGATCGCCTTGAAAGGATGCCGCACGGCAGCCACCGCCTCCTTCACCGACACCGACGACCGGTCGCGCGATTTCGTCGACGCGTTCTGCGATCAGATTTCGGACTTGGTCGACACGGTCCGAAATGGAACCCTCCTTTCCGGGTCAGCCACAGCGGGGCGCAACGTGCTCAAGCGAATCGAGGAATGCTATGCCAGACGGAAACGGCTGGACATGCCTTGGCTCGGAGCAGAAGACTTTCGCCACGTCATTGCTTCCGCCGAGACCAGACAATGACCGGCACTGTTGCCGTGCTTGGCGCCAACGGCTTCATAGGTTGCCGGACAGTGGAGTTGCTGCATCTTTCCGGCTGGGCTGAGGTGAGGCCGATCGTTCGCAGGCCGAGTGCTTTCGCCAGCCTGTCCCGCTTTGCGATCGATGGAAGGGTGGCGGACGCGCATGACGTTCCGGCTCTTACTGCGGCCCTTCTTGGCTGTCAGTCCGTTGTTCATGCAGTTGCCGGTGATAGTCGCACGATCGTCGATGCCGTCGAGCCTGTCTATCGTGCCGCCGCCGCTGCGGGCGTCGTTCGCCTGGTCTACCTCAGTAGCGCATCCGTTCATGGCCAATCGCCGCCGCCCGGAACGGACGAAACGAGCGCGCTGCACGACGGCCAGACGGTCGAGTACAACAATGCCAAGGTTCGTGCTGAACGTCGTCTCGGGGAATTGTCACGGGACGGTGCAGTCCAGGTGGTGGTGCTGCGGCCCGGAATTGTCTTTGGCCCGCGCTCCAGCTGGACGGGGGGCTTCGCCAACGATCTCCTCGACGGCTCTGCCTATCTGGTGGATGGCGGCCATGGCATCTGCAACAGCGCTTATGTCGACAATGTCGTTCATGCGATCAAGCTTGCCATCGAAGTGCCCGAGGCGGCTGGGCGAACCTATCTGGTCGGGGACCGCGAACGGATAAGTTGGGCAGATCTTTGCCGCCCGATCGCCGAGGCATTGGGCTTCGACCTGGCTGCGATTTCGGTTTCCGCGCCATTGTCATTCGCGCCGAACTGGACACAATGGCTGAGAGATGGCGACCTTTACCGGCGGCTTGTCCGAAGCCTCCCGAGACCCGTTCGTAGAGGACTAAAGGTAGGCTATGCCGAGTGGCGGAAATCAGGGCTCGATCAGAGGCCGCCTATGGCTCCAAAGATCAAGGTATCTGAAGAACGTGCGCTGTTGCACCGGTGTCGGGTGAAACTCCCGTCGGCCAAGGCCGAGCGCGAGCTCGGATACCAGCCGGTGGTCGGCTTCGAGGAGGCATGTCGGCGCTCAGTCGCATGGCTAACCTTTGCCGGGTACCCGACTGCGCGGAGCCAAGTGGGCGAAAGATGACCGTCAGACCCGCCGCAGCTTGTGTCTCGGTTGTCATTACGACCTATAACCATGCTCGATTTCTCGCGGAAGCGATCGACAGTGTCCGGAACCAGAGCGTGCGGCCCGATGAGATCATCGTTGTGGACGATGGTTCGTTGGACAATCCCGAAAATGTTGTTCGCCGGTATGTCGACGTCCACTACATCCGCCAAGGAAACCAGGGTTTAGCCGCTGCCCGCAATACGGGAATGAAGGCAGCACGTGGCGAATTCATCGCGTTCCTGGATGCCGATGACAGGCTGCGCCCGACGGCGCTCGCTACCAATCTTGCTTTGTTCCATGACAGTCCGGATTGCGCCTTGGTCTATGGAGCCTATTGCTACATCGATGAGGCCGGCGCAGTCAGGAATTCAGTTCCGCTGAGGCCGGTGGGAGAGGACCCGTATGCCGGATTCTTGACCGGCAACCTGATTGGAATGCATGCGACAGTGCTCTATCGGCGTAGCACATTGGAGGCTGCTGGCGGATTTGACCGATCCCTGCGGGCTTGCGAGGATTACGACGTCTACCTTCGCCTGTCTCGGGCAAACAAGGCCGCATGCACCCCGGAGTGTCTCGCAGATTACCGCAGGCACGCAACGAATATGTCCAACAGCAATCCGATGATGTTGCGCGCGGCGCTCAAAGTCCTTGGCCGGCAGAGGAATCTTGCGCGGACCAATCCAGACTGGACGGCCGCCTACCATCAGGGCGTCGAAAATTGGAAACGCTATTATGCGCACATGCAACTGGGACAGCTTAGTACAGCGGTTCGATCCCGTTCTTCGCTCGGCGGTCAGCTCCTGAACACCATTGCCGTTTCGCTCGCAGCGCCATTGCAGACCACCATGATGCTGCGGCAGCGTTTCAAGGGCTGGTCAAGTCGGCGCCGATCGGGCGTCCGGTTCGGTGACCTCAGCCGCCCGCTGCCCTTCAGCACAAATTTCGGTTTTGATCGCGGCAAGCCAGTGGACCGCCGCTATGTCGAGACTTTCCTCGCATCATGTTCGCTGAACATATCCGGCAGGGTTCTGGAGATCGGGGACAACGCCTATACGACCCGCTTCGGAGGCAGTCGAGTTGCCAGGAGCGACGTTCTAAACCGATATGAAGGCCACCCGCTGACGACCTTCGTTGGCGATCTGGCCAACGGCGACGACCTGCCGCTCGAGACATTTGACTGCATCGTGCTCACCCAGACCCTGCACCTCCTTTTCAACATGCCTGTCGCGGTTGCAACCCTATGGCGGATGCTGAAACCGGGAGGCGTGCTTCTGGTCACGGTCCCTTGGGTAAGCCCGATTGACCGAGGAGAATGGGGCGAGAGCTGGTTCTGGTCGATAACCCCGGCGGCGCTGGGCCGGCTTCTCTCAGACAGGTTCGGGGTGGAGAATGTCGAAGTCCGCCACTATGGAAACGCCTATTCGGCTACCGGGTTTCTCTATGGCTTGGCGGAGCATGAGCTGAATTCGGCAATGCTCGATGTGCATGACCCATGTTGCCCGGTGATTGTCGCCGCGCGCGCTTTCAGGCGACGAGCGGCGTGACAGTGCGTCAAGCTCTTAGCAAGCTCCTGCGACGGGGCCGATTGCTTGCCGGTTACAACCGGCCGCTCGTGCTGATGTATCATCGCGTCGGAGAACCACGCGTCGATCCTTGGGAACTCTCGGTCTCGCCACAAAATTTCGCACGCCAAATCGAAATCCTGACAAAGGCGCGCGATATTGTTCCCCTGCAATGGCTGGCACAACGGCTTCGGGACGGAAAGCCAGCGAGAAATGCCGCGGCAGTTACCTTTGACGACGGTTATGCGGATGTCGTGCAAAATGCCGTGCCGGTCATGCTACGCATGAACGCTCCTGTGACCGTCTTCGTCACTACCCACGCGCTCAGCGACCCCTCAGTGTTCTGGTGGGATATTCTGTCGCGCATCACTTTGGAAACGCCTGCTCTCCCGGAGAGGCTCGCGATCCAGATCGCAGGCCGAAACTATGATTGGCTCGTGACGGAGGACGCCACGCGCGCGAAATCGAATCTCGTCATCAGCCGCACGGCGCTCCATTTCGGCTTGCACGCACTGCTGAAGCCGTTGAGAGTACACGAACGGAGGAGGGCGCTGCAGCAGCTGGCAAGATGGGCAGGAACCGACGCCAGCCCCCGAAGGCGTGACCGCGCCATGACTCATTCGGAGCTGCGGCATCTCGCCGACACCGATGGCGTTTCGATCGGTGCCCACACCTGCACGCATCCATCCCTGCCGTTGCTGAAACGGGACAGTCTTGAACGCGAGATCTCCGCTAGCCGTCAACAATGCGAAGAGATTACAGGGCGGAGGGTGGCGGGATTCGCATACCCCTTCGGAGACTTCGACGACAGCACCGCCGAAGCGGTAAGATCTGCTGGCATGGACTATGCAGTAACCACCCTGCCGCGTGAAGCTGGGCTCAGGGTCGACCCTTTCCGACTGCCGCGGGTCACGGTCGCTGATTGGGGTGAGATAGAGTTCCGGCGCGCGGTCCTTTGCCATGGCTGACCATGCATGCCGAGAACCGCGCGTCACGGGAATCATCGTCGTGTTCAACGGCGAGAAATATCTCCGAGAAGCTATTGACAGCGTTGTAGGTCAAAGCTTCACCGACTGGGAACTCCTCGTCGTCGACGATGGCTCGACGGACCGGTCATCTGTCATCGTGCGCGACTATGCGCAGCGCTTGCCAGGCAAGGTGCGACTACTCTCCCATCCCGATAACGGCAATCATGGTATCAGCGCGTCGCGCAACCGCGGGCTGGCCGAGGCGCGGGGCGCCTATGTCGCGTTTCTCGATGCAGACGATACATGGCTGCCCGAAAAGCTGTCCGAACAAGTCTGCATCATGGAAAACGATCCGGCGCTCGGTCTAATCTACGGCCGGACGTTGATCTGGCATAGCTGGGCAAAGCTTGCTGGTCGTGCGGACTACTATTACCCGCTCGGAGTCGAACCGAACGCCCGATACGATCCGCCCGTGCTGCTGGAACTGCTGCTGCAGAACCAAGCCCAGACGCCGACAACTTGCAACGCCCTGATGCGTTCAAGTTTGTTGGCAACGCTCGGGGGATTCGAGAACAGCTTTCGCCTGATGTTCGAAGACCAGACATTCTTTGCGAAGGCGCTCGCATTCGCGCCCGTCTACGTGTCCGGCCAGACCTGGGCGAGATACCGCCAGCACGTCGAAAGCTGCTCTGCCGCTTCTGCCAGGGCAGGCGCTGACGAAGCCGCGCGTATCACGTTTCTCAGATGGCTGAATGGGGTGATGGCGGATCAGGGCGCCTCCTTCCGCATTCGTTCCGCAATCTGGAAAGTGCTCGCGCGCGAAACCTGGAAGACGAGCAAGCGAAGCATCGTAAGACGGCTGCAGCGATGACTTCCGTGCCGCGGGTGACGATCATAACCCCCTTCCTCAATGCGGCGTCAAATCTGGGTGAAGCGATCGCCAGCGTCCGGGCCCAGACGATTGCAGATTGGGAGCTCTTGCTGGTTGACGACAATTCGACGGACGACAGTATCAGGATCGCCAATGATGCCGCGGCAATCGATCCTCGAATTAAGGTGCTGCGCAGGCCTCCCGGATCCAAGCGTGGCGCCGCGGCAGCGAGAAACGCCGGAATAGCGGCCAGCTGCGGCGATTTGCTTGCCTTCCTGGATGCAGATGATTTGTACGAGCGGCATATGCTGCAGACGGTCCTGGCGGCAGCCGATGCCAACCCGGATGCCGCAATGATTTTCGGGCCGACCAAATGGTGGTACCCGGATGGAGCGCGCTCCGACTGGGTCGAGCCGACGGATGGACTTGCCGCGCGCTTACATCAGCCTCCCCGGCTTTTGGGTCGGCTGCTGCTGATGCAGGACGGCCACGTTCCGTGTACCTGTTCCGTGCTCTTGCGGAGAAGCGCGGTTAGCACGGTTGGTGGCTTTGAGGAGCACTTTGAGCTCTATGAAGACCAGGCTCTGTGGGCGAAGCTATTCCTGCGATTCCCAGCCTTTATCACTCCTGTAACTCTCGCACGTTACCGGCAGCATTCCAGTTCGGCCTCGGCGATTGCCACTCAGCGAGGGCTCTACGATCGGATGGGGAAACACCCCGCCCGCGCCGCTTTTCTGGACTGGATCGCGGAGTATATGATGGAAAGTGGAACGCGGGATTTCCGCCTCCAATTGGCGCTGCGGCTGGCACGCGCGCCCTATGTCACGCCTGCAACGATCGGAAGCAAAGCCGAACGGCTTGCCCTGAAGATCATGATGTGGACAGCAAAGCAGCGGCGCAGGATTCGGCGACAGCTTGCGCACGTGGCCAGGTGAAAACAGGCGTCACTTCCTGACCACCCATCGATGCGGGAAGCTGACATTGCCAAAGCCAGGCTGGGCGCTGACCGGTCGATCGTCGAGCAAACCGGGCATGACATCGAACACAGCGGCCGTCTCGACATGGTCTTCGACCACCCTGTCGTCCGCCACCAGCGCTACGTCAATCCTGTAGCGCCCTGGTCTCAGCATAAGGCTGTCCACATGTACCGTGTAGACTTCGCCGTGACGGTCATGCAGGGAATGCTCCCGGCTATCAAATGAGGTCACAGGATCCCCGAGATCATCAATAATAGTCACAAGGCACTGCAATGTTTCGCGCGGCCCATCAACCTGAAGCCGAAAAGTTGCCGGCTGCCCGGACGCGACGGGACCCATTTCATTGAAAACTTCGATGCCGACCACACGGAGGCGGCCGCGCCCGGTGCGCGTGGATCGCACACTCAGATCGGTTCCTGCGCGGGCCTCAAGCGTCTGGAGATAATCCCGGACCACGTCCTGAGTCGGACCGTCCGCCTGGATCATCCCGCCGTCGATAAGGATTGCGCGGGTGCAAAGTCGCTGCAGAACCGGCATCTGGTGACTGACGATCAGCACGGTACGGCCTGTCCCGGCGATGCTCGCTGCCTTGGCGATGCATTTCTTCTGGAACGTGGCATCCCCGACGGCCAAGACCTCATCGACCACCAGAATGTCGGGATTGACGTGGGCGGCAATCGCGAAGGCCAGACGCAAGTACATGCCGCTTGAGTATCGTTTGACAGGCGTATCGAGAAACGGCTCGACCCCGGAGAAATCCACGATCTCGTCAAGCTTGGAATTGATCTCGACGCGCCGCATGCCGAGTATGGCCCCGTTGAGATAAATGTTCTCACGGCCGGTCAGTTCGGCATGGAACCCCGTGCCGACCTCCAGCAAAGCTCCCAGCCGTCCATGTATCGTCGCGCGGCCGGAAGTCGGCTCCACGATCTTCGCCAGTATCTTGAGAATGGTGCTCTTTCCTGCACCGTTGGGACCGATCACGGCAAGGACTTCGCCTGCGTGCACCTCGAAGGAGACGTTTTTCAACGCCCAGAACGGCTCGTCCGCACCTTTTCGGTGGCTTGTTTCGGCGTCCCCGCGAAGGCCCCGCCTTTTGCTGGCGAGCGCGTCTCGCAGCGTGGGGAAGCTGTTGTTCGCCACACCAAGTCTATACGCCTTGGAGAGATTGGCAGCCTGGATCACGATGTCGGTCATCACTCAGATCAGGTCCGGAAACGCGCGTTCGGATTTTGAGAAGATAGTCAGTCCGGCAACGAGAAGGGCTAACGAGGAGAGCGTTGATATCGAGATCATGAGCCAGTCCGCAGGCGCGCCCAGTACGCTCCAGCGGATGGCTTCGACTGTCCCAACCATTGGGTTCAGACTATAGAGCGGCCGCCACAATTGAGGGACGAGATTGCTTGGATAGACGATCGGGGTCATGAACAGAAGTGTCTGAAGGCTGAACGGCAAGAGATAGCCCACATCGCGAAAGCGAACGTTGATCGCCGACAATGCCACGCCCACTCCAGTCGCTGACGCAGCCATTACGAGCACGAACAGCGGCAAGAAGACTGCTTGTGGTGCCGGCCAGCTTCCGAATGCCAGCATGGCGGCGAACAAAAGAGCGAAGCCGACGAGCATATCGGTCAGGCATGAGGCCATCGTGGAGATGGGAATGATCAGACGCGGGAAATAGACGCGTTTCACCAGCTCCTGGTTTCTGACGAGGCTGCCCGTCATGCTGGCGACGGCTCGCGAAAAAAAACTCCATGGCACAAGCCCACACAGAACAAATAGCGGGTATGGCGCGCCGTTGGACGAAATGCCTGCGAGCTTGCCGAAGAAGATGCTGAAGACCGACATAGCAACGAGCGGCTGCAGCATTGCCCAAAGGATGCCCAGATAAGTCTGCCGGTATTTGACCTTGAAATCACGCCAGGCCAGGAAGAACACAACTTCCCGATATCGCCAAAGCTCGGAAGGTTCGAACAGTCCTCGCTTGCGGGACGGATCGATGATTGTCACGACAGCTGATTGCGCGCCTGTCTGGTCCGACACGATGATGGCGTCCGCCTCCCTTGACAGCCCCATTGAGGCTTACATTTCCGCGCAGCGCAATCAGCACTTTTGATGGTGCCTGCCGTTCACGAGCCTCACCATTCGAGAGCGCATAGCAGCCGCCCTCAATGCTCGACCAGATCCTCCGGAGGCGCGAGATCGCGCCGCATATCCCCGTTGTTCGATAAGTCCAACCGGACGGAGGGCATTTCTCGCACACGGACTTTACGTTCGATCCGGATGCGAACGAACACCTGCCCGGGCCGTCTGAGTTTCTACCGCTATTCTCCCACCTGTGCTGGGTTGTCGAGGATACATTTCCCTATTGAACTTGTGGTGATGTTATGCCCATCGAAGATAGTCAGGCTACAGAAATCTTTCGTTTTTACAGTGTAGTGTATGCACTGCACCGCTGGTGACAGGGTCCTTAAGATGTGCCATTGTCCAATGGGGTGGTACTATTTGCGCGGATTTGGGTTGTTCGGGCGATGCGCGTTGCGCGAACCATCATTGCGTGGAGGGAGTGACATCTCATTGGCAATTCAGACGGCTTGACGAGTCAGCGTTCATAGCTCCTGAGCAAGCTGCAAAGCTTTGGGTCGGAAATGAAAAGTGTTCTTGTCGCGGGAGCAGCCGGGTTCATCGGATCCCACCTGGTTGATCGACTGTTGTTAAGGCAAGAAATCAATCGAATTGTTGCTGTTGACAATTTCTGGACTGGTACTCGTGCCAATCTGGATCATATCGCCGACCCTCGCTTGGTCGTGGTAGATGTGGCTGTTGAAGATTTTCAGCAGGGGAGCCTTTTTGACGAGATCTATCATCTCGCCTCGCCTGCTTCGCCTCCCTGGTATATGCAAGATCCGGTACGAACCATCTCGGCCAACGTAATAGGAACTATGCGGCTTCTGACCCTTCTTCGCGCCGGGGGCCGTTTCTGTTTCACGTCCACGTCTGAGGTTTACGGCGATCCGCTGGTAACGCCGCAACCGGAAACTTACAGGGGCTCCGTTGATTGCACGGGGCCGCGTTCATCGTATGATGAAGGTAAGCGTTGCGCCGAGGCCCTGCTTTTTGAGAGTAACCGATTGAGCGGGCTCGACATTCGAGTTGCAAGATTGTTCAACGTCTACGGACCTAGGACACGACCTGACGATGGACGTGCAGTATCAAATTTCATCACGAATGCGCTGTTCGGCAAACCTATAATCGTTTTTGGCGACGGCTTGCAGTCGCGGAGTTGGGGATACGTCAGCGATATCGTGGACGGCCTAGAACAATTCTTCTGGGGGGAGGAGCATGGTTATATTGGTCCCCTGAACATCGGAAACGATCGTGAGATTTCCGTTATCGATGTTGCCCGTTACGTCGCAGGCTTGGTGCCAGGCACCAAAATCGTGCATGTTGATCCGATCCCCCAAGATCCGACGAACCGCTGCCCGGACTTAACTCTAGCGCGGAGGATCATCCCCGGCTGGGCCTGTCAAATACCTCTTGAAGAGGGTGTGCGCCTCACCCTGGACTGGTTTCGCCGCCAGCAACAGAACGACTTGTCCAGTGTTTCCTCGGACTCGATGGTTGCCGCATCGGTGTGAGTGGGATCCGCCCCGATAAAATGTGACCGAAAAAGGGGAGAAATGTGCTCGCCGCAATCCGGATTCTTCGACCAACGTCGCGGTATGCTCAACCGGCCAGTTCGATGCTGTGAACGCGCGCTTCCGCGCATCGTTCAGGGCCCACCGAAGGCGACATACAAGTGCGGAAGGCTCCTCCGCGGCAATGCATGCTCCCCCAGCAACTCCTCCAACGCGTGGTCGGCAACCTTATGGGTGTTCGAGCGGCGCGGATGGCCTGCACGCTCTCGCTCGGCGACGATCCGTGATGGTCACTCACATCTTGCGCTGGCAGGTAATAAAGCCCGTACGACCGGACGGCTGGGCGATCAGAGGCAGTGGCATGTCTTGATCAGGAAGATTACTCCCACGGAGTAAGGCAGGGCTAAAAGCCCCAAGGCGATCCAGAAGCCGGGTTCGGCCATTGCGGCGAGATCTGACAGAAGTTGCTTCATGTCGCCTCAGTCCACGCCCCTGATCGCTCCGCATCGATCCACAAGGAAAGAGCCCGCTCTTGAGGGAGGGGGAAGCGGGCTCTTGGCTGGGGCTTATGACCCAGCAGCACGGCGGACTTGAATTTGTACTGCGCCGGCTGCTGTTCAAACCGTAATCGGGCAGCTTTGTTCCCCTGTCGGCTATGGTCCTGGGCACAGCCCGTGATCCCGCCGAGGCGGCGGTCTATCTCAAAGCATAGAGATAGGCGGCGATGTCACGCGCTTGCTGCTCGGTGATGCCGGTGGAGGGCATGGCGGTGTGCGGATTAATGTCCCTTGCTGACCGTATCCAGCGGATCATGTTCTCCGGATTGTTAGCCAGCACACCGCCAACATAGATCCTGTCAGATAGACTGGCGTCCAGGCGTGGGCCGACGTGGCCTACCGCACCGGGTACACCGGTGATGGTGTGGCAGCCGGCGCAGCCATTCGCCAGCATGATCGGTATCGCACGTGCACCGACGCCGCCGGTAGCGGCATCCGCCTCTTGCTGCACCCGACGGGCTCGGTCGGCCCACAATGCGAGCGCGCCGCCCGCGACGACCAGCAGAATGCACACGGCGATGATCAATTTAGATGGGCCAGGGCGCATGCGCGACCTTCCTGGTTCCGCTCGTTGTTATCCAGAGGCCGGCCAGCAATAGCGCTGCCCCGCCATAGATAAGGCCGGCCGGGACCCACATAACGAGCCCGGCAAGCTGCTGGTCCTCGATCGGGCTTAAATTCCACACTGCCGCCCCGGCAGCATTCTCCGGGTACCAGAGCTTCGGCGATAGAAGAAGCAGGACGCCGAGCAGGCCGGTGTGCAGGGAGGTGAAGAAAAGATGCATCACGGCATTTCCATAGGTCTGCTGTTGGCTTGGGCGCGGCAGCAACGCCCACCAGAAGAGCAGGCCTGTGCCGAGGAAGCTCGCATGTTGGGCATAGTGCAGCACGCCATGCTCGAGCGCTGCCTCAAACAGGACCGGAATGTGCCACACCCATATCGCGATCCCGTGAACAATCGTTGCGGTGACAGGCCGGCTCGCAAAGGTCCAGAGCGCTCGCAGCGATTTGCCATGCCCAACCATACCCAGGGCACGCCGAAACGTTACGGGAAATGCCCACAGCAGAGCAGGGGCGGGGCAGGCGATGACCAGCAGCGGCGCCGCCACTGCCATCAGCAACTCGTGCTCGATCATGTGCGCGACAAACAGCCGCTCGCCGAGAGCATGGATCGGACTGACCAACGCTGCCGTCAGTACGCTCCAGCCGGCGGCAAACAGCAGCGCCTGACGCATCCGTAGCGGACGGCCGCGAGTGCTGCGGCGCCACAGCCGCATCGCACCGGCCATGTAGATGAGCGCGACGGCCGTCAGCGGGGCCGTGATGGGAAGCGCAAGTGTCCATCCGGCCTCGGGCGCGCCGGAGCCATAGCAGATCGAGGTGGAGAAGAGAGTGGCCAGGTTCATCGCAGACACTCGTCCAGGATAAGTGCGGCGCTTCCCTGCATGATGATGACCAGTGCAAACAGGAGAGCCGCCAGCATGCCGAGATCGGCGACGAAATGCTCGGTACCGCGCGTGCGTTCTGCTTTGAAAGCAGCGCCGCCTTGCCGCTTTGCCTGCCAGGACAGAGCACCGCCCAGAAGCGAGAACAAGGCCAGCAGCAACGCTAAGGGAAGCACGACCGGCACCTGGTGATTGCATTGCCAGGGAACCAGCGAGTAGTTCAGTTGCGTCGAGACCGCCCAAGCCAACGGGCCCGACAAAAGCCCACCCCAGGAAGTTCCCAACCGGACCGCGCGCATGTCAGCCGAGCCTCGGTACCCAGTAGATCAGCAGATAGATCGGAAGCCAGGTTGCGACCACGAAATCCCAATAGAAAACATTGTCGCCGACGTCGCCGAAGCGTCGCCCGCTATAGCCATGGCGCGTGAACATCAGCACCGTCAGCACGATCGTATCGCCGACATCTGTTATCAGATGCGTGGTGTGGAGCCCGAGCAGCACCCAAAGCATCGAGCCGTAGGCGTTCGTATCCCAGTAAACGTTCAAGGCCGGAAACTCGAACCAGCGCACAAGGAGCGGGGCGAGGCCGAGCAGCGACATGACAACCAGTCCGATCCGCACCGGCACGATGGCGCATTGCTTGGCATAGCGATCGAGGATGTGGTTCGGCACCAGGCTGGCGATCAGCAGCAGCGTGACGATCGTTCCTGGCCAATGGTTCGGCTGCGGTGCACTCAACGGCCATTCAGGCCAAGAGACCGCCAGGTAGAGATAGGCGGCTGCGGCGAGCGCAAAGCCGGTGCCCTCCAGAGCCATGAAAGCGAGCGTGCCCCACCAGGTCGGGCTGCGCGGACCATGCCCAAAGGTGGGGAGACCGGAAACATCTGTGACGGGACGCTCGTTCATTCCTCGTCCTCCAGATCACCTTTTGGCCAGAACCAGCCGATCAAGGTGACGGCGATTGGCAGGGCGCCCCACACGATGGCCCAGGGGGTGAAGATCGAATAGAGAAACGTGCCGCCTACGGCGAACGCTGCAAAGAGCGGCCAGATCGACGGTGTCGCCGATTTCTCGCGAATGTCGGGATGCGCTTCAGCGACTGTCGAGACCAGCAGCTCGCGCGCGTCGACGCGAAGCCCGGTCGCTACGGGAAGAGCGTCGCGCTCGGCCCAGAGTGGCTCCGCGTTGGTGACGACCGGAATGCGCGCGAAATTATAGCTCGGCGGCGGCGAGGGCGTTGCCCATTCCAGGGTGCCGGCCTCCCAGGGATTGTTGCCTGCCGCTGCGCCTTTCAACGCGCCATGCACAAGATTGAAGGTGAACAGGACGAAACTCAGGAAGAAGACCACCGCGCCTGCTGTTATGAACAGGTTGATGTTCCCCCAGCCAAGCTCGGCCGGATAGGTGTAGACCCGTCGCGGCATGCCCCACAGCCCCACGATGTGCATCGGGAAAAAGGCGGCGTTGAAGCCAATGAAGGCCAGCCAGAAATGCAAGCGGCCCAGGCGCTCGCTCATCATGCGGCCGGTGATTTTAGGAAACCAGAAATAGGCCGCACCCAGCAGCGGGAATACCGATCCGCCGATCAGCACATAGTGGAAATGCGCGACGACGAAGTAGGTGTCGTGCACCTGCAGATCCAGCGGCACGGAGGCCAGCATGACGCCGGTGAGACCGCCGATGACGAAGATGAAGAAGAAGCCGAACACGAACAAGATTGGCGCGCGGATCACCGGTCTGCCGTCCCACATCGTTGCCAGCCAGCAGAAGATCTGTACGCCGTTGGGAATAGCGATCATCATGCTGGAAGCGGTGAAGAAGCTGGCGCCGAGCTTGGGCAGGCCTGTCGCGAACATATGGTGGACCCACAGGCCAAAGGACAGGAAGCCGACCGCGATCAACGACAGAACCATGCCGAGATGGCCGAACACCGGTCGGCGGGCGAAAGCCGGGATGATCGAGGAGACCATGCCGGTCGCCGGCAGGAAGATGATGTAGACCTCGGGGTGACCGAAGAACCAGAACAGATGCTGGAACAGCAAGGCATCACCGCCTTCGGCCGGGTTGAAGATGTGTGTGCCGACCAGCCTGTCGAGGATCAGGAATGTCGAGGTGATCATCACCGCCGGCATTGCGAAGACGACGACAAAGGAGGTGACCAGCATCGCCCAGACGTATAGCGGGATCTTGTCCAGCGACATGCCGGGAGCACGCTGCTTCAAGATCGTGACGATCGTCGCCACTGCCACAGCCAGTGAAGACACCTCGGTATAGGTAATCATCTGCGCCCAGACGTCGGCGCGCTTGCCAGGGGCGAATTCGGGACCGGACAGCGGCACATAGGCGAACCAGCCGACGTCCGGCGCCATGTTGAGAGCGAAAGACACCCAGGCGAACAGGCCGCCCGAAACATAGACCCAGTAACTGAACGCATTCAGCCGCGGAAACGCAATGTTGCGGGTGCCGACCATCAGCGGCACGAGATAAATGCCGGTCGCCTGCACGATCGGTACCGCGAACAGGAACATCATCGTGACGCCGTGCATGGTAAACAGCTGGTTGTAGAGGTCCGGCCCGATCAGCCCACGCTGTGGTCCCGAGAGCTGAACACGCATAGCCACTGCGTTGAGCCCGCCCAGACACAGAAAGATAAAGGCAGTGATCAGATAGCGCCTGGCGATCACCTTGTGGTCGACGCTCGAAAGCGCGCCGACGATGCCGGGGGGCGTACGCCAGGTGCGCTCCAGCCGCCGCTGGAGATCGGCTTGCTCCATGCCGGTATCGCGCGGTCCGTCATGCTCGGGAGCGAGATCTCCCTTTGCTTGGGCTTCCGCCCGCAGGTCGCGTCCGCTCGTCAGGTCGGCGCTGGTCATTTCAGCCCCTCGAGGTAGGCAATGATGGCATTGAGCTCGTCGCCATTGAGAGCCGTTACAGGCATGTGGGAGCCGGGCTTGATGCCTTGCGGGTCGGCGATCCAAGCGGCGAGATTGCCGCGGCTCATCGTCAGCGTTCCGGCTGCGAGAGTTTGCCGGCTGGCTATATGGGTAAGATCGGGCGCTACCGTGCCACCTGCGGGTGTGCCGCCGATCCTGTGGCACATCACGCAGGGCCGCTGGAGGAAAAGATCCGCGCCGGCCTTGGCTTCGGCATTGGTCGGAGCGGCGGCAGGCCGCAACTGGTCGTCCAGCCACGCATCGAACTGCGGCCGCGGCTCGGCAATGATGAAGGTGCCCATGTTGGCGTGCTGCGCGCCGCAGAACTCAGCACATTGACCACGATAGACGCCTGGCTTGTCAGCCCTGATGTCCAGCACATTCATATGTCCGGGGATGAGGTCGAGCTTGCCGGCAAGGCTCGGCACCCAGAAGGAGTGGATTACGTCTGTTGAAGTCAAAAGAAGCCGAACCGGCTCGCCGGCCGGAATGTGGATTTCGTTCGCCGTCGTCAGGATGCGGCTTGGCTGGGCATTCTCGTAGCGCACTTCCCACCACCATTGGTGGCCGGTCACGCGGACCGTCAGCGCCTCATCCGAGCCGATCCCGGCAAGCGTCCTGTTGGCGAAAAAGCTCAACAGGGTCAGCCCAATTAGAATCGCCGCAGTCACCCCAACCGCGGTCAAGACCACGCGCATTTTGCGATGTTCGGAGGCGAGGTCGAGCACGAGCGGATCTTTTCCTGTTCGAACTCGCTGGAACAGGGTAGCGACCAGCACGACCATCACCAGCATCCACACGGCCGCGCACAGGGCAGTGAAAAACCAGATCAGCCAGGCGAGCTCGCCCGCGGCGGGGCCTTTCGGATCGAGAGCGGACTGCCAGCCGCTGCAACCTGAAAGCGCCAGGAGGGCGGCTGCGCAACACGCTTTGGGAAAAAGGCGTTTCACGGCGATTTCCCCAGCGTCGCGGCATCGGGGAGGCGATTTTCCGACGGATGGACCATCATGTCGTCGTTACGCTGCGGTGCGGCGGAGGAGGGCGCGTTGCCGCTCAGCGAACGTACGAAGGCTGCAAGCTCCCAAATCTGATCATCGGGAATCTTGTTTCGGAAGCTCGGCATGCCGTTAGGCCGCCCGTCCCGGATCGTTGCGTGGATACTCTCGATCGAGCTGCCGTAAACCCACTTCTCATCCATCAGCGCCGGTCCCATGCCGCCGCCGCCATTGGCATGGCACCCCGAGCAATTGAACCAGCTGAACAGGCGCTTGCCCTCGCTGAGATGAAAGGCGTTGGCCTCGAAGCTGGCCGCCTTGTTGTCGCTCGGGAGCGGCCTTTGGCCGCCTGGCTCCAGCGCAGTCACCGGCGTTGGCTGTTGGCCGGACCCAAGGGCCGATTGCGGACGTGTGTCGCGCTCTTCCCGCTGGCAAGCGGCAAGGGCCAGCATCGCCGACAAGAGCACGGTGAGGTTCCGCCTCATCGGTCCGCGCTCCCGCCGATATCAAGGCGCGGCACACCGTATCGGGCCAGGGTCGCGTCGATCTCAGCCTTGTGCTTGGCAAGGGCTGCATCCACTTCGTCGCGCAGCGCGTCGTCCCCGCGTCGGACGCCCATGGAGATGTCGTAGACCATTGGCAATTGAGGCCCGTCGATTCGAGGTGTCACGGGCGTGATGCGCAGCGGTGTCTTCTGCTTGGCGGCGAAATAACCGGCGAGCGGGCCCCAGACGACGGCAACATCGATCTCGCCGCTGGCCACCGCCTCGACAATGCGCGCGGGCGGGTTGGGAGCCGAATAGTCGCCATAGACTGGATAGCCGACGAGATGACCGACAATGCCGCGGCGGCCGAGTGCCTGGACCGGTGGGGAATTGGCCCCGTCATCGCCGATGAGCTGCACGCCGATGCGCAGAGTGCGCAGGCGTGGATCGTTGAAAGACGTGATCTCGGGACTATCCCGCCGCGTCACGAAGACATAGGTCGAGCGGTAATAGGGAGCGGTGGCGCGGAGAATTTCGAGATTGGCGGGAGTGCCAGGTATGAGATCGCACAGGCCTGCCTTGAGCGTGTTGCGAACGAAACCGCGGCGTTGGGCCCACCAGGTATAGGAAAGTCTTGCATCCAGTTCTTTGGCGATGATCTGGGCAATCTTGTTTTCGAAGCCCTGTCCAGCGGCGTTGGAAAACGGCATGTTATTAGGGTCGGCACATACCTTGAGTTCACGGGCGTCGGCGGCAACCGCGAAGAGCAGCGAGGCAAACGCTACCACCGCTGCTACCAGACCTCCGTTCGCCTCGCGTCTTCGAACTGCCTTCAACTCGAAAGCATCAGGGGAGCCGGAACACATAGAGCGTGCCTCCCGCCGTGGTCGCGTTCTTCAGGTCTTTCATCGCGTTGACGAAGCCGAGCGCGGCGGTAGCGTCGCGCGGGTCGAGGTCGCCCGATACGATCGCGCCGGCCCAACCGCCGACGCCCGACAGGATCGCGACATATTGGTGCCCGTCGGGGCCGCGATAGGTGACCGGCTGGCCGATGATCCCGGACGAGGTCTTGAACTGCCAAAGCAATTCCCCTGTCCTTGCGCTCACAGCTTTGAACCAGCCCTCCATTGTGCCGTAGAACACGACATTGCCGGCGGTGGCGACCGCGCCACTCCACACCGGAAAATTCTCTTTCAGGTTCCAAGCTGGCTTTGCGGCCGCGATGTCCCAGGCGGTGAAGGCACCGCGGTTGCCACCCGGGCCCGGGATCATGCGCACATTCATGCCGACATAGGGAGTGCCGGCGATGTAGTTCACCTCGAGGCCCTCTTCGTCCATGCACAGATTGTTGTGTGGGATGTAGAGCAGTCCTGTCTTCGGCGAGAACGCAGATGGCTGCCAATCCTTGAGCCCGGATGCTGTCGGGCAGATATCCCGGATCACCCTGCCGGTGCCGGTCTTCTTGTCCGGGTTTTCGATCAGGCGCCCGGTTTTCAGATCGACGCCCTTGCTGGAATTGACGGCCCCATAGGGTGTCGCTGACAGGACTTCCCCGGTGGTCCGATCCAGAATGTAGAGATAGCCGTTGCGCTCCGGGCGGACGAGCACTTTGCGCGGCTTACCCTGCCAATTCATATCGAGCAGGATCTGCTCGTTGATGCCGTCGTAGTCGTGCAGGTCGTGCGGGCTCCATTGGTAGAACCATTTCGCGGCTCCGGTATCGGGATCGCGCGCGAAAATCCCAGAGGTCCATTTGTTGTCGCCGGGCCGAAGGTCCGGATTCCACGGCCCTGGATTGCCGGTCCCGTGATAGATCAAGTTGAGGTCCGGATCGTAAGAGATCCAGCCCCACATGTTGCCGCCGCCGATCTTCCAGGCTTCCGGCGGCCATGTGGTCACGCCAAGGTCCTTGCCCTTGTCCATGTCGTAATGCGGCTTGAAATCCGGCCCGATCAGCACGTCCTTGTCCGGTCCGGTGCCGTAAGCCGTCCAGACGACATGTCCGTCGCCCGCGTCCAGCGCCTTGACCCAGCCGCGCACACCCATCTCGCCGCCGGAATTGCCGACCAGCACTTTGCCCTTCACCACAAGCGGCGCCATGGTTATGGTCTCGCCGATGTTGATGTTGCCGACATGCGCGTTCCACACCGGTTGGCCAGTGGCAGCATCCAGCGCGATGGTGTGACCATCCAGCGTGTTGAAGAAGAGGCGCCCGTCGGCGAAGACCGCGCCGCGGTTGACGACGTCGCAGCAGGCAACGCCCTGCGCGGCAGGTTCAGGATTTGGCTCATATTTCCATTTCATCGGCGCGCCCGGCTTGGAAAGATCGAGCGCGTAGACGATGTTTGGAAAAGGGGTCACGATATACATCGTGTTGCCGACCACGAGTGGCGCCGCTTCCTGACCCTTGTTCACTCCGGTCGAAAAAGTGAAGGCAACTTGAAGGTTCCTGACATTGTCCTCGTTAATGTCCGCCAGTTCGCTGTAGCGCGTCGAGGCATAGTTCTTAGCCGGCATTGTCCATTGGCCGTCATCAGGTGGCGCGGCCGCGGCGGGCGGTGCGATGGATGGTGTCACCGCGGACTGCGCGGCCGCGGCGTTCAGCAATGAGCAGCTTGCGGCCAGCACCAGCCACTTCAACGGCCTAAAGTCGAAACCGCGGCCCCTTTCCGCTCCTCGGCCGTCTGGTGTCGCAGATGCGTATTTCCCCGCCACTTTCAGAGATCCCCTCATTTGCGGATCGAACCTCCCACTCCGGCGCCGAGTTCCGCCGCGACGTCCGCCTCGGTTCCCGCGCACAACGGATGACCCCAGCCGGAGGCGCTCTTTCCGCCAGGATCGAGATCGTAGACGATGGCGTCCTTGGCGTTGGGGTTGACGCCCGCCGGAACCTTGTCCAGGCCCAGGGCCGCACGCAGGCGCCAAGCGACATTGTGATCGGCGCAGGAGGAGTCGCCGCTGATGCCAAGCCCGCCGACAATCGTTTTGCCGTCGTAGAGAGCAAGGCCGCCGCCAAATGCCACGACGCCGCCGATCGGCTTGCCAATCAGCGGATCGCTCGCACTCCCAAAGGTCTTGCTGTCGCCGGCATAAGCGGCTGCCTGGTCGACAGGATTGGTAAGCTGCAAGCCGAACAAGGGGCCACCCGGCTGAACAGAAGCATATAGATTCGCCGTCGAGAGAGCCATCTGGGCAACGCTGAGCCCGTTGGCCGTGCTGGCCTTTTCGGCTGCGATCAGCCGGCTGCCGGGCCACTGCGCATCGCTGGTGGGGCCGCTGAAAGCAACGGCGCAAACTGTCCCGTCACGCGTAACGATCGCCGCCCATTCATTGGTCTCGAAGCCGCCATTGGCGGGGCCTCCGCTTGCTTTGACGTTTGCCTTGAGGGCAGCCAGGAGCTTGGCGTGGTCGGCGGGGCAGGGTAGCTGTGCCCAGGCCCTGCTTTGCAGCAATGCACAATTAACGAGTACCAGGAGGCTGAAAGCCAGGGAGGAAAGCTGTGGGCGACCCATGATCCGGAGCATTCGTTGAACACAATGTGGAAAGTGGGAGCGCTCACAGAGCAAGGAATCCTCGCCCGATCCCTTGGCAAACTGAGCTATGTTCCCACGCTTTCAATGGAACTCGGACGAGGCCCCTATGTTCCTAATTCCTGAAATTATGATGGAAGGCACAGACGTTGCGACCATGGGCAGCAGTTCACTCTGCCGCCGACCGTGAGCGGGCCGATATAGACATTGCCGGGCCAAACAGCTCGACTAGTTCCTCACGGCTCTTCGCACCTATGGATTTTCGACGCCTGAAAGTGCGGACGCTATGCGCAAGATAACCGAACCGATGGACAGGCGGTTTTGCGCCCAGGCCACAGACCTGGAACAGCGTTATGGCATCATCTGAGCCTGATGCGCATCCATCGCTCCCATGTTCTGGCTGAGATGGTTCATGATCCACACCGAGCCCAAAACGACCAAGGTCACGATCAGCACACCGAAAGCGAGCGCGAGCACGTTGTTGGTGTTGTCAGGTCCTGTCGTCAGGTGCAGGAAAAAGACGAGATGGACGCCCATTTGTGCGATGGCAAGCACCGTCAGGGCCGAGATCACGGCCGGCTGGTAAATTAGATCGGTTTGTGCCGCAATGAAGGACGCCACTGACAACAGGATTGCCAGGCCAAAGCCCAGCAGATAGCCGGAAAGGCCTCCCGCCACCTCGTGTTCCTCGCTGCGTTCTTCGCCTGGTGCGGAATCGCGGCGGTCAAGCATGTCCTCGTTCCGGCTGTCCATTTCGCTCATGATGACGCTCCCAGCAGATAGACCAGGGTGAAGATGGCGATCCAGATAATGTCCAGCGCGTGCCAGAACAGGCTGAAGCAGTGAAGCCGGCGCAATATGTCGGGACGAAAGCCTTTTATCCAGAGCTGCGCCATCATGGTGCCGAGCCAAAGCAGGCCAAGTCCAACATGGGTTCCGTGGCAGCCCACAAGGGCGAAGAACGCGGACAGGAAGGCGCTGCGTGATGGGCCCGCCTGCTCATTCACCATGGCCGCGAATTCCTGCACCTCCAGGAACAGGAAGGCCGCACCAAGCAGGCCGGTCACCAGCAACCAGAACTGGGTGGCGGCCATTGACCGGCGGTGGGTCGCGAGCATCGCAAGGCCGCCGGTGAAGCTCGAGGTGAGCAGCAGCGCCGTCTGTGCCGCGACGCGCGTCAACTCAAACAGCTCCTTGCCTGTTGGCCCGCCCGCCGCCGAATTGGACAGGACGGCATACGCGGCGAAGAAAGCCGAGAACATTATGATGTCCGACAACAGGAAGATCCAAAAGCCGTAGGCAACCGTGACGAACTTCGAGGCCGGGCCTCCCTCGCCGTGGCCGGTCGCCGAGAACACGTGATGGCCATGCCCTGCGGTGCGGCCCAGCCGGTAGGGATCGCGCGTTGCGGTGCCGGCGGGGATGTCGCTCATGCCACACGCTCGCGTCTACGCATCCAGGCAAGCTGGGCTGCCTTGCGGTCAAGATCGATGCGGCCGACCTCGTCGGCAGGGATCTCGTAATCGCCGTGCTCGCGCCAGGCGAATACAACGAAGGTGGCATAGGCCCCGATGAAGCCGACAACCGCCAACCACCAGATGTGCCAGATGAGCGCGAAGCCAATCAGAGTGCTGAAGAAGGCGGTGACGAAGCCTGTGGGGCTATTGCGCGGCATCTCGATCGCCTCGTAGTCCTCTTCGGTCTCCTGACTCTGCTCGTCCATTGCCCTTTGCTTGATGGTCCAGTAGGGCTCCTCGTTTTCGACATGCGGCAGCCGCGCGTAGTTGAAGACGGGCGGCGGCGAGGATGTCGACCATTCCAGCGAGCGCCCGTCCCAAGGGTCGCCGGTCTCGTCGCGCAACTCGTCGCGATGCCTGATCGAGACGACGAGCTGCGTGATCTGGCATGCGGCGCCGACGATCATCACCACGATTCCGAAGGCCGCCACGACAAGCCACGGCGCCCACATATCCATGTCGATATGCTGAAGGCGGCGGGTCATGCCGAGAAGGCCGACGATATAGAGCGGCACGAACACCAGAATGTAGCCGGCAAGCGTGACCCAGAACGCCGCCTTGCCCCAACCCTCATGCAGCCGGAACCCGAAGGCTTTCGGGAACCAGTAGGTGAAGCCGGCAAAGGCCGCGAACAGCACGCCCGAGATGATGACGTTGTGAAAATGCGCCACGAGAAAGAGCGAATTGTGCAGCATGAAATCGGCCGGCGGAACGGCGAGCAGCACGCCGGTCATGCCGCCGATGATGAAAGTGGTGACAAAGCCTAGCGCCCACAGCATTGGCGTTTCGAAGCGCACGCGCCCGCCATACATGGTGAAGAGCCAGTTGTAGATCTTGACCCCGGTGCCGACGGCGATAACCGAGGTGGCGATGCCGAAAGCCGCATTGACATCAGCGCCGGCGCCCATGGTGAAGAAGTGGTGCAGCCAGACCATGAAGGAGACGATGCAGATGAACATCGTCGCCGCAACCATCGAACGATAGCCGAACAGCGGTTTCGACGAGAAGGTCGAGAAGATCTCCGAATAGATCCCGAAGGCGGGAAGCACGAGGATGTAGACCTCGGGGTGACCCCAGGCCCAGATGAGATTGACGAACATCATCTGGTTACCGCCGGCTTCGTTGGTGAAAAAATGGAAGCCGAGATAGCGGTCGAGGGTTAGCATGGCGAGGGTTGCGGTAAGGATAGGGAATGCGGCGACGATGAGCATGTTGGAGGCAAGCGAGGTCCAGCAGAACATCGGCATGCGCAGATAGCCCATGCCTGGCGCGCGCATCTTGAGGATGGTGGTCGCCAGGTTGACGCCCGTGAGCAGGGTGCCGACGCCGGAGATCTGGATCGACCACAAATAATAATCGACGCCGACGCCTGGCGAGTAGGTCGTCTCCGACAGCGGTGCATAAGGTAGCCACCCGGTGCGCGCGAACTCGCCGACGACGAGCGAAATGTTGACGAGCAGCGCGCCGGTCGCGGTCAGCCAGAAGCTCACTGAGTTCAGCGTCGGGAAGGCGACGTCGCGGATGCCGAGCTGCAGCGGGATGACGAAATTCATCAGCCCAATGACAAAGGGCATCGCGGCGAAGAAGATCATGATCGTGCCGTGGGCCGAAAAGACCTGGTCGTAGTGCTCCGGCGGCAGGTATCCCGGCCCGTGGATGGCGAGCACCTGCTGGGTGCGCATCATGACGGCGTCAACGAAGCCGCGCAGAAGCATCAGCGCCGCCAGCACGATATACATGACGCCGATCCGCTTGTGGTCGACGGAGGTTATCCACTCATGCCAAAGGTAGGGCCAGTAGCCTTTGATCGTGACCCAGATCAGAACGGCGGCGGCGGCCAGGAAGACGATCAGGGCCGCGCCGAGCGGAATAGGCTGGTCAAAGGGAACGGCCGACCAGTCGAGCTTGCCGAGCATCGTCATCCTCCTTCATCGTGCTGGTGAGCCATGGGCGGCGCTCCCGCCTTGGGCTCAGCTTTCGGGCTCACCTGCGGCTCTCCGGCGGCGGTTCCAGCAGGTCCCGGCCCCGGAGGTAGCGTCTGGTGCACGACCGCATCGAACAAGCCCGGCTGCACATGGCCGAACGAGGATGCCGGCGCGTTGATGCTTTGCCTGGCAAGCTGGCGATAGGCGCTGGCGTTGAGCACGCCGCCTCCGCCATGCAAGGAGGAGGCCCAACTGGCGAAGGCGTCAGCCGAGACTGCCCTGACACGGAAATTCATGTCCGAAAAGCCATCGCCACTGAAATGCGCCGACAGGCCGAAGTACTCGCCCTCGCGATCAGCCTGCAGGTTGACCTCGGTCTGCATGCCGTTCATGGCATAGACCATGCTGCCGAGCTGGGGCACAAAGAAGGTGTTCATGACGCTGGCCGAGGTCAGTCTGAAACGCACCGGCATGCCGGTTGGAATAACCAGCTGGTTGACCGTTCCGACACCTTGATCGGGATAGAGGAACAGCCACTTCCAGTCGAGCGCCACCACCTGGATTTCGAGTGGCGGCCGGCTGGTGTCGATCGGCTTGCGAGGATCGAGATGGTACGATCCATAATAGATCAAGCCACCGAGGAAGAGGATGGTCAGCGTCGGAATCGACCAGACGATGAGCTCGATCCGGCCGGAATAGGTGAACTCTGGATCATACCGAGCCCTGCGGTTCGAGGCCCGGAATATCCAGGCGAAGGCAAGCAGCGCGACCAGCGTCGGAATGACGATGACCAGCATCACCGCCAGCGAGTTCAGGAGAATCGTGCGGTTGCCGGCGCCGACCGGTCCCTGCGGGTCGAGCACGCCTCCCGCGCAACCGGACAGGGTTACCGCCGCGAAAATCCAGAAAAGCGATAGGCCTCGACTACAACGGTGTAACACTGGAAAACATCATAGCCAGCCGCCGTCCCCGGGATCAGTACCTGCATAACTGAGGCGCGGGCTGCTTGTTCCGCAAAGGCGCGCTTTCGTCTCCAACGGCGAAGAGCGCTACGTCGAGATGACGGAGCGTCTCGCGCGCCCCACGCTCCGATCTCAACTTGTTCTACGTCAGCGTTACGGCAAGCTAACGTGCTGCAGGCTGGATGCTCTTCCTGCGGAAACGGACAGCAAATGTCCAACTCGGGGATACCTCGGGTGCTACGGCTAACGCCAGCCCTATAAGATGCAACCCAACCTCGGGCGAGACGCCGTTGCGCGCTGGGACGTTTCGCGATCACGCAATATCGGTTGGCTTGGCTCTTAAAGGTTCCGCCCCCGTGTGCTCCTTCCCGGCGAGCTGTTGAGCCCGCGGCTCGCGATCCGCGTCGGCACGTCTCCGATTGCCTGCTATGTAGGTGCGATTTCAGGCAACCAACTCGAGCTGCCAGCATTGATTTGGGATAGTCTCGGGAGAAATGCCATGCTGCAATTCAACCTGCCTCGAGAAGTTGCAATCGGTGATGAAGTTGCCCTGACGAGTACGGTCATGGACATGCTTCCCAGTGGGCGCGCCAGGGTGAGCATCCCCTCCTATGATCGTCCTTATGCGATCGATGCGCCCCCCAGAACTCACGTCGGAGACAAAGTCGTTCTTGTTGGGGACGTCACTCGGGTCGATCCTGAAACCAACAAGCTGAGCGTACGGATTGACTGTGGCGGGGTGGTTACCGTCCACAAATCGGCGATCATAAGGCTCAAGAAAAATTGCGCGGCCCGAAATGGCTGACGCATCACCCCGCGACGCAAAGCTCGCCAACGAGGCCGAGCTCGCGGGATGGGATTATCCGCCACCTCACCGCGCCAGCCTTACCGACAGGCTGCGCTCAATGAAGCTTGACCCCAACCCGCGCGCTGTATTGGCTACGGGAAGCCCTGTGCGACGAGCCGTGACGGGCATGGATCGAGACAGGTCGAGATGCTCCGCGTCCGATATGGCGTGACTGGTGAGGGGAGATGGCACGCTGGGTTCGCGGTACCTGGATTCTCTTGAAGGACGCCGTCACCGGCTTCATCGACGATAATGCGTTGAGCCACGGGGCGGCGGTGGCTTTCTACGCCACGACATCGCTGGCGCCGATCCTTCTGATTGTCGTGGCGATCGCTGGTCTGGCCGTGGGCAAGGATGCGGCCCAACTCGCCCTGTCGGCGGAAATATCCGGTGCCATGGGCGCGCAGAGTGCCGATCTACTCAAGGCGACGATCGAGACGGCTTCGCACAGATGGTCCGGGACGCTTGCGACGCTCATCGGATTGGTGACGCTCTTCTTCACTGCCTCCGGTGTTTTCGGTGAGATGCAACAGTCGTTGAACGAGATCTGGAAGGTAAAAGCCGACGGCCTGTCGCTTTCGCGCCTGGTGCGGGCGCGCGCGGCAAGCCTCGGCCTGGTTGCCGCGTTGGGCTTCATGCTGCTGGTATCGCTGGCGGCAAGCGCAGCGATCACCGCGCTGAGCGATGTCATCAATCACCACCTGCCGTTCGGCGAACTGGTGCTCAGCAGCGTCAACACCGTTGTCTCTTTCTTGCTAATTGGGCTGCTCTTCGCGGCGATCTACAAGGTCTTGCCGGATCGCACGCTCAAATGGCGCGATGTTGCCGTCGGTTCGGTGGTTACTGCGTTGCTGTTCACCATCGGCAAGTCGCTGATCGGCTGGTATATCGGCACCAGCGCGATAGCGACTTCCTACGGAGCGGCAGGCGCGCTTATGGTGGTGCTGCTTTGGGTCTATTATTCAGCGCAGATATTCCTCTTCGGTGCAGAAATTACGCGCGCTTACTCGGTCAGGCGCGGAAGCCGGCCAGACCTTGCGCCGGTAGTGGCGTTGAGCGGCGACAAGATAGACACGCCGCGCCGGCCTGAGGTGCATGACGGCGAGATCGCCGCATGGATTGTGGTAAGCAGCCTGATCACCGCGCTGCTCTCGCATTTGTCGCGGCGAAAGCAGGATTGACGCCGCGCGGGGGCACCGTTGGCATGGAAAGCCGCACCATCCGTGATGCGATCGCGTGCGTCGATGCTGATCAGGCGGGCGGAACGGAACGATCCGGCTGACGTTTGTGCCAAGGATCGGCGCGACAGGAGGACTGCATGGCGGCCCCACGAGCAGTTTGGAAAGGGTTTCTGAAAGTCGGGTCCGTGT
>NZ_VFVN01000013.1:0-130386 GCF_006442185.1 Mesorhizobium sp. B2-4-1 | reverse complement strand
ACAATCGAGGCAGCCGAATGCAGGAACTACTTCGAAAACGCAGGCTACGCTTCCGTCAAGATATGAAACGCTCTAGCGAGTGGGTAGTCCAAGCCGAACCCATTCGTCGGGCGGGATTACAGATCCGACACGTAGGCCGAACGACAAAACCCTGGTCACATCGCTGTCGACCTCGCAGCGGAAGCCCAGATGGTACCACGTGCCCGTTGCGCGGAAAGCGACATCCGGGGCGTTGAGAATATTGCCGGCCTTCAGCGGCACGCTTGGGATCAAGTCGGGGAAATAAGAGGCGTCCAGCAATTGCTGCTGCAATGCGCTGGCGCAAAGTTTGGCACCACGCTGGGCGCGCGGCACGCCGCCCATCGAGGTCGTGGCCAGCGCATCGCCGGTAGCGTCTTGCGAATAGAGCTTGCGAACGCCCGGAAGCCCGGAATAGCGACGCGACGCGGCACTGGCGACATCAGGGGAAGTTGGGCTTCCCGCGCTCCCGTTGGAGGACTTCGAAACTTTTGAAGAGCCGGGCTTCGGCGCATTTGTGGGTTTTGGCGTCGGCTTTTCAGCCGATATGGGAAGCTCGACCTCAGTATCGCCGTCATCGGCGGCCAACGGCGCTGCCGCGGCCGTTTGCTTGTCGGCCTCGGGCAACTCTGCCGGCTTTTCGGTGGCCGCCGGCGCGCCAGACTTGGTCTTCGCAGGCTCAGGCGTCACGGGCTGCTTCGACGTCTCCTCCTTGGCAGGCGCTGGCGAATTGTCTTGAGCGCTGGCTCCGTCCAGGGATTTCCTGGGGCCGGCGTCCTTGTCGCCGAACTGAAAGACAGGTCTCAAGGTCTCGATCGGCGGCGTCTTGCGCGATTGCTTTTCGGGCGGAGGTGGTTCTTCAGGCTTCGTTTCCGGCGGCTTCTCGGCTTTGGGCTCGTTTGGCGGTGCGGGAGCAGGTTTCGGTTTTGGCTGGTCGGGCGGAGGCACGAGCGCGACATTTACCGGCTGGTCCTGCTGCGGCTCCTGGGCTGGCCTCGGCAGGTTGTAGAACACCAGCGCTGCGAGGAGCGCATGCAGGATCAGCGATGCGGGCAGCGCCCACAACAGATCCCGACGCCGCTCTCGTGCCTCGTCCTTCATGCTGACCGATGTGGAATGAAATAGCGGCGGCTTCAAGCATCGGCTTTGGATTGACGCAATTTAACCGCTGCACAGCTCGGTGATCTGGAAAACCGTGTCGCTGCGCCGCCGTCGAGGCGTTGGCGCCGCTGGACGAACGGCCGTGCCGTCCTGAATATTCGCGGCAACCCAGTTCTGTGGCCAAAGACTAGCCTTGCCGCTGGGGCTGGATCCTGTCCAGAAACCGTCCGTCCAGCCGCGTTTCGCCAAACCAGTTCAGCCGGTTGATGCTGACGAAGCCGGCATCGATCGCCTCGTTCTCGTCGCCCGGCTCACTTGCGTGAGCGCGCCCGCGCGGGACTGTGATGACGGTGCGATCGCCGTCGCTCTCCAGGATTTCAGCCTTGCGGCCGATCTTGTCGCGGCCGATGCGCGGCTGCCGGATCCCGGCCGGCAGCGAAGCCGGCAGGTTGATACTGAGCCAATGGCCATCCGCCGCCCACTCTTCACGCGACCGCCAGAGCGAGGCGATCAACGCGCCGAGCCACTCGTCGTCGACACCGCTGAAGTCCGGATTCTTCACCCGGGAAAAGCCGATCGCCGGAATACCCCAGAATGTCGCCTCGCGCGCAATGCCCAGCGTCCCGGAATAGGCAAGGTCCTCGGCGACGTTGCGCCCGTCATTGACGCCCGCCAGAACCAGGTCGGGCTTTTGGCCATCCGCGAACAGCCAGGCCATCGCGCTCACCACGCAGTCGGCCGGAGTGCCGGAACACGAATACCAGCCGGGCTTGACGCGTCGCATCGTCAACGGCCGCGCGATCGTCAGCGACGCGCCCGCGGCGGTGCGCTTGCCGTCGGGTGCCACCACCCACAAATCGTCGCTCAGGCCGCCGGCCGCCTTGACCAGCCGGACAAGGCCCGGCGCCTCGATGCCGTCATCGTTGCAGATCAGGAGTCTCATGTCTCTTTTCCTCGGCGCACCGTTATGCTCTGGCCGGTGCGGCATTGCGGGCGCAGCGACGGAATATGGGCTTTCAGGTCGTCGAGGAGTTCGCTCGCGCAGGAATGACCGAGCGCCTCCGGGCGCCCTGCCTTCTCCCAGATATCGACATTGCCCGACAGCGTTGGGTGGGTGGGCATGCGCACCCAGTCCGCCCGGCCGGCTTTGTGCAGCAGATCGCCGGGGGAGCCGGAGGGCAGATGCCCGGTCAGCAACACCGGAAAGCCGGCCCGGTCGGCGCGCGGCAGCAGGCGGGACGAAGGCCCGGCCTCGCCCATGCCGTCATCGGCCAGCAAGGGCAGCGAGGGCAGCGGGTCGGCGTCGGTCCAGTCTGCGGCACTACCCAGCCGCAAGCGCAGGATCTCGGATACGCCAGGCAGCAGCGCTGAAGTGGCGGCGATCTGCGCTTCGAGCGAAGCACGCATGCCGGCGTGGATGGCGAAGGGTCCCGGCAAGGCCGCGATCAATTCCAGCGACCGCCCCGACAGCGGCGTCGGCAGAAGGCATCCGTTCGAATGGCGCGCCACCCAGCCCGAAATGGCCTCGGCGCGCGCCGCACCCGGCACGGGATCGGCGCCATAGGACGCGTCGAGAACGAGAAGATCGCATTCGGGGATCGCGTCCATCACGAAGACATTGCTGTCCGGCACCACGTCGGCCGAATAGACGACGCGGCTCTTGCCATCGTCGACGGCAAACCAGACGCCGCCGACGACATGTCCCGACCTCCCCGTCCTGACCCTGAGATTGCCGCTCTTCAGCAAATCGCCGGGTTCGAAAATCTCGATGCGATCTTCCGGAAAGGGAAATCGCTTGAGATCCCCGGGATCGGCATAGCCGGCGAGCGTGGCCGGAGCCTCGGCGCGGGTTTCGGCCGTCATGAAAATCGGACCGGCATAGCCGCGCGACAAAAGCCAGCTCAGAGCACCGACGTGATCCTCGTGCGCATGCGAGACAAACAACGCGTCGATGTCGGCGATCGACCCGTCAAGTGCCGGATAGTACTCCGCCCCTGTGGCCCCGACCTTGATGCCGATATCGAGCAGGATGCGATCGTTTCCGCTGCGGACGGCAACGCTGGTGCGGCCCTTTTCGCCGAAGCCGCCGGCCAGGTCCAGCTTCATCACGACGCCGCCTCCGCCGGGATTACCCAGCCGGACTTAATGCGCAGGCGCGCCTGGGCTCCGCTCTCCAGCACGACCGGGTCGGGCTGCTCGAAATGCAAGGTAAGATCAGGTCCTGCGGAAGGCGTAAATTCGATGCGCGCCGAGCCACCCTGGTAGATCACCCGCTTGACGAGGCCATCGAAGCCGGGGCCGTCCGACGAGACGTCGAGATCGGCCGACCGGCAGCAGATCCTTGCGCCAGCGCGCGGCCGCTCGCCTGCCCGGCAGCGGACGACCAGCTCGGTTCCGAGAACCCGGACCTTGCAATGACCCGCCTCCTCGGAGCTCAGCACGTCGGCCGGAAGCAGAATGCCCTGTGAAATGAAGGAGGCCACCATTTCATTCGCCGGCTCATGATAGAGCTCGCGCGGGGTCGCGAGCTGGACCAGGCGACCGTGATCCATCACCGCGATGCGATCGGCCAGCGCCATGGCCTCGGCCTGATCGTGGGTGATGTAGACGATGGTCGTGCCGGTGCGCTTGTGAAAGGCGGCGAACTCGTCCTCCATCGAGGCCCTGAGATGCACGTCGAGATTGGCGAGTGGCTCGTCGAACAATACCAGCGAGGGCGCGGCGACCAGGCAGCGCGCCAGGGCCACGCGCTGGCGCTGGCCGCCGGAGAGGTTGGCCGGCCTACGGTCTCCTAACCCCTGTAGATTGACCAGGGCCAGCGCGTCGGCAACCTTCTGGCGGGCGACCGCCTTGTCCAGCTTTGCAACCTTGAGCGAATAGCCGATGTTCTCGGCGACCGTCATGTGCGGCCACAATGCGTAGTTCTGGAAGACGATGCCGACCCGCCGCTTCTCTGGTGGAACGCTGCCGCCTGCACCCGACACGACCTCGCTGCCGACGCGGATTTCGCCCGACGTCACCTTCTCGAAGCCGGCGACAAGCCGCAGCAACGTCGTCTTGCCGCAGCCGGAAGGCCCGAGCACGGCAAGGAATTCGCCGTCGCCGACATCGATCGAAACGTCCTTGACCGCATCGAACTCGGCGAAGCTCTTGGTCACATGGTCCAGGGTCAATCGCGCCATGGCAGAACTCCACTCGGAAGGTGAGGGGCAAGCAGGTTGGTCACCAGCATCAGCACGAAGGTGACCGCGACCGTGATGACGGACATCGCCGCCGCGTAGTTGGAATCGCCGCCCTGTTCGAACGAGAACATCACCACGCCAATTGTCTCGGAACCCGACGACCACAGCAGCGCCGAGACCGTGAGCTCGCTGAGCGCCGTCATGAAGATCAGCAGGCCGCCGGCGATCGCCGCCGGCGCCACCAAAGGAAAGACGATGGTGCGCATGCGCGTGAACAGGCCGGCGCCCGCCACTTGTGCAGCCTCCTCCAGCGTCCGGTCGATCTGGTGATAGCCGCTGATGGTCGGCCGCAAGGCCAGCACCAGGAAGCGGGCGAGATAGGCGTAGAGGATGATCCAGACCGTGTTGTAGAGCTGTATGCCGGTCAGCGGGATCGGCCGCAGGAACAGCAGCAGCGATGCGATCGCCAGCACCACGCCGGGCAAGGCATAGGGCAGTTCGACCGAAAGATTGAGCAGCCGCACCCAGCGCTGTTTGCCCCAGGCAATGAGATAGCCGATCGGCACGGCGACGAGGACCGCGAAGAAGGCGGCGGCGATAGACAGCCAGAAGCTGTTGAAGAAGGCGCGGCTGGCGGCAGCGTGCTCGAACAACACGAAACGGTAATTGTCGAGCGTCGCCGTCTTGGCGCTGAGCGCGATGCCGTAGCCGGGAACCAGCGACGTCAGCACCAGCCCGAACAGCGGCAGGAACAACACCAGTACGACCAGCAGCCACATGCCGGCCTGGACGACCGGACGCCAGCGGCCAAGCTCGTAGGGCTCGGCGGGCAGCGAGGTGGAGCTGATGCGGTAGTCGCGGCGCCGGCTCATGACCTCCTGGGCGATAATGCCGGCCATGGCGATGATGCCGATCAGCACCGACAGGAACGCCGTCTCGCCGAGCACGGCCGGCCCGCCGCCGGCCAGTTTTTGATAGATCAAGGTCGGCAGCACCAAGTAATTGGCGGGAATGCCGAGAAAGGCGGGAATGCCGAAATTGCCGACGCAGGACACGAAGGCCAGTGCCGCTGCCGCCATGATCGACGGTGTCATCAGGGGTAGCACGATGGTGACGAGCACGGTGAACCAGCTCGCGCCGCCGGCTCGCGCCGCCTCGACCAGTTCGCGCGGCAGCTTGCGCAGGCCGGCGCGCACCAGCAGGAACACCAGCGGGCCATACTGCACGCCGAGCAGCAGGATGATGCCCGACGTGGAATAGAGCGGGTTTTTGGTGCCCAGCGGCGGTGCGGCGCCGAACAGCTTGAGGAACGGGCTGGCCGGTCCGAACAGTTGCAGCCAGGCAAGCGCCGTGACCTGCGGCGCGATCATCAGCGGCATGACGTAGCAGAGCACCAGCGCGCTTCGGCCACGTATGTCGGTCAGCGTGATGAGCACCGCCACCAGCGTTCCCGACAGCACGGCAAGCACCGTGCCGCCTATGCCGACGACAAGCGTATGCCAGGTGGCGATCCAGGTCGCCGGACTTCTCAGTCCGGCCTCCAGGGCCATCGTTGACACCATGCCGCCGGGTGCCACGATTTCCTTGATCAGGCGCAGCATCGGCAGCAGGGACAGCAGCACGATGACGACGGCTACCGCCGCCGTCAGGACCATTTCCTGGCCCCGGCTTTCCCTGATCGTTGATGGCATGGTTGCTTTCCTGAAATTCGACCAGCGCGCAGTGGGGATGCCGCCGCGAAGCGGCATCCCGGCCGGATCGCCGAGCCTTGTCAGCCGCCGAACAGTTCCGAGAACTTCGCCTTGTCGGCGTCGGTCTTGGCGACGATTGCCTTGGTGTCGAACGACATCACCTTGACCTTGACGCCTTCCGGCAGCCATTCGGGCCGGCCGACCGAGGCCCGTGCCGGCAGGTAGCCCATGGAAAGCGCCAGCTTCTGGCCTTCGTCCGAAAGAATGAAGTCGACGAACTTCTTGGCGCCGTCGACATTCTTGGCCGTCTTCATGATCGCGACCGGTTCGGTCACGGCCGGCACGCCTTCCGAGGGGAACACGAATTCCACCGGCGAGCCCTTCTTCTTGGCGTTCATCGCCATGAAGTCGACGAGGATGCCATAGGGCTTCTCGCCTGATGCCACGGACTTCAGCACCGCGCCATTGCCGCGCACGCTGACGGTGTTGTTGGCCTTCAGCTTCTGGAAGAAATCCCAGCCGTAATCGGCATCGCCGGCGAAGCCCGAAAGCAGGTAGGCGGCGGCACCTGAGTAGAGCGGGCTCGGCATGACGAGACCATCGGCATAGGCCGGCTTGGCGAGATCGGCCCAATGTTCCGGCTTCTCGGCGGCCGCGGTGTTGTAGACGATGCCGGTGGTGATCAGCTTGCTGCCGAAATAGGTCTTGTCGGCGTCGTAAGCATCCGGCTCGATGCCGTCGAGCTTTGCCTCGGGATAAGGCAGCAGCCGGCCGTCCTTCTTGAGCAGCTCCATCGAGACCGCATCGGCGATCAACAGCACGTCGGCCTGCGGGCTGCCGGCGGCGAATTCGGCCGCCATCTTGGTGAGGATGTCGCTGGTACCGGAACGATAGATTGCCACGTCGATGCCGGGCTGCGCCTTCTTGAAGGCCTCGACGGTCTTGGCCGCATCGGCTTCCGGCTGGGATGTGTAGAGCGTCAACGTTTCGGCACTTGCCATGCCGGCAAACAAAGTTGCCGCGAGCGCCAGCTGGCTTCCCAGCAGCTTGATGAATAGCGTCTTCATAAGACCTCCTGTCCTGTCTGTGCACGACTGGCCCGGCCCCGGCCGGTTCCCTGTCTCTTCCTCCCTGCACGGCGCATATGACTGGTGGATGACACAGCGCGTGAGATATACAAAATATGTTCATATGTTCGATGTCAATTACAAATGAACAAAACTGTGCAACAATCGACACGCCGGACATCCGGTGCCAGTTGACACGCGGCCGGCCTTTCTCCGAAGAGGCGATGCGGGGCCCAGGCCAAGGCTCATGAGGACGAAAAGCGATGCCCGTGGAAAAACCCAGACCGGCCCGCTCCGGATTGCCGATGGTGTCGTCGGATCTCAACGTCAAGACGGCGTGGCTCTATTATGTGGAGGGCTTCACGCAGGAGCAGATCGCCGAGAAGCTCGACGTCTCCAGGGTGAAGGTCATGCGCACGCTGGCCGCGTGCACGGCCGAAGGCATCGTCGTCACCATGATCAACGCGCCGACCGCCGAACAGGTGGCGCTCGAACGTGCACTCGAGAAGCGCTGGGGCCTCGACGCCGCCGTCGTCATCCCGACGCCTTCGGCGCAAGACCACCTGGAGAAGGCGATCGGCCACGCCGTGGCGGCCTATCTCGGCGAGCAGATGCAGGACGGCATGACGCTGGCAATCGGCGGCGGCGCGACCCTGCATGCCAGTTTGGGCTTTCTCGCCCGCCGGCAGCTGAAGCACGCCTCGGTCGTGGCGCTCGTCGGCAGTCTGCCGCATTCGCAATGGATCAATCCGTCCATCGTCGCCGCCAAGGTCGCCGATGTCTTCGAGGTCGACAGCTACCAGATCACCGCGCCGGTGACGGTCGACAACCCCTCGCTGCGTGACCTGCTCTGGGCGCAGCCGGCGCTGCAAGACGTGCGGCAGCGCGCTGCCGCCGCCGATATCGCGCTGCTTACCGTCGGCGACATGTCGCCGGACGCGACCATCTTCCGCCACGGCATCGTGCCGTCGTCGCTCATCGCGTCGCTGAAAGCGAAGGGCGCGGTCGCCAACATGCTGTGCTATTTCGTCGATGCCTCAGGCAGGCTGGTCGACCACGAAGTCAACGGCCGCGTCATGGCCATCGACCTCGATGTCGTCGGCCAGGTGCCGAATGTCGTGCTGGCCGCCGGCGGAAAACGCAAGGTGGCCGCGATCCTCGCCGCGCTGAAGGCCGTCAGCACCAATGTGCTGATCACCGACAGCGATACGGCGACGGCGCTGCTGGCAAAGGCTGGCTGACAGTGCCGCTTAGATCAGGCCGCGTTCGCGCAAGAAATCCTCGACGCCGACATGGGTCATCGATTCGAATTCGGCGATCGCCTCGGCCACCCGTCTGCGCTGGGCCGCCAGCAGCGTGAACACCTGCTTCATCTCGCCGGAAACGCCGAAGCGGCCCCAGCGCTCCGCGATATGCGCAGGCAAGCCGATGTCGGCGCAGAACGCATCCAGGCTCTCATAGCCGAGACTGGCGACGAGTTGCTTGGTTTCGTCCGCCGACATGCGCGGCTCGAAAGCGTGATCGTGCAGGCGCTGCGCCACCAGCTTGATGTCGGACGGAGACGCGCCCATCACCTTGCCGAACAGGGTCTTGACGTCGGATGGATCGAATGCGGGCATGCGGACCTCCCTTCATCACAGTCCACCTGAAACATGGGCGAAGGGTTCGCGCCTGACAAGTCGATTCTGTGGTGAGCCGGCGCATCATTCGACGCCTCCTCACGTCAACGTGACCTACACCAGCATGCCCATCGGGTTCTCGATCAGCTTCTTGAAGGCGACCAGCAGTTCGGCGCCCAGCGCTCCGTCCACGGCGCGATGGTCGGTCGACAGCGTCACCGACATCACCGTGGCGATTTTGATCTCGCCGTTCTTGACCACCGCCCGCTCCTCGCCGGCGCCCACCGCCAGGATCGTCGCATGCGGCGGGTTGATGACGGCGGCGAAATCCTTGATGCCGAACATGCCAAGGTTCGACACCGCCGTGGTGCCGCCTTGATATTCCTCCGGCTTCAGCTTGCGGCTGCGCGCGCGGCTGGCCAGGTCCTTCATCTCGTTGGAGATCACCGACAGCGTCTTTTCATCCGCCTTGCGAATGATCGGCGTGATCAGGCCGCCGGGGATCGACACCGCGACGCCGACATCGGCATGCCTGTGCTTGACCATGGCGCTTTCGGTCCACGAGGCATTGGCATCCGGCACCGCCTTCAACGCCATGGCCATCGCCTTGATCACCATGTCGTTGACCGAGAGCTTGTAGGCGGGCGCCTCGCCCTTGTCGGTCTTCTTTACCGGTGCGGCCGCATTGAGCTGCGTGCGCAACGAAAGCAGCGCATCGAGCTCGCAGTCGAGCGTCAGGTAGAAATGCGGGATGGTGGTCTTGGCCTCGACCAGCCGGCGCGCGATGGTCTTGCGCATATTGTCGTGCGGCACCAGCTCGTAGGAACCTTCCTCGAACAGGCGCAGCACGTCCCCCTCCCCCTTGAGGGGTGGGGTCGCTTCGACGGGGCTCGGCGCAAAAGCGGTGCCTTCTGGGGCGACCCCCTCCGTCCGCTTCGCGGACACCTCCCCCTCGAGGGGGGAGGAGAGTACCGCATCGATATCCGCCTTCACGACGCGGCCATGTGGGCCTGTGCCTGATATGCCGGAGAGATTCAGTCCTCCTTCACGAGCCAATCGACGCGCCAAGGGTGTAGCGCGGGGTTTCCCCTCCCCCTCGAGGGGAGGGTGGCCGGCCGAAGGCCGGTCGGGTGGGGTCGGTTCGACCGGGCTCAGCGCGAGGGCGGTGCCTTCTGAGGCAACCCCCTCTGTCGACTTCGTCGACATCTCCCCCTCAAGGGGGGAGATTGGCGCCTTGTCCTGCTTGGCCCCGTAGCTTTCATCATCGGCATAGATCCACGCAACCGGCGCTCCGACTGGAATATCGACGCCTTCCTTGCCGGAGACATCGCGCAGGATACCGCTGGCCGGCGCGTCGATTTCCATCGCCGCCTTGTCGGTCTCGATCTCGAACAGCACGTCGCCCTTCTTGACCCGGGCGCCTTCCTCGGCGAACCAGCGCGAGATCTGTCCGGTCGCCATGTCCATGTCGACCTTGGGAAGAATGACTTCGGTCGGCATGTCTCAGCGAACCCCTCTCACGAGGTCGCGGGCGGCGGTGATGATGCCGGGAACCTGCGGCACCGTCGCCTTCTCCAGCTCCGGATTGTACGGGATCGGCGTCTCCGCGCCGCCCAGCCGCACGATCGGCGCGTCGAGATAGTCGAACGCCTCGCTCTCGGCGATCATGGCGCTGACCTCGGCGCCGATGCCCAGCGTCTTGACCGCTTCGTAGACGCACATCAGCCGCGACGTCTTCTTGACGCTGTCGATGACGGTCTGCTTGTCCATCGGCCGGATCGTCCTGAGGTCGACGACTTCGACGTCGATGCCTTCCGCTT
This sequence comes from Mesorhizobium sp. B2-4-1, assembly GCF_006442185.1. Taxonomy (NCBI): domain Bacteria; kingdom Pseudomonadati; phylum Pseudomonadota; class Alphaproteobacteria; order Hyphomicrobiales; family Phyllobacteriaceae; genus Mesorhizobium; species Mesorhizobium sp. B2-4-1. The sequence continues at coordinate 119,888 of NZ_VFVN01000013.1, read as the reverse complement.
CCAGCGCGGCCGCGGCGTCGAGCGCCTTCTGCACCATGATCGAGGTGGCGGCGATGGTGAGATCGCGCCCTTCGCGGCGGATATCGGCCTTGCCGATCGGCACCGTGTAGTAGCCTTCCGGAACCGGGCCCTTCATCTTGTAGAGCAGCTTGTGCTCGAAGATCATCACCGGATCGGGATCGGCGACGGCCGCCAAAAGCATGCCCTTGGCATCGTGCGGCGTCGCCGGCTGGATGACCTTCAGGCCCGGTACATGGCCGAGCCAGGCCTCCAGGCTCTGGCTGTGCTGCGCGGCCGCACCGGTGCCTGAACCGGCAGGAAAGCGCATCACGACGGGAACGGAAACCTCGCCGCCCAGCATGAAGCGCATCTTGGCCGCCTGGTTGACGATCTGCTCCATGGCGAGCGTGGCAAAGTCGGAGAACTGGAACTCGAAGATCGGCCGCATCCCGGTAAGCGCCGCACCCACCGCGACACCCGCGCCGCCCAGTTCCGAGATCGGCGTATCCATCACCCGGTCCGCGCCGTAGCGCTCGACCAGATCGCCGGTCACCTGGAAGGCGCCGCCATAGACGCCGATATCCTCGCCCATCAGGAAGACGCGTTCGTCCATGTCCATGGCGATCGCCATGGCTTCCTGGATCGCCTGGGCGTAGCTCAGTTCACGCACCATCGCGTCCATCACGCCTGCTCCGTATAGACATAATTTCCGGTCTCGCTGACATCAGGCGACGGGCTCGCCTTGGCGAACTCGATGCCGTCGGCGATTTCCTTGGCCACCGCTTCGCGGATCGCCTCGATGCCCTTGTCGTCAATGAACCCGAAGTCGCGCAGCTCGCTTTCGAACAGGGTGATCGGATCGCGGTTCGACATCCAGTCCTCGATCTCCTCCTTGGTGCGATAGCGGTTGCGGTCGCTCTTGGAATGGCCGCGATGGCGGTAGGTCTTGGACTCGATCAGCGTCGGCCCCTCGCCCGCGCGTGCGCGCTCGACGGCCTTGTAGGACGCCTCGGCGACCTCCGAAAAAATGTTGCCGTTGACGATGACGCCGGGCATCGAATAGGCGGCGGCGCGCTCGGCGATGTTCTTGACCGCGGTCGAGCGGGCCGTCGACGTCGACATGCCGTAGCCATTGTTCTCGCACACGAAAATCACCGGCAGCTTCCAGATCGCCGCCATGTTCAGCGCCTCGTGGAAAGCGCCCTCATTGTTGGCGCCGTCGCCGAAGAAGGAGACCACGACCTTGCCGGTCTTCATCATCTTGGAGGAGAGCGCCGCCCCGACGGCGATCGGAATGCCGCCGCCGACGATACCATTGGCGCCCAGATTGCCCTTGGCCACGTCGGCGATGTGCATCGAGCCGCCGCGTCCCTTGCAGTAGCCGGTGGTCTTGCCGAAGAACTCGGCGAACATGCGCTTGACCTCGGCGCCCTTGGCGATGCAGTGGCCGTGGCCGCGATGCGTCGAGGTGATCTGGTCATCCTCGCCGAGCGGCATGCAGATGCCCATGGCGCTGGCTTCCTGCCCGATCGACAGATGCATGGTGCCGTGGATGAGGCCGCGCGTGTAGCTCTCCTCCGCGCCCTCTTCGAAGCGGCGGATGAGGTACATCTTATAGAGCACCTGTCTGAGCTGCTCGGCGCTGTACTGGCGATAGACGAAGGGCAGGTTGGCACGGCTGTCCGCGACGGCTTTGCTGGCTGCGGCCATGATCACACCTCCACGGTTCCGTAGACGAGCTTGTCCTGGCGCGCGCGCAGTTCGGCGATCTTGGAGCCGGGAGCCGGGGCGGCATTGGCGTAGGTGATGAGCTCGCCCTTCTTGATCGGCGCCGTCACCGAACCGCCTTGCAGCAGACCGCAGGGAATGGCCCTGGCGGCATGTGCTTCCGGCGCCGTCATGATCCAGGCGCGGTAGCAATATTCGCCGATCGCATCGAGCTTCTCGCCCGGCTTCATGTCCTTCTTGGCCACGGCTGCGACTTCGGCCACCGGCTTTGCCAGCGGCACCATGTCGGCCTTGCCGTAGAGCACGACGCGGGCGCAGGTCAGGGGCACTTCGAGCGAGGTCAAATGGTAGGGCCGATGGAAGGTGAAGTACGGGCCCTTGCCCATCTTCAAATCTTCCATGCGCTCCGAAATGCGCGGATGCGACATGTCGGCGACGACGAACACGCCGGGCGCGACACCCTTGCCGATCGAATAGTCGACGACGCCGACCTTCGACAGCACGCCGCCGTCCTTCTGCGGCACCAGCACCTTGGACAATTCGCCGAGCGTCGCCGCCGGACCATGCATGCCGGCCTTGTCGGGCACCAGCCCGGTGGCGTTGGCGATCGCCGCCATCTCGACCATGGTCTTGGAGCCGTCGACGAACTCGACCAGCATACGCACATTCATGTGCCGGCGCTTGGCTTCCTCTTCATAGTCGGGCGGCGTGGCGTCGATGTTGAGCGGATTGTTCTTGCCCTTGCCGGCGGCGACGATCGGATGGCCCATGGCCGAGACGAATTCGATAAGCTCCATGCAGGAAGACGGCTCGTCGCCGGCGCCCAGCGAATAGGTGACGCCGAGCCGGTCGGCCTCGCTCTTGAGATAGGCGCCGATGGTGACGTCGGCCTCGACATTCATCATCACCAGGTGCTTGCCGTGCTCCATGGCGCGCAAGCCGATCTCGGCGCCGACGGCGGGAACGCCGGTGGCGTCGATGACGACGTCGATCAGGTCATTGTTGATGACCAGGCTGGCGTCGTTGGTGACCGCCACCTTGCCGGCCTCCATGGCGGCCGTCATCGCCGAGGCGTTCGACACTTCGCGCGCATGCCCGGTTTCCTGGAAGGCGATATCCACGGCCTTGCTGGCGGCGGGCAGGTTCAGCTCGGAAATGGCGCCGATCTCGATGCCGGACATATGGGCGACGCGGGTGACGATGTCGGTTCCCATCTCGCCCGAACCGATCAAGCCGATGCGGATTGGCTTGCCCGACCTGGCCCGCACCTCGAGATCACGGGCAAGGCCCGTCAACGAAACATTGGAAGCCATATCGCTCATTCCTCCCGTAATGCTGCTATTCAATCACCTGACGGGTATTGAACATCTGTATTTCTGTCAAGACTAATGTCCAGATTTGATGCGCTTTTGCAGCACTTCCCAGCATCACGAGCAAGGTGGGAAAGCCGGCAAATCCGACAACCAAACGCTCGCGACGGTTCGACGCATTCGGGCCCGGAAAAACTTCAACCGTGAGCGCGCTTGATGGCGAGAGAAGGGGCGCCCCCTGCTTAAGTGCTAGCCAACCGGAAAATCGTGGAAATGGATGATGGTGCTGACCGGGATGCCGCGCCATTTGCCGGCGATCAGCCGGTGGACACGTCCGGCGAAGATGTGACGGACACTGCCATGGCGTTGGAATAGCTCTTGAAGGGCATCGGCGTCGGTTAGCGTGACCTCGTCGAGCACCGGCATGTGGATGCCGAACGGCGGGTGGTGCATAAACAGGAGGACCGACCGGTCCTGTGCCTCTTGCAACCGCTTGCCGGCGCCTGCGGCATCAGCCGGGAACAGAACGCCTCGCCTGGGCTTTACTGTGCCGTCCAGCCGCCGTCCATCGGCAAGGTCGTGCCGGTGATCTGCCTGGCTGAATCCGAGCACAGGAACAGCGCCAGGGCGGCAAGGTCCTCGACGGCGACGAATTCCTTTGTCGGCTGTGCGGCCAGAAGCACATCGCGCTTGACCTGTTCCTCGGTCATGCCGCGCGCCTTCATGGTGTCGGGGATCTGCTTCTCGACCAGCGGCGTCCAGACATAGCCGGGCGCGATCGCGTTGACGGTGATGCCGTCCTGCGCGACTTCCAGCGCCACCGTTTTGGTCAGGCCTGATATGCCGTGCTTGGCCGAGACATAGGCGGATTTGAACGGCGAGGCGACGAGCGCATGCGCCGAAGCCGTGTTGATGATGCGGCCCCATTTGCGGCTCTTCATGCCAGGCAGCGCCGCTTTTATCGCGTAGAAGGCCGACACCAGGTTGATGCGGATGATCGCTTCCCATTTGTCGTCCGGGAATTCCTCGATCGGCGCGACATGCTGGATGCCGGCATTGTTGACCAGGATGTCGAGGCTGTCGAACGCCTCTTCCGCCTCATGCACCATGGCGCTGACCGCCGCGCCGTCCATCATGTTGGCGTCGGAGTAGCGGCATTTGACACCGAAATCCTTCTCGATGCCGGCGCGCTCCTGCTCGATCGCCGTGGCGTCGCCCAGGCCGTTGATGGTGAGATTGGCGCCTTCGGCGGCGAAGGCGCGGGCGATAGCCAGGCCGATGCCGCTGGTCGAGCCGGTGACGAGCGCATTCTTCGAAGACAGGAAACCCATGGGTGATCTCGATATGGTGGGAGGGAACACGAAAGATAGGGCGCGGTCTTGTGCGCCGCAACATGACGATGCCACAGCCATATATCCGCGCATGCCCGACTCGACCGGCTTCGGCGACTACACCGAGACCGGTCACGTCATTCCGGTGCGCTACAAGGCCAGCATGGCGGCTATGTCCACTCGATGTACGTCGACGACGCGCCGATCACCGGCGCGAGCGCGGTTTTTCCTCCGGAATTGCCTGGAAACCGAACCGCCCTGATGGTCCGTCAGGGTCGCTTGGCCCGGGCAGGGCCAACATTGGGCGATCCGGCGATTTCCAGCAGCGACGACACCAGCAATTGCCGCTCGTCTGGGGAAAGCACGTCCGCGTCGAACAGGTTCATGCTGCGCAGGCCCTCGATGGCGAGATAGCAGACCAGCAGCGATTTGAGATCCGGCGTCTCGCTCTTCAGTCGTTGGAAGAGTTGTCGCTTGAACGTCTTTATCGGCGACATGAAGTCCGGATCCTCGGCGATCGCCGAAAATATCCACGACGCCGATGGCTGCTTGTCCTCGCAATCCTTGGCCGAAAGCCTGATGTAGACGGCGAGCGGATTTGCGCCATTGTCGTTGCTGCTGGCGGTCTCCAGCGCCTGCTCGAACTCGCGCAGATAGCCTTCCACCAGGCCCTGCATCAATTTGGCCTTGGTCGGGAAATTGTAGAGCAGTCCGCCCTTCGATACGCCGGCGCGGCTGGCGACGGCATCCAGGGACAGGCTACCGGGGCCGGATTCCCGTGCGACGTCCGCCGCCGCAGCGAGAATCCTCTCGCGCGAGTTCGTTCGTTGGGCTTTCATGGCGCCTCCCATCGCAAGCTTAGGCCCAATTGACAAGACCGTCCAGACGGTACAGTAAGACCGCGGTCATTTGAAATCGGGGCCCGCAGTCGATATGTGTCCCGATATCCGCGCTTCGCGCCGGATTTCGACTGAGGGGACTTCCTTGTTCAAGCGCATACTCCGTTTCGTTATCATCATTGTTGTGTTGGCCGTGCTCGTCATCGTGGTCGGCGGCATCGTCGGGTTCAATTTCCTGCGTGACAACGGCATCAAGCAGTATTTCGCCACGATGAAGCCGCCAGCGGCAACCGTGTCGACAACCATCGTCAAGCCGTCGAACTGGACGCCGGGCATCGAGGCGATCGGCACGGTCCGCGCCGTGCGCGGTGTCGACCTGACGGTTGAGACCGCCGGCATCGTCAAGGAGATCCCCTTCCATGCCAACGAGAAAGTGGCGGCCAATGCGGTGCTGCTGCAGCTCGACGACGCCGTGGAGCGTGCCGATCTCGCGGCACAGAAGGCGCAGGCGGCGCTCGATCAGACATCGCTGACCCGTGCACTAGAACTGACCAAGCGCGGTGTCGGCTCGGACTCGACCTTGGACACCGCACGTGCGGCCGCGTCCGCCTCGGCATCCCAGGTCAACAGGCTTCAGGCAGTGCTCGACCAGAAGCAGCTGACGGCGCCCTTTGCTGGAACCGTCGGCATCCCGAAGATCGATCTAGGCCAATATCTGGCGCCCGGCACCGCCGTGGTGACGCTGCAGGATCTCGACACGATGCGGGTCGACTTCACGGTTCCCGAACAGCAACTGCCGCTGCTCAAGATCGGGCAGACGGTTCGGCTGGGCCTCAGCGGCGGCGACATGCCTTTTGCCGGGACCATTCGCGGTATCGATCCCAAGATCGACCCGTCCAGCCGGCTGGTGAACATCCGGGCGGAAGTCGCCAATCCCGAAGGCAAGCTGACCCCCGGCCAGTTCGTGCAAGTGCGTGTCGAACTGCCCGAGGAGCAGAATGTGCTGGCGCTGCCGCAGACGGCGCTGACCACCAGCCTCTATGGCGACTACATATTCGTGGTGCACCCGGCAAAGCCCGCCGAGGCGCAGCCGACCAAGCCGGAGACAAACCCCGCCGCGGCGGCGACCGACAAGCCGGCGGACGCCAAGCCCGCGGCCGATGCCAAACCGGCCGAAGCCGCGAAGCCTGCCGCCGATGCGGCAAAACCAGCGGACAAGGCCGCCGCCGATCAGGCCAAGCCGGCCACGGGGGGCGAGCAGCCTGCCCTGGTCCTGTCGCAGGTATTCGTCAAGCCCGGCCGCCGCAACGAGGGCATGGTCGAGATCGTCGAGGGCCTCAAGGCGGGCGATGAGGTTGTCACGGCAGGTCAGAATCGCCTCTTCAACGGCATGTCCGTCAACGTCGACAACACCATCGACCCAACCAAATCGGCGAACAAGCAGGCCGACCAGCAATGAGCGTTTCCGATCTCTTCATTCGCCGGCCCGTCCTCTCCACGGTCCTTGCATGCATGATCCTGCTCCTGGGTTTCCAGGGCATATTCAGCCTGTCGATCCGCCAGTATCCGAAGGTTGACGAAACCGCGATCACCATCACGACGGCCTATCCGGGCGCCAGCGCCGACCTGATCCAGGGCTTCATTTCCGCTCCGATCGCGCGCGCCGTCGCCTCGACCGAGAACATCGATTACGTCACGTCGTCGAGCCGACCGTCCTCCAGCACCGTGACTGTGCAGATGAAGCTCGGCTCCAACCCGGACGTCGCGCTGACCGAAGTGCTGTCCAAGGTCCAGGGCGTGCGCGGCACCTTGCCGGACGCCTCCAAGGATCCCGTCATCGTCAAGGGCACGGGCCAGCAATTCGCGATGATGTACATCTCGATGCAGAACCCGAACATGACCAAGGAGCAGCTGACCGAGTATATCGAGCGCGTCATCAGGCCCCGCATGTCGACGGTCGAAGGCGTCGCCGACGTGCAGATCTTCGGCGCCCAGGAATATTCGATGCGGGTCTGGATCGATCCGGTCAGGCTCGCCGCGCGCGGTGTGACCGCATCGGAAGTGCTGACGGCGATCAACAACTCCAACTTCCTGTCGGCGCCCGGCAACACCGAGAACGAATATGTCGTCTCCTCGATCACCGTGCGCTCGACGCTCCAGACGCCGGAAGCCTTCGCCGAACTGCCGCTGCGCTCGACCGACGGCAATGTGGTGCGGCTGCGCGATGTCGCCCGCGTCGAACTGGGCGCCGAGAATACCGACACCAGGGTTTCCTTCAACGGCAAGCCAGGCACCTTCCTCGCCATCTTCCCGACCCCGGCTGCCAATCCCCTGACCACGGCGGCGGCGCTCACCAGGCTGGTGCCTCAAATCCAGGAGACGTTGCCGAAAGGCATGACGATCGAGATCGTCTACGACGCGACCGGGCAGATCAGCGCCTCGATCGACGAAGTGTTCAAGACCATCGGCGAGGCCGTTGCCATCGTCGTCGTCGTCATCCTTTTGTTCCTTGGCTCTTTCCGTTCGGTGATGATGCCCATCGTCACCATCCCGCTGTCGCTGATCGGCGTCTGTTTCCTGTTGTTCGCGGTGGGCTATTCGATCAACCTTCTGTCGCTGCTCGCCATGGTTCTGGCGATCGGCCTCGTCGTCGACGACGCCATCGTGGTGGTGGAAAATATCCACCGCCACATGGAAGAGGACCACATGTCGCCGATGCAGGCGGCCTTCAACGGCATGCGCGAGATCGCCACCGCCATCGTCGCCATGACCATGACGCTGGCCGCGGTGTTCGCGCCATTGGCCTTCACCGGCGGCCTGACCGGCGCGCTGTTCCGCGAATTCGCCGTCACGCTCGCCGGCTCGGTGGTGCTGTCGGGCGTGATCGCCATCACCATCACGCCAATGATGTCGGCGCGCCTGCTGAAGTCCGGCACGCCAGGCCGTTTCCAGCGCATTGTCGACGGCACTTTCGCGCGGGTCGAGCACGTCTATGAGCGGGCCGTCACCGGGTCGCTCAACTATCGCCCGCTGACGCTGATCATCGTGCTGGCGCTTGTCGGGGTGACCGGCTTCATGTTCACCAAGACCTCAACCGAACTGGCGCCGGAAGAAGACCAGGGCTTCCTGCTCTCGCTTGTAACGGCGCCGCGTTACGCGACATCCGACTACACCGAGACTTACGTCAACCAGATGCTCGGTCTGGTGAAGGATATTCCCGAGACGCGGGCGCAGTTCTCGGCCGTCGCGTTCGGCGGCACGACGAACAGCGCCTTCGTCGGTTTCGCCTTCAAGGACTGGGCGGAGCGCAAGCGCAACTCGAAGGAGCTGCAGGCCGACATCACGGCCCGTCTCGCCAAGGTGGCGGGCGTCCAGGCCTTTGTCTTTGCGCCACCGACGCTGCCGGGCTCCGGCGGCGGCCTGCCCATCGCCCTGGTGGTGCGATCGACCGGCGACTCCTCGGAAGTTTACGACGTGGCCGAGAAGATCAAGAACAAGGCACAGGCCTCCGGCCGCTTCATCGTCGTGCAGAATTCGATGGCCTATGATGCGCCGCAGGTGACGGTGACCATCGACCGCGACCGCGCCGCGGCGTTGAACCTGCCGATCGCCGATATCGGCCGGACGCTGACGCTGCTGGTCGGCGGCGCCGAAGTGGCGCAGTTCGACCGCGACTCCAACAGCTACGACATCATCCCGCAGGTGCCGAAAGAATTCCGCGACAATCCCGAAAAACTCGGCGAGTACTTCGTGCGCAGCGTAACGGGCGAGATGGTACCGCTGTCGGCGGTGGTGAAGATCTCGACCAATGCGTCGCCGGCCGCGATCGAGCAGTTCAACCAGCTGAATTCGTCGACGATCTCGGCGCTGCCGCTGCCCGGCGTCACCACTGGCGATGGATTGAAAGTCCTCGAGGACATAGCCAGGGAGAGCCTGCCCGACACCTTCTTCATCGACTATTCGGGCCAGTCCAGGCAGGAGAAGGAACAGGGCAACACGATCCTGATCGCTTTCGGGGCGGCCGTCATCGTCATCTATCTGGTGCTGGCGGCGCAGTTCGAAAGCTTCCGTGATCCGCTGATCATCATGATGGCGGTGCCGCTGTCGATCTTCGGTGCCATCGTGCCGCTCAATCTCGGCCTCGGCACACTCAACATCTACACGCAGGTCGGACTGATCACGCTTATCGGCCTGATCACCAAGCACGGCATCCTGCTGGTCGAGTTCGCCAACCAGCAGCGCGAGATCCACGGTATGCGGCGGCGCGACGCCATCATCGCTTCGGCCAAGGTGCGGCTGCGGCCGATCCTGATGACGACGGCGGCGATGGCGCTTGGCGTGCTGCCGCTGATCACGTCCAGCGGCGCCGGCGCCGCGGCCCGTTATTCGATGGGCCTGGTCATCTTCACCGGCATCCTGGTAGGCACCATGTTCACGCTCTTCGTCGTGCCCATGTTCTATACCTTCATTGCCAGCAAGGACTTGCCCCAGCTGGCCGAGAAGCCGGATCCCAAATTGATGCCGGCATTGCCGAGCTGATGGAAACGGCATTGCCGAACTAACAAAAACTAACAAAAAAGAGGCCGGAAACGTCCCGGCCTCTTTTTTGGCTGTGCTCGATTACCGCGGGAAAATGTTCCGGCGGGAGCCCTGAACGGATATGGCTGCTGTGCCGATCCGTTGCCAGCCAGCTACTTGACGATGACGATGCTGGTGTTGGCCGGCCCGAAGGTTTCGACGAGCTGGTAGAAATCGGCGGCATTGTCGGGATGCAGCCGCACGCAACCATGCGAGGCCGGCCGGCCAAGCCGCTTGATGGCATAGGTGGCGTGCACCGCATAGCCGCCGCTGAAGAACACCGAATGCGGCATCGGCGCGTTGTCGTACTTCTTCGAATACCACATTTCATGCATGCGCGTCGGCTTGAACGAGCCGGTCGGCGTCACATGCGCCCTGTCGCCGGTGGAAACCTTCCAGGCGAAGGCCGGGCGGCCGTCGACCGAGACTTCCATGACCTGTTGCGAAAGCGAGACGCGCGCCACGATCTTGTTGGCGGCATGCGCGGTACCCGTGCCGGCGCCGAACAGAAGCGCCGCACCCGTCAGGGCAGCGGCGGTGGTGTTGATGAGCTTGGCGGAAATAGCAGTATGCATGATGTCCCTCTCTCTGCCGGGCTGGCCGGCCCCAAATTCGATGAGCGGCTTATCGATGCATCATGTTTCGGAGAGATTTCGTGAAATGCTCGTTTGTGTTTCGAATATGTTTCCTCTGGTTAACGGGCCAAAGTTCCCAAATGGCGGACATTGACGCTGTCACCCTGGACAGGAGTAGGCACATAGGTATCCAGCCCGAAACGAAAGTTCGGATTGGCCAGACTTGAAAGGTTGGAGCCCTATTTCGAAACAGAATCTGCAACAAAGCGCATTTTCGGCGGCATGAAGCGGATACAGGCCGCCGGCAGAGTTGACGTAACGAAAGCAGACGGCAACGACCACGGGAACGAAAACGAACATGCGGTCCTGGTTTCTCGGGATCAGCATCGCAGCAGCAGCCATTAGCGGCGCCGGCACGGTTGCCGACGGTTCCATGGCCCGCCTCGCGGCGATGAGTTCGAGTGAGATCTCAACCCTCTATACCGTCCTGTTTTGTGCCACGGTCTGGATTGTTCCAGCCTGCGCATCGTCCGGCCCAAGGCCCACTGGCGGGTTGGCCTTCAGCTGCTGGCATTGCGCGGCCCCTCCGGCAACTTGCTGCTGAGAGGACCGAAGGCCCGCGCCGTGACGGGGGGCTCCGTAGACGGCGCGGGCACTTCGGGAGTTCCTGAAGTATGCCGAGGCGTCACGCGCCCACCCAAGACGGGCGTTGGTCTTCGGAAAACAAGCTGCCGCAACATGATTTACTGGGGATTGACGCAATGAAAACGAAACTTGCAGCTTCGGTGCTTTCGGCACTGCTCTACGCACAGGGCCTGCTCGGCTTTGCCGGGCTCGCCACCGTGCTCTTGAAAGAGCGCGCGCATGCAGGCGAGTTCGTGGCAGGCAGCGACATGCCGCCGGGGCCATCGCTACTGGTGGTGCGCTGAGCGCAGGGCAATCGGGCCCGAGGTGAAAACCGGTTTGGAAATCCGATGCTCAACCAGAGGAATTGCGTGAACGCCCAGCCGTCAATCGGCGAATTGCGCCGGCGGATCGAAACGGTAGCCGGCGCCGCGTATGGTGATGATAGCTTCCGTATCGAGCTTGCGGCGCAGCCGCACGATGCGCGAATCGATCGAGCGGTCGAAAGCGTCGACATTCTCGGCCGGCGCCGCCGCGATTATGTCGTCGCGCGTCAGCACCTTGCGGGGACTGGCCAGGAACAGCCGAAGCAGCGCCACCTGGCCGGGCGAAAGCTGCTCCTCCGTGCCCGAGCGGTGCATGACGATGGCCGACCTCAAATCGACGGTCGCGTTCTCCAACACGATCAGTTCCTGGGCGGCCCTGCCCCGCCGCGTCAGCAGGCCGCCGACACGGGCGGCGAGTTCCCTGACATTGAGCGGACTTTCGATGACGTCGGCCGCACCGAGCTCGAGCGCCAGCACCTTGTCGACGAGGTCGCACGGCCGGCAGATCAGGATGAAATCCGGTCCGCCTTCACCGCCCCCGCCTTGGCTGCCATAACGCCTGAGCAGATCACGTCCCTCCGCCTGGCTGAGGCTGTCACCGACGACGACGACGTCGACGCCCTTTCCCGCCAGCATAGATTCCGCTTCCCAGGGCTGGCGCGCCTGACGCACGTCGTGGCCTCGCCGCTCAAGGTGATCGGCGAGTTCGGTCGCCACCACGTCGGCGACGCAGATAAGCCCGATAACGGCGCGTGCAGCCATGTTTTCCAACCATTTCCTGGCAACCCGATATGAGTGCTGGACATCATGTTTATACCCAATCTACTTTCCACCGAAAGTGGGAGCGAGCGCATCGTGCGGGCAAGAATTTTAATTGTCGAGGATGAGCCCGATCTAAGAGAGGCGGTCGCCGAATATCTCGGCGCCGCCGGCTATGACGTGGCGACCGCCGAAACCGCGGCCGCCGCGCGCAGCCTGGTCGAAACGCAATCATTCCACCTCGCCATCCTCGACATCGCCATGCCGGGTGAGGATGGGCTATCGCTCGGCCGCTGGTTGCGCTCGAGACTGCCGATCGGCATCATCTATGCCACCGCCGCCGGCACCGCGCTTGATCGCATCGTCGGACTTGAGCTCGGCGCCGACGACTACATCGTCAAACCCTACGAGCTGCGCGAGGTGCTGGCCAGGGTCCGCAGCGTGCTGCGCCGGGTTCCGCAGCACGCGCCGATGCACGGCCAAAAGGCGAGCGATCCCCGCCGCTCCGTCGCTTTCGGCTCCTTCCAGGCTGATCTCGACGGCAGGCTGGTCACCGGCGCCAACGGCGCGGTGATCGACATGGCCAAGAGCGAGTTCGACGTGCTGGAGGTTTTCCTGACCCGCGCCAACCGGCTGCTGACACGTGCTGCCATTTCCGAAGCGATCGGCCTCACCGAAGATCCGGAATCCTCGCGCGCGGTCGACATTCGCATCATGCGCCTGCGCAAGAAGATAGAAACGGATCCGGCCAGCCCGAAATTCCTGCGCACGGTGCGCGGCGAAGGCTATATCTTCTCGCTGCCGGCCGGCGACGGCCACTAAGTGGGCGCGGGGGATTGCTCCCGCGCCTGTGCTGGTCTGTGGACGGATCCGTCGCAATACTTGTCGCCCAAAAACGCTCTTGGTTTTGGGACAACGCATAAAAACAAGGATTTGAGACGCGGCGCATGAAATCCGCTTGGCACCGCAACAATGGCTGAAAATGACCGCTGAAGCAGCAGGCACGGACATGCAAGACGGCCGGCAAGGCGCGGCGATGGCGGCCGTGCGCGTGGTGCGGCGGCTGCGCGAGGCCGGCGACTGGCAGCGCGAGATGGAAGCCATACTGGAAACGCTTTGCCACGCAATGGACTGCCAGCGCGGCATCCTGTTCCGCCTGCGCGAACTGCCCGGCCAGGGATTTGCCCAGTCGGTGGCCGCCTACTGGATCGATCCCGTGGTCGGTGGCGAGCTGGCCTCGCCGACGGTGATCGTGCAGTCGATCATCAACGCCGATCCGCTGCTGGAACGGCTGCAGGAGGATGAACGGCAGGGCAAGATTTTCGCCGGCCATACGCGCGACCTCGAGGGCTTCCTGAGAGCCGACTTCGAGAAACAGAGCATTAAATCGTTCCTGTCGGTGTCCGTATTCGCGCATGGCCACCTGTGGGGGACGCTGGCGGTCAATGACTGTATCGAGGAGCGCGAATGGACCGATGAGGAAGAAGCGACGCTGCATATCATCGCGCTGGCCATCGGCGACGCGATCGAACGCTCGCCCTCCGACGCCCACGCCAGCGAGGTCATCCGCCGCACCATGCTGCAAGCCTCGCTCGATGCCATCCTCGTCATCGACGAGACCGGCTCGATCGTCGAATTCAATCCGGCCGCCGAGAAGATGTTCGGCTTCCTGCGCAGCGATATCCTCGGCAAGGACCTGCTCGACACCATCGTGCCGATCTATTACCGTAAGGGCTATGCGTCGGGGGCCGAATACATGTCCGGCCGCGGCGCGCCAATGGTCGGACAGCGGCTCGAGACGGTGACCCAGAACGCCGCCGGCGAGATTTTCCCCATCGAACTGACGGCAACCGAGATGCGGGTCGCCGACCGCCGTCTGATCTTCGGCTCCATCCGCGACCTGCGCGACAAGCTGCGCGCCGAGGAGGAGATCAATCGGCAGCGCGAGAAGTTGCACCAGAACGAGAAGATGGCGGCGATGGGTTCGCTGCTTGCGGGTGTCTCGCATGAACTCAACAACCCGCTGGCCGTGGTTGTCGCCCAGTCGACGCTGCTGCACGAATTCGCCTCCGATCCGCAGACCAAGGTTCGCGCCGAGAAAGTGCGCGCCGCCGCCGAGCGCTGCGGCCGCATCGTCAAGAGCTTCCTGTCGATGGTCCGGCTGCATCCGACGGAGCGGGCCGAGACGGACCTCAACCAGGTGATCCGCGCGGCGCTCGAGGTGACCGCCTACGGCGCGCGCTCGAGCGGGATCATCATCGACACCGATTTCGCGCCTGGCCCGTTGCTGGCCATGGCCGACGCCGATCACGTCACCCAGGTGGCCGCCAATTTCCTCATCAACAGCCAGCATGCGCTGGCAGGCATAGGCGGCGACCGGCTGATCAAGGTGCGGACCTTCCGCAGCGAGCGCGGCGATCCCGGTTTCTCGGTCGAGGACAATGGGCCTGGCGTACCGGAAGCGATCCGGTCCCGCATCTTCGAATCCTATTTCACCACCAAGCCGGTCGGCGTCGGAACCGGCATCGGCCTGTCGATCTCGAAATCGATCATCGAGCGGCACAATGGCAATGTCTGGTTCGAGGAAGTGCTGCCAAGTGGCGCCCGTTTCGTCGTCCAGCTGCCGGCCATTGTAGCCGGCGTCGCCATCGCCGGCGAGGGCCAGCCGCGATCGAGCGGGCTGCGCCACGCCTTGATCATCGATGACGAGCCCGACGTCGCCGGTTCGCTCTCCGACATACTCGAACTGATGGGCATCAAGTCACGGATCGCGCCCCTCTGGGACACGGCCACAGCCATATTGGCTGGCCACATGCCGCCCGACATCGTCTTTTCGGACCTGCGCATGCCTGGAACAAGCGGCATGACCATCTATCGAGAGTTGCTTGCCGAAAGACCGGAACTGGCGCGGCGTTTCGTGCTGGTCACTGGCGACCTGATCGGCGCCAAGGCCGAAATCGAGGCGCTGCCGCTACTGCAGCGTCCGCAGATCCTGGAGAAACCGTTCAGCACGCTGGATGTGCGCAGCGTGCTTTCCGCCATTGCCGACCAGGTGGTTTCGAAGGGATAGACCGCACCAACCGGTAAAAAAAGCCCCCGGCCGACATGCGGCGGGAGCCGAAGGGAGCGCTGGACGCGCTCGGGGAGCGCCGCGGCACGTTCCAAAGCGGAGCCGCTTCGGAACCATGTTTCAGTCGAACTCAGAAAATATTCGGCGTATTGGTCAGCGGCGCGGCATTGGCGATCATCCGGACCGCACGGGCTTTGTGGGCTCCGGACTGCTCGGCTATGGCCCGCAGGCAATCGACGCTCTCGGCGCCCCAGGCCTGACCCTTGCAGGCAAAGTCGACCATCGACATCGGCAGGCGTGCGGTTCTGGTGGTGGTCATTGCGCCGCCGACGACGTTGGCTGGTGGATTGAGCGAAGCAAAGGCCGGGCCGACCGTCGGCGCGAACGCCATGCCGGCGAAGGCGCAAGCAGCCAGCGCCATGAACATCGCCATGGGGTGGTCGCTGGCGCGCTGGCGCAACGCCAGCTTCGGGCGGCGGCCAACGCGCTCCGGAGCCTGGGACCGGCGGTCGTTGCTGGCAATCTGAACTTTCGCATGCATCATCATCCCCTTCGTTGACTTTCTTTTTTTGATAAAACGAACTTAGTCGCGCTCTGTATCAGCGGAAAGCTGGCGTGAATCTGATATTGTAACCGCCTTGAAACGGGCCCGTGGCCAGACCACATCAAGCGGGCATCTCGCGCAGCCGATCCCGGCTCGGCGGACCGGCAAGGGCAAGCGCGGCGACGCCCTTTGTCTCGGCTTCCCTCCTGGCAGGATTTGCTTCGAAAACACGCCGGAACCAAGCTTTGAAACCCGGGCTAACGCCCGGATTCTCCGGGGTTTTCGGGGCGAGCCGTTGCATCGGATTGGATTGAAATCGGCGCGCCAACTTTCTTTCGAAAATATGCCTGTTTCCACAAGCCATTGCATTTCAATGAAAAATATGATTATATTGAACGGATATTCAATAAAAAGAAGAGACGTTTTATGAACCCGCATCTCCGTGACGTGGCCATTCCCAACGATTGGGACCGGCGGGGACTGCCTGGCTGGAGCTACCATTCCGATGCCCTCCTCGAACTCGAGAAGGAGCACGTTTTCCGCAACCACTGGCAGATCGCCGGACATGTCAGCGACATCCCTGACGCCGGCGATTACCTGGCCATGGACGTCGTCGGCGAACGCGCTCTGATCGTGCGCGGCAAGGACGGCGTCGTGCGCGGTTTCAACAATATGTGCCGCCATCGCGGCAGCCGTGTCGTCGCCGACAGCCAGGGCAACTGCAAGAACGCGCTAGTGTGCCCGTTCCACGGCTGGGTCTACAATCTCGACGGCACGTTGCGCGGCGCTGCCCGCCCGCGTTCCTTTCCCGATCTCGACAAGACCGAGTTCGGCCTGATGCCGCTCGATCTGGAGGTCTGGATGGGCTTTATCTTCATTCGCTTCCGCGCTGGCGGCCCGCAGCCCTCCGTCGCCGAGCTGATGAAGCCGATCGAGCCCGAATTCTCGCACTACAAGGCCGCCGACATGGTGCCCTCCTGGGGGATCTGGACCCAGAAAACTCCGGTCAACTGGAAGTCGGTGCGCGACGTCGACAATGAGGGCTATCACGTCGCCATGGCGCACCCGGCTCTGCAGGACCTCTATGGCGCGACCTATTTCGACGAACCCTTCGTCAACGGCGTGTCGCGCTCCTTCGCCAGCTACAACCCGCATGCCGGCCGTCGCTGGAGCGTAAGGAACTACGTCAAGATCGCGCCGGAGCCGGCGCATCTGCCGGACTATCTGAAGAAGGCCTGGGTCTATTATGGCATCTTCCCCAATGCCGTCCTCTCGGTGATGCCGGAATCGGTGCAGTTCTATCAGGAGTTCCCGCTGTCGACGGGTGAGACCCTGCTGCGCGGCGCCATTTACCGCTATCGCGACGAAAGCCGCGAGCAGGCTGCGGCCCGCTATCTCTCCTTCCGCATCGACCGCGACACCATGTCGGAGGATGTCCAGCTTTCGGTGTGGTCGAACGAATCCATGCTGTCGGAAGCCTTCGAGGGTTTTTACCTCTCCGACCTCGAATACGGAGTGCGCACCCACCACGACCATCTGCGCAGGCAGATCCCCGTGCTTGGGCTCGAAACGGCGCCGGAGGAGAAGGACATGTGGAACTTGAACGACGCGCTGCGGTCGCGTGGATAGGCGACGCCGATAATTGGCGAAACCATCGGTGAGAGCGCTCCTCTCCCCGTCCTATGCGGGGCGAAGAAAGAACGTCATCCCCGCCACACCCCTTCTTTCCTGAGATCATCCATCGTGCGCGAAATGCCCTCGCGCAAAATGCCGACCATGTCGTCGATCTGCTCGCGCGTGATGACCAGCGGCGGCGACATCACGCACATGTTGATCAGCGGCCGCACCAGCAGGCCGAGCTCGTGGCAATGCGCGTCGATGCGTTTGCCGACATTCTTGTCGAGCTGCAGCGGGTCCTTGCTTTCGCGGTCGGCGACACATTCGACGCAGCCCATCAATCCCAGCCCGCGCACCTCGCCGACCAACGGCAATTCTTCCAGCGTCTTCAGCTGCGCCTGGAAGTAGGGCGCGACCGCTTGCGTATGGGCAAGTACGCCCTGTTCCAGAAGGTCGAGATTCCTGAGCGCCACTGCGCAGCCGACCGGATGGGAGGTGTAGGTCAGGCCATGGCCGAACATCGCGTCGGGATGGTTCGACCGGCGCAGTTCCTCCAGCAGCCGTTCCGATATGATGACGCCGCCGAGCGGGAAATAGCCTGACGTCACACCCTTGGCGAAAGTGATCATGTCGGGATCGATGCCGAACACATCGCCGGAGGCGAAGACATGGCCCAGCCGTCCAAAGCCCGTCACCACCTCGTCGGAGACATAGAGGATGTCGTTGTCGCGGCAGATTTCGCGGATGCGCTTGAGATAGCCGTCCGGCGGCACGATAACGCCGCCGGAGGCCTGCACCGGCTCGCCGACGAAAGCGCCGATCCTGTCGGCGCCGACACGCGCGACGGTGTCGCGGAACTGGTCGACGAGGAAGTCGGTGAAATCAGCCATGCTCATGCCCTGCGGACGACGGAACGGATCGGGCGAGGACAGCTTGATCACCAGCTCGTCGGCGCCGTCCATCCAGTCGCGGTCACGCGGGCGGCCATTGAGCGAGGCCGACAGATAGGTCGAGCCGTGATAGGCGCCGCCGCGCGACAGGATCAGCTTCTTCTCCGGCCGGCCCCGCACATTGTTGTAGAACTGCATGAAGCGCAGCGCCGTCTCCACCGCCGAGGAGCCGCCTGTGGTGTAGAAGACGTGGCTGAGATCGCCGGGCGCATGACCGGCTATGCGACCGGCAAGCTCCGCCGAAGGCGCGTTCATCGTGTACCACGGCGTGTTGTAGGACAGTGCCATCGCCTGGTCGTACATCACCCTGGCGAGTTCCTCGCGCCGATGACCGACATTGACGCACCACATGCCGGCCGGCCCGTCGATCAACCGCTTGCCGGTGCCGTCGGTGATGTAGATGCCGTCGCCTTCGCCGATCAGCGCGCGCGCTTCCGCGCCGACCGAACCGGCATACGGCCAAGGCTGGACGAGATGGCGCCTGGCCAACTCGACGGCATCCGCGGCTCCGGCTCCGGCCATTTCGCTCGCCTTCAGGTCCCTCGCAGCCGCCATTGTCATCTCCACATAATTCGTCGAATTCAGGATTTCGAAATTTGGCCGGCAGTGCCGGAAATTTCCGGCATAATCCGCACTATTTTGAATGTCCGTTCAATCAATATCTCAGAAATAGCGCTTGATTTCAATCCGCGGATGCGGGCATGATGAAAGAAAGCCGGCAAGCTCGGGGCGCGATCAGCAAAACTGGTCACCGGTTTCGCGTTCGATCGCGCTCCAAAACAAAAATGGGAACAAACAGCCGGCGCCAGTCCAATGGGATAACGCATGGCGGGACGCTCCAGGCCAGCAACCGAGATCACAGCCGGAGCCCTGCCCCCCGGAGCCTGGCAATGACGGCGGCGGCGGAAGGGTCGCCCCCGTTGCGCATGACGCGGGCCAGACGAAATGCCCTTCTGCAATCCGAACCCGTGCAGGGCTTTGCCCTGATCAGCCCAACCTTTCTCTACGCGCTCATCCTCCTGGTCCTGCCGATCCTGGTGGTCATCGCCCACTCCTTCTGGACGCAGAACTATCTGACCATCGACCGCACCTTCACGCTGGAAAACTACCGCGTCGCCCTGACCGAGCCGATCTATCGCGATCTGTTGTGGCGCTCGCTGTATATCTCGCTGACGGTCAGCTTCTTCACCGTCGTCCTGGCTTATCCGATCGCCTATTTCATTTCCTTCCACGGCGGCCGCCACAAGAGCCTGTGGCTGTTCCTCATCACCATCCCGTTCTGGACCAGCTATCTCCTGCGCGTGATGTCGTGGAAGGTCATTCTCGGCTATAATGGCGTCTTGAACTCCGGGCTGATCGGCCTCGGCATCATCGACGAGCCGTCGACGGCGCTGCTCTACAATTCGAGCGCCGTCATCATCACGCTGACCCACGCCTGGGCGGCCTTTGCCATCCTGCCGATCTTCGTCTCGCTGGAGAAGATCGACCGGACCCTGGTGGAAGCGGCCACGGATCTCGGCGACGGTCCCTTTCGTTCGTTCCTTCGCGTGACTTTGCCGCTGTCGGCGCCAGGCATCATCTCGGCGGCGCTGATCGTGATGATCCCGACGGTCGGCGACTATGTCACCCCCAAGCTCGTCGGCGGCAAGGACGGCGTCATGATCGCCAACGCCATCCAGGCGCAGTTCGGCAAGGCCTCGAACTGGCCGCTGGGCGCCGCCCTTTCCGTCACCACCATGCTGGTCGTGACATTGATGGCCGGCGCCACGGTGCTGGTCATCCGTGCCGCCCAGAGGCTTGCGCGATGAGCGCGGCGCGACGTCTGCTGCCGGGCGGCTGGCTGTCGGCCTATGCCTTCCTCTATGTAGGTTTCCTTTATCTGCCTGTGATCTTCCTGCCGATCTTTTCGATCAACACGGCGGCTACGCCGAAATTCCCGCTCACCGGCTACACCCTCAAATGGTACGAGGACCTGCCCAACACGCCGGCGCTGCTCGACGCCACCTG
Organism: Mesorhizobium sp. B2-4-1; assembly: GCF_006442185.1. Taxonomy (NCBI): domain Bacteria; kingdom Pseudomonadati; phylum Pseudomonadota; class Alphaproteobacteria; order Hyphomicrobiales; family Phyllobacteriaceae; genus Mesorhizobium; species Mesorhizobium sp. B2-4-1. The sequence goes on along the minus strand of NZ_VFVN01000013.1, from coordinate 99,630 downwards.
GAACAGCCTGATCGTTGGCGTCTCGGCGTCCGTCCTTTCGACGGTTCTCGGCATCCTCGCCGCCCGCTCGATCACCCGCTACCGCTATCCCGGCCGGCGGGCCATCAACGGCCTGATCATGGCGCCGCTCGTGCTGCCGGAAGTCATCGTCGCCATCTCGATGCTGCTGGTGATGCTGCAGCTCGGCTTGAGCCTCTCCCTGTTCACCGTCGTGCTCGGCCATGTCCTGGTCTGCATCCCCTATTCGATGACGGTGCTGACCTCCGGCTTCGAGGGTTTCGACCGCAGCCTCGAGGAGGCCTCGGCCGACCTCGGCGAGAGCGCCTTCGGCACCTTCCGGCGGGTGACGCTGCCGATGGTGGCGCCGGCGATCATCTCCAGCCTGCTGGTCTGCTTCACCATTTCGCTGGACGAGTTCATTATCGCTTTCTTCCTGACCGGTACCGAGGCGACGCTGCCTATCTATATCTGGGGCCAGTTGCGCTTCGCGGCCAAACTGCCGGGCGTGCTCGCGCTCGGCACGCTGCTGCTGGTCGCCTCCTTCCTGCTGATGACCGTCGCCGAAACCCTTCGCCGCCGCGCGGCCAGACGCACGAAGAACGAGGGAGGGCTTTATGCCTGAGCAGGCCCCATCGGCACGAACCCTGTCCGAACGGACGATGATCGAGATCAACCGCGTCACCCGCAGCTACGGCGCCTTCAAGGCGCTCGACGATGCCTCCTTGACCATTCGCGAGGGCGAATTCTTCTCGCTGCTCGGCCCGTCCGGCTGCGGCAAGACCACGCTGTTGCGCATGATCGCCGGCTTCGACAACCCGACGAGCGGTTCGATCTCGGTCGGCGGCCAGCCGATGGAAGGCATTGCGCCCAATCGCCGACCGACCAACATGGTGTTCCAGAGCTATGCGATCTTCCCGCATCTCAATGTCGAGCAGAACGTCGCCTATGGCCTGAAGCGGCTGAAATTGCAGGGCGGCGAGGAGAAGCGCCGCGTCGAGGAAGCCCTGGCGCAGGTCTCTCTCACCGGCCTCGGCAAGCGTCTCGCCACCGAGCTGTCCGGCGGCCAGCGGCAACGCGTCGCGCTCGCCCGCGCGCTGGTGATGCGGCCCAAGGTGCTGCTGCTCGACGAGCCGCTGTCGGCGCTCGACAAGAAGCTGCGCGAACAGATGCAGGTCGAGTTGCGCCGCCTGCAGCAGGCCGTCGGCATCACCTTCGTGCTGGTCACCCACGACCAGTATGAAGCGCTGGCCATGTCCGACCGCATCGCCGTGATGTTCGGCGGCAAGATCGCGCAGGTCGCCTCGCCCAAGGAGATCTACCAGCGGCCGGTCAACCGCCAGGTCGCCGACTTCCTCGGCGGCATGAATTTCGTCAAGGCCGAGATCGTCGAGGAGAACGGCGGCTCGCTGGTCGTCGACACGCTGGGCTTCGGCCGTGTGAAGACCGACAAGCCGAAGGCCTTCGTGCGCAATGGCGGCGGTGCCACGCTCGGCATCCGCCCGGAGCGCCTGCGCGTCCTGTGGGACAACGCGACGGCCAAGTTCGAGGTTGCCGGAAAGGTGGTCGAACGCCACTATTTCGGCGAGATCACCCATTTGATCGTCGAGATCCCCGGCCTGGAAAAGCCGCTGTCGGTAACCGAGACCAACGATTTCGGCGCCGACGATATTCCGGTCGGCACTTCGATCCGCCTTGCCTACGATCCCGAAGCCCTGGTGGCGATGGCGGATTGACGGTTCGCGATGATCTTTCGCGCCGCAATGCGACCGGCAACGATCGCCCCTTCGACATAGCCGGGGAATGACGGCGACAGCTCCGACGATGCGAAATGAACAGGCGGCGCGCCGGCCAGGAGCACAGGTTCGGCATCGGTCGCCGCGACGTCGACGATGAGGTCGCTGTAGCCGCCGCCGCTCCAGCGGTCATGCGTCCAGTCGCGCTGGCTGAAACCCGCGATTTCGGCCGCGCCGGGGCCGAGGGCTTCCACCAGTTTCCCGGTCACTTCGGCGCGCAGTGCCGCCTCGCCAAGCTCACCCCAGCGCAAGGCGAGCGGGCCGCCGACGAAGACGACCAGCGCCGCGTGGCCTTCATCCGGACTGGCATCGCAAGCGAACAGCCCCGGCGGGTCGCGCCACATCACCATGCCGCTCAAGCCGCGGCGGCGCCAGAAGGCAGCGGGGTAGCGCACCAGCACCTTGATCACGGCGCCGCTTTCCCAAACGCCGAGTGCCTTCGCCAGGGATTCGGGCAGAGCGGGTGCGAAGTCCAGTTTCGCCGCCATGACCGGCGGCACCGCGACAAGTGCCGCCCGCGCTTCAATGACACCCGCCGCCGAGATGATGCGAACGCCTTGCGGCCCATGCTCGATGCATGAAACGGCTGCGTTGAGCCACAGCCGGTCGCCGAGATCGCTGGCCAGGTCCTCGGCCACCGACTGCATCGTCTCGCGCAGGAAATACTGGAGCTCCGGCACCTCATTGGTGATGCGCCGATCATTGTCGATCAGGTGCCAGAGCGGCAGTTTCTCCAGCGTCAGGCACCACAGGCCTTCGATCATCGAGCGGAAGGCTGCCTTGGCGGCATCGGCATCATCCTGCCGGTCGAGCCAGGCGGCAACGGTCAGCCCGGCAATCGAGGGATCGTCCGGCGCGATCGCGTTCATCCGCTCGCGGATCGCCATCGAACCAGAATAGGTTCGCTTCGCCTCGGCGGCGGAGATCGGCGGCTGGGCGATAAACGCGCCCTCGACATGGGTTTCGACCAGCATCTTGCCGCGCGCTTCGACAAGCGCCATCAGCTCCGGCATGTCCTCGCACAGGAACTGGCCGCCACTGTCGATGCGCTCGCCGGAACCGATCTCCGCCGACTCGACGCGCCCGCCGACACGGGCGCGCGCCTCGAGCAGCACGAAATCGACGCCGGCCTTTTTCAGCTCGAGCGCGGCCGACAGCCCGGTGAAGCCGGCGCCGATGATGACGACATCGGCTCTTGTGGACTCGCTGTTCAATAGCCGGCCTTGATCTTCTCGAACTCGGCGACCATGCGCTGCTTGAGCTCCGGCGGCACCGGCTGTTGGAACAGCGTCTTGTCGAGGAATTTGTCGAGATCGTCGAAGCCGCGGTCGGCCAGCACCTGGTGATCGACTGCGGCCATGCCGGCACCGTTGCCATGGCCGTAGCCGAAGGTCTTGACCATATAGTCCGACACCCCGGGCGCGTTGACCGCGTTCAAGAAATCATAGGCCTGGTCGAGCTTGCCCGGCGCATCCTTCATCAGCACATAGCCGCACACCCAGGTCGAGATGCCTTCCTTGCTGTCGCGGTTCATGGCGATCGGCAGGCCTTGCCCCTTCAGCGTCACATAGGTCTCGTTCCAGCCCCAGACGAGATCGACCTCATTGCCGATGAAGGCCTGGTTGAGATCAGTGTCGTCGGTCCAGTAGAAACGGATGTTCTTGTGCACGTCGCGCAGGAAGGCGGACGCCTCCTGGAACTGGGCATCGGTCATCCTTGTCCAATCCTTGAGGCCGATGACGAGGCTCGCCAGCGCGTAGGCGTCGTCGACATTGTCGCCGATGGTGACGCGGCCCTTGAACTTCGGGTCGGCGAAGATCCTGAGCGACTGCGCCTGCTCCGGCGTCACCTTGTCGGTGCGGTAGAGAAGCGAGGTGTTGCCCCAGTCGAATGGCATGAACCACGCCTTGCCGTCGTCGGTAGTGGCGAGATCCTTCATCGCCATGATGCCGGGATTGAGGTCTTTCCAGCCTGCTATCCTCGACGTGTCGAGCGGCTGCAGCAAGCCCGCCTCGCGCCACTTGACCACGCTTTGCGAACAGGGATGCGCGATGTCGGCCTTGAAGCCGGCCCGCATCTTCTCGAAGGCTTCGTCCTCGTCGCCGAAGAAGGCGAAGGTCGGCTCGGCGCCGTATTTGGCGGCATAGGCGGGGTGCAGCAGCGGGTCCTCATAGCCGGACCAGTCGAACACGACGAAGTCGCCGCCACCTTCCGCCCAGGCATAGACGGCGCCGGCGCCGATCACGCAGGCGGCGGCAAGGGCAAGGCGGCGTAGCACTGGCTTCATGGTGCGAATTCCCCCGTCGCGAAAGGCTGCCGCGAGGTTATGAGAATTCGCCTCTCTTGGCGAGCCCGTCCACCCACCATCTCCGCAGGCGGACGGGCGGCCGAGCCGGCTCAATATCCGGCTTTGATCTTCTCGAACTCGGCGATCATCTTGAGCTTGAGCTGCGACGGCACCGGCGACTGGAACAGCGTCTTGTCGACGAATTTCTGCACATCGTCATAGCCTTTTTCCTTCAGGACGGCCTGATCGACGCCGGCCATGCCCTTGGCGTTGGCCTGGCCATAGCCCCAGTCCTTGACCAGCACCTTGGCGGTTTCGGGATCGTTGACGGCGTTCAGATAATCATATGCCTTGTCGACATTGCCGGGCGCGTCCTTGAACAGCACATAGCCGCAGACCCAGGTCGAAATGCCTTCGTTAGTGTCCTTCTTGGCCTTGATCGGCACGCCGGCGGCGACCGATTGCACGGTGGCGTCGTTCCATGCCCAGGCAAGATCGACCTCGCCGCCGCTCAAAAGCTGCACCACGTCCGTTGTGTCGGTCCAGTAGGAGCGCACGTTCTTATGCACCTGGCGCAGGAAATCCGACGCCTGTTTGAACTGGTCGTCGGTCATCTTGGTCCAGTCCTTGACGCCGATGGCGAGGCTCGCCAGCGCATAGGCGTCGTCGACATTGTCGCCGATCGACACCCGGCCCTTGAACTTCGGATCGGCGAACGCCTTCAGCGACTGCACGTCCTTGGCGTCGACCTTTTCGGAATTATAGGTGAGCTGGGTGTTGCCCCAGTCCCAGGGCATGAACCAGGCCTTGCCGTCCGCGGTCGTGGCGAGATCCTTCATCGCCATGATTCCGGGATTGAGATCTTTCCAGCCTGTGATCTTCGATGTGTCGAGCGGCCGCAGCAGGCCGGCCTCGCGCCATTTCACCACGCTCTGCGAGCAGGGATGGCCGAGATCGGCCTTGAAACCCGAGCGCACCTTTTCGAACGCCTCGTCCTCGTCGCCAAAGAAGGCGACGGTCGGCGAATCGCCGTTCTTTTCGACATATTTCGGATGGAAGCTCGGATCCTCATAGCCGGACCAGTCGAACACGACCAGGTCTTTGTCGGCGGCAACCGCCAGGGCTGCGGCCGAGGCCGCCAGCACGCCGGTCAATGCCAGGGTCAATGTCAGGCGTCGGGCCAATGTCAGCCGCTGGATTGATGTCTTCATTGCTGTTCCATCCTCTTTTATTTATCGATTGCTTCATGCCTTGCGACGGGTGGCGGCTGCTCCCTGGTAATGTTTAGGGAATGCGGCCGACAGGAATTCGTTGGCTGCCTGCAAGGCGCTCTCGCGGGTGGTGTCTTCGGTGCCCATCATCAAGCGCAGCCACAGCCCCTCCAGCATCGCGCTGAGCGCCAGCGCCATGACCTGCGGCTCGTAGTCATATCCGCCGCTTTGCTTGAGCGTCGCGCAAAGCTCGATGAAGATGTTCTGGTAGACGGCATCGCGGGCGCTGCTCAGCGCCTGGTAGGTCGGCCGCGACTTGGCCTCGCCCCAGAAGGCGCACCAGGCCGCCAGCTTGCGCTTGTTGCAGATCGAACGGTCGAAATCGGCCGCGACCAGGGTCCGCAACTGGTCGGCGGGGTCGTTCCCCGCTTTCTCCAAGGCATTGCGCCAATGCGCCGAGTACTCGTCATACATATGCTGCAAGGTCGCGATCAGCAGTTTTTCCTTGCTCTCGAAATGGAAATTGACGATGCCGCGCGACAGGCCCGCGCCATCGGCGACGTCGGCCATCGTCGTCTCCGAATAGCCGCGCTTGGCCAGCGAATCGATCGTCGCCTCGATCAGCTGAAGCTGCCTGACCTCCTTGGAGGCCTTGCGCCCGCGTTTCTCGGGTTCGCTCGATGCCTCGGCGGACTGCTCTTGGCGTGCTGCAATTTTCATGGGTGCGGTCATGCTCCACATCGCCGGCTAGCCGACCATCTTCGGTTTTTGCCCGCGAAGATGAGTGGGACGGTGCTCGCCACTGTCAAGCACCTTCTGAATGGCCTCCCAGGTTCGTATGTTCTTGTCGACATAGGCGGCGCCCACTGCCGCCGCGACCGTCGGATAGAGCGGCCCCTTCAGCCTTTCCAGTTCGCCCCGCGCCACCTCGCGGTACCAGGGATTGCGGTCGCGAACCGCGATCTCGGCAAAGCCCGCCTGGCGCATCGCCTGTGCGTAGCGCGCCGGCGAGGCCATCGCGAAGGACAGCCCTTCGGCGGCGACATAGGCCTTCATCTCCGGTGATGGTTCGCCGTCATGCGAGATCATCCAGTTTGATGCCGCAAAGGCGCCGCCGGCCTTGAGCACGCGGAATATCTCCGCAAACAGCGCATCCTTGTCGGCGACATGCAGCAGCGCATCCTTGGAGAAGACGACGTCGAACGACTGATCCTCGAAAGGCAACCGCCCAGGCGGCGCCTGGATGAAGCTGGCGCGGTCGGCAAGCCCGCGGGAGGCTGCCCGGCGCCTGGCCGTTTCGATCACCGGCCGCTCGACATCGAAGCCGGTGACGTGCGCGGCGCCATGCCGTTCGACCAGATGCAGCGTGATGCCTCCGGACCCGCAGCCGATGTCGAGCACGGTCTTGCCTGCGAGCGAAAGTCCCTCGAGCACGCGGTCGACTTCGTCGGGCCCGCCCGGCGACAGGTAGCCGTCGCCCCACAGCGCCTCGAGGAAGCGGATGGCGGCTCCGTCGTACTCCGGCTCGGCCTCGGCCGTTTCGATCATCAACCCTCGATCCCCAATCGACGAATGTCCGTCTCGAACGCCTGCAAAGCCTAGCCCAGGTCTGGGAAAACGCAACATCATTTGTTGAACATTCATTCAATACGGCTGGACAAAACGACGACTACCGTGCCAAATTTCGCGCATTGAGGGGACGGATTACGCCAAAATGAACAGCGGATCGCATGGAAAGACTGGGCCAAAATGAAAGCTTGGGATGCGATCGTCATCGGCGGCGGACACAACGGACTGGTCAACGCCTGCTATCTCCAGCGCGCCGGGCTCGACGTGCTGGTGGTGGAGAAGAATCCCTGGGTCGGCGGCGCCGCCACCAGCCGGGAATTGACGTCGGGCTTCCTCTATTCCAACTGTTCCTATGTCTGTTCGCTGTTTCGCCCTGAAATCATGCGCGACCTCGAACTGCCGCGCTTCGGCCTGCAGGTTATCTCCTATGAGGGCGGCGCGGTGTTCACCAGGGATGGCGATTATCTCGCCAATTACCGGGACCATGATGCACACCGGCGCGAATTTGCGCGCTTCTCGAAACGCGATGCCGAAGCCTACGACCGTTATGCGCGCGACGTGACGCGCCAGTGCCGTTTCATCCAGCCGCTGTTGATGCGCACCGCGCCCGACCCGACCAGTCTGCGGCCGCGGGATCTGGGCGAGCTCCTTTATCTGGGCAAGAAATTCGCGGGCCTGTCGGCGGAGGAAATGGCGCTGACGCTGCGCTTCTGGACCATGTCGATCTCGGACTTCCTCGATGAATATTTCGAGACCGATGTCATCAAGGCCAATTTCGCTTTGTCCGGTATCATCGGCACGGCGCTCGGGCCGATGTCGCCCGGCACGGCTTATGTGCTGCTGCACCACTATATGGGCGAGGTCGACGGCTCGGTCGGCGCCTGGGGCTATGCGCGCGGCGGCATGGGCGCGGTGACAAAAGCGCTGGCGGCATCCTTCAAGGCGTCGGGTGGAACCATTCGCACCGGCGCCGAGGTCGACCATGTTCTGGTGAGCCGCGGCAAGGCCAAGGGTGTGGTGCTGGCCGGCGGTGAGGAGATCCGTGGCAAGCTCGTCGTCTCCAACGCCGACGTGAAGCGAACCTTCCTGAAACTGGTCGAGGAAAAGGAACTGCCCGAGATTTTCCTGCGCCGGGTCAGGAACTTCAAGATCCGAGGTTCGTCCGGCAAGGTCAACATCGCGCTGGACTCGATGCCCGAATTCCCGGCTCTGCCGAAGGATTCGCCGGTCTATCGCGGCGACATGCATTTCACCGATTCGATGGAGCGCATGGAGCGCGCCTATGACGACTGGAAGGCCGGGCGCTGGTCGGCCGATCCTTTCCTCGACATGGTCATCCCGACGACGCTCGACCCGACGATGGCGCCGCCGGGAAAACACTTCATGAGCTGCTTCGTGCAATACGCGCCGCCCAAGGTGAACGGCCATGAATGGTCCGACGCCGATCGCGACGGATTCGCCGAAAGCGTGATCGCGCAGATTGCCGACTACTCGCCCGGCTTTCGCGACCGCATCGTCCACATGGAGGTGCGCACGCCGCGCGAAATCGAGGCCGAGGTCGGGCTCACCGAAGGCAACATCTTCCAGGGCGAACTGACCTTCGACCAGCTTCTGTTCAACCGCCCGGTGCCGGGCTACGCGCAATACCGCTCGCCGGTCGGCGGTCTTTATATGTGCGGCTCCTCGACCCATCCCGGCGGCGGCGTCATGGGCGCGCCCGGCCGAAATGCCGCGGCCGAGATCCTGCGCGATCTCGCCAAATCGACCTCGCATATGAGCCCGGCCCATGACGTCATATGATGCAATCGTCATTGGCGGCGGCCATAATGGCCTCGTCACTGCTGTCACGCTGGCGAAGGCAGGGCGCAAGGTGCTGCTGCTGGAAGCGGGAGCCGATCTCGGCGGCGCCGCGCGCACGGAGGAATTCGCGCCGGGTTTTCATGTCTCGTCGATCGCCCATCTGCTGAACCGCCTGCATGCCGACGTGGTGAAGACGCTGGAACTGGAGAAGCATGGCCTGCGGATCACCCCAGACGACTTCGCGCCGTCGGTTGCGCTGTCGATGGACGGCTCCCCGCTGGTCCTGCACAGCGCCTATGGCGAAACGCTGACCGGCGCAAGTTTGTCCGAGCAATCCGCGTGGAAGCAGTTGCGCGCGCAACTGCTTCGCTATGCCGGCATCCTGGAACCCCTCCTCTCGCGTCGTCCGCCCGAGCTGGCCGGCATGTCGCTGCTGGAGACAGCGGCGCTCGGCCAGGCCGCACTGGCGCTGAAAAGGCTCGGCAAGGAAGACATGCGCGATTTCCTGCGTGTGCTTTTGATGAACGTCGCCGACCTGCTCGACGAGCAGCTTGCCGACATCAGGCTGAAAGGGCTGCTGGCCTTCGACGCGACGCTCGGCAGCCATCTCGGTCCGCGCTCGCCCACCTCGTTGCTCGGCCTCTACTACCGGCTGGCCGGCGAGGCCGGCGGTGCGGCCGGCGCGCAGACAGTGCCGAAGGGCGGCATGGGCGCGGTGATCGCCGCCATCCGCGCCTCGGCCGAAAAGGCGGGCGTGAACGTCCGCACATCGGCGCCTGTCGCAAGGATCATTGTCGAGAAAGGCCGTGCCGTCGGTATCGCATTGGACAATGGCGAGGTGCTGCGCGCCAGGACGATCGTCTCCGCGACAAATCCGGCGACGACTTTGCTCGACCTTGTCGGTCCACGCGAACTCGACACCGGCTTCGTGCGCAAGGTGAACAACATCCGCATGAAGGGTGATGTCGCCAAGCTTCACCTGGCGCTCGACAGGCCGCCGCAATTCACAGGTGTCGATGCCGCCGGCCACAGGGGGCGGCTGGTTATCGCCCCCTCGCCCGATCATGTCGAGCGCGCCTTCAATCCATCCAAATACGGCGCGTTCTCGCCCGAACCGGTGATGGAGATCACGCTGCCAAGCCTCGCCGATCCATCGCTCGCGCCCGACGGCGCCTGCGTGCTGTCGGCGGTGGTGCAATACGCGCCCTATGCTCTGAAAGAGGGATGGGGCGCCGGCAAGGCGAAATTCCTGGAGGCAATCATGGCTCAGCTCGAAGCCTACGCGCCAGGCATCGGCAAGACGGTGCGCCACACCGAGCTCTTGACGCCCGCCGACATCGAAACGCGCTACCGCATGCCGGGCGGCCACTGGCACCACGGCGAGTTGCAGGCCGACCAGATGCTGATCTCGCGCCCGGTCTCGGGCTGGTCCGGCTACGACACACCGCTCGACGGGCTGTTTCTCGCCGGTGCCGGTTCACATCCCGGCGGCGGCGTCTCCGGCGCACCTGGATTGAACGCCGCTCGACGCATCATTGCGATGAAGGGGTAAGGCGATGTTTCAGTTGGCGGCAGTCGCGTTCTACGGCGAAGGATCGCCAGCATGAATCAGCAACCATCATCCGCCCGCATCGCCGCCCAATCCCACTTCCGCACGTTGCGTCTCGGCACGCCGTTCCAGCCGCGCATCGATGCTCTGGCCAAGACCCAGGATTGGTACAACTGGGCGGGCTACCGCGCCCCCCATTCGCTGTGGGACGAGGAGCTCGAATATTTCGCCATTCGCAGCCAGTCGGCGCTCTTCGACATCTCGCCGATGACCAAATACCGCGTCGAGGGACCGGACGCCGAGGCCTTCCTCGACCGCGTCACGCTGCGCGACGTGACCAGGCTGAAGCCGGGCCGCGTCCATTATACCGCGTGGTGCGACGACGAGGGCTTCGTCCTCGATGACGGCACGCTGTTCCGGCTCTCGCCAACGCGGTTCCGGCTGTGCTCGCAGGAGCGGCATTTGCCTTGGCTGCTCGACAGCGCCATCGGGTTCGATGTGACGGTGGAGGAAGAGACCGAAGCCGTCGCGGGCCTGGCACTGCAAGGTCCGACCTCTTTCGCCGTGCTGCGTGATGCCGGTTTTGCCGATGTCGAAAAGCTGAAGGCATTCGACCTCGCCGAATTCCCGCATGATGGCGAAACCGTCACCATCTCGCGCACCGGCTTCACCGGCGACCTCGGCTATGAATTGTTCATGCCGGTCGACAAGGCGCTTAGCCTGTGGGACCGGCTGATGGCGGCCGGCGAACTGCGCGGCATCCGCGCCATCGGCTACACCGCGCTCAACCGCGCCCGGCTCGAAGCCGGGCTGATCGTCGCCAATGCCGACTTCACGACAGCCGAACACGCCATCCGCGCCGACCGCTTGCGCATGCCCGACGAGATCGGGCTCGGCTTCATGATTGATCTGGAAAAGGCCCATTTCAACGGCCGTCGCGCCATCTTCGAGGCGCGCGCCAAGCGCAAGCTGCGGCATGTGCTGGTCGGGCTGGAGATCGAAGGCAACATCCCGGCCGAACACGCCATCGTCTATCACAGGAAGAGCCAGGAGGTCGGGCTGGTCAGCGCCGCCATGTGGTCGCCGATGGCCAAGCGCAACATCGCCATCGCTTCGCTGGTGCGACCATATGGTGATACTGTCGTCGACGACCTCTGGGTCGAGATCTACGCAATGCGCGAGCTGCAATACCAAAAGCTGATGAAGCGGGCCAAGGTGGTGCCGCGGCCGTTCATCAAGCTCGATCGCCGCACCGCCAATCCGCCGGCGGATTTCTGACCATGGACGAGGAAGCCGACAAGCAGCAAGAAGAGGCGGCCGAACAGTGGGAACTGGTCAACACGCCGCTCGGCGAAAAATGGTCGGGCCGCACACGCTATGCCGCCGCCATGTTCTTCTACAAGCGCGGCGAGATGAGCGCCGAGACGCTTGAGGTCTACCGCATCTGCGCGCGGCTCGATTCGGAAAACCCGCTGCCGATCATCCGCGACCGCGGCGTCGGCAAGGACTGGCTGAAGCGCATGGGGTTCGGCTGACCTGCCTATCCTATGGTTCTTTCCAGCATGGCCAGCCAGTTTCGGTAGGCGATCTTTTCGATCAGCGCGCGGCCGAAGCCGCGTGCGGCGAGCGCATCGATGAGCTTCGGCAGACCGGCGGCGTCGCCAATGACGGCCGGGATCATGGCTCCGTCGAAATCGGAGCCGAGGCCAACCCCATCCTCACCCAGCGCCTGCAGCAGGGAATCGATGTGGCGCACCATGATGTCGAGGCCGGTATCGGCATTCATCTTTCCGTCCTCGCGCAGGAAGCCGGTGGCGAAGTTCAGCCCGACCATGCCGCCGGTTTCGCGAATCGCGCCGAGCTGCCAGTCGGTGAGATTGCGTGAGTGGCCGCAGATCGCATGCACGTTGGAATGGGTCGCGACCAGCGGCGCATCGCTGAGCGCGGCGACATCGCGAAAGCCCTTCTCGTTGAGATGCGACAGGTCGATCATGATCCTGAGTTGGTTGCAGGCCTTGACCAGCGCCTTGCCGGCATCGGTCAGGCCGGGACCGGTATCGGGCGAGGACGGAAAGCGGAACGGCACGCCATGGCCGAAAGCGTTCGGGCGGCTCCAGACGATGCCGAGCGAGCGCAAGCCGGCGGCATGCAGCACGTCGAGCATGGTGAGTTCGGGATCGATCGCCTCGACCCCTTCGATATGGAATACCGCAGCGATCGAGTCGCGCACCATGGCGCCGCGCACATCTGCGGCATTGCGGCAGACGCTCAGCGCTCCGGCCCGTTCCAGCCTGAACAGGATCGAGGCCATCGCGATCGTCGAGGCCAGCGCATCGCTGTGCGGGAGTTCGGGCGGCAACGGCTCGGCATCGCTGGGCGTCGACGGGACAGCGCCGCGCCGGCCTCTCTCGACAGGGGGCGGGAAGATCGCGAACATGCCGCCGGCGAACCCGCCGGCCCGTGCGCGCGGCAGGTCGATATGGCCGCCCGATTTCCCTTCCATGAACAGCTTTTCGACGTCCGGGTCTTTCGACTGATAGAGTCTGAGCAGCGTGTCGTTATGGCCGTCGAAGACGGGAACGAGATCGGTTTCGGTCATGAAGGGATCATTCGGTTCGATGTGCGCACGCCGCCCGCGATATATCATATCTACTTAGGCAAGATGGGCCGAGCGTGCAAATGCCAAAGCCGTGCTGGCCTATCACACTGTTTTACTCCCGAGGGTCCGGACTGGCAAAGCGCCGGCTGATCCTACCCCTTCAGCACGTCGGCCCACTCCGGATGACGGCGGAACTGGGCGTTGGCAAAGGGACAGAGCGGGATGATCTTCTTGCCCGCCGCGCGCGCGTCCTCGACGGCGCGGGTGACGAGCCGAAGCCCGGCACCCTGGCCGCGAAACGCGTCGGGCACTTCGGTGTGGTCGATGATGATCTGGTGCTCGCCGATCCTGGTGAAGGTCATCTCCGCCTCGGCGCCGCCCGGACCGCGCAGCACGTAGCGGCCCTTGGAACCACGATCTTCGAGTTCGATCTCCGGCAGTTGGTCAGGCATCGCTTACTCCTTGGGCCACGCCGGCAAAGAGCCGCCGCGCCGCCTCGATTTCGTTCGGCCGCACTTCGTGCCCGCCTTCATGCCACTCCACTGTGACATCGGCGCCATCGGCGCGCAAATTGGCTTCGAGCCGCGAAGTCAGGTTCGGCGGACAGATCGGATCCCGCCTGCCGGCGGTCACCAGAATGCGGCGCCCGGCAAGACTCCCGTTCACCTGCGGTTCGAACGGGATCAGCGGGTGCATCAGCACCGCCGCGTCGAACAGGTCAGGGGCTTCGAACAGCAGCGACGCCAGGATGTTGGCGCCGTTTGAATAGCCGAGAGCGTAGACCGCCGACGGTTTTGCCGCTGCTATCTGCGCCTTGACGAAGCCCGCCATCTTCCGAGTCGCGCGCGCCAGGTCCTGCATGTCATAGACGCCCTCGCCGGTGCGACGGAAAAAGCGCGCAGCGCCTTGTTCAGACACATCGCCGCGTGGCGAGATGATGGTTGCCTGGGGCGCGAGATCGCGCCCCAGCGAGACGAGCTGGCCCTCGTCGCCTCCGGTGCCATGGAAGACGAAGAGCAGCGGACCGCCCGGCGAACCGGGCAGCACCTTGTGGATGTAGCTGTCTGTGCTCATGACCCCGCCCCTCGGTCTTCCAGCTTCTGCAGATGCTGTTCGAGATAGGGCCGCAGGTGTTGATGCTGCGCCGGCAGCTTCAAAGCTTCACCGAGATGGGCGGTGTCCTCGTCGCGGTCGAAGCCCGGCTCGTTGGTGGCGACTTCGAACAGAACGCCGCCCGGCGTGCGGAAATAGATCGCCCAGAAGTAATCGCGGTCGATCACTGGCGTCACCTGGTAGCCGGTATCCATCAGCGCCTTGCGCACTTCGAGCTGCCTGGCGCGATCCTCGACGGCGAAAGCGACGTGATGGACCGAGCCCGCGCCGAGATCGGCAAAGGCGGCACCGGGTAGCGATTCGATGTCGACGACGTCGGCGCCATTGCCGTTCCTGATCGCCAGCCGCCTGACATTGCCGGATTTGTCGAGCTCCTCATAGCCCATGAACTTCAAGAGTTCCTCGGTGGCGCCGCCATCCTTCAGGCGCAGCGACACGGAGTGAAAGCCCCGGATCGCCTCGTCGGCGGGAATGCCGCCCTTCGCCCATGGCGCGCGCGTGTCGGCCCTGTCCTCGACGAGCGCGAAACCGTCGCCGTCCGGTCCGGCGAAGGCCAGACGCTTCTCGCCAAAGGTCTCTTCGCGCGAAAGGCCGGCGATACCTTCCTCGGCGAAGCGCCTTTCCCAATAGGCGAGCGTGCCTTCCGGCACCGAATAGGCGGTGGTGCCGACTTCGCCGACGCCGTGACGGCCCTTGCCGATATTGGGAAACGGAAAATAGGTCATCACCGAACCCGGCGTGCCGAGCTCGTCGGCATAGTAGAGATGGTAGACGTCGGGCGCGTCGAAATTGACCGTTTTCTTGACCCGGCGCAGGCCGAGCTTCCCAGTGAAGAACTCATTGTTCTGGCGGGCATCGCTGGCCATCGAGGTGACGTGATGCAAACCCTTGATCTGGTCGAGCATGAGTGCCGCTCCCTTGTTCTATTGCGGCCCCTGCCGCTGTCGCCGCCAATATGAGCATCGGCCTGTCCCCGTCAAAGGCGGCAAAGGCGGGATGGACTGTACTCTGGAAGTGAACAATCGAAAGCAATTTGTTCACCGATCCACCAGCAGCCCGGGCTTGCGCCGGGGCGGGATTTCGGTTCCATGAGCGACGCTCGCACATTAGCCAAGGATTATCGCCAGTGACCGGAAAAGGCAGGCGTCCGAACGTTCTCCTGATCACCTGCGACCAGTGGCGCGGCGATTGCCTTTCGGCGGCCGGCCATCCCCTGGTGAAGACGCCGAATGCCGACGCATTGGCAGCGGAAGGCGTATTGTTCAAGCGGCACTATGGCGGCGCGGCACCCTGCTCGCCGGCCCGTGCCTGCCTCTATACCGGCCTCTACCAGATGAATAACCGGGTTTGCCGCAACGGCACGCCGCTCGATGCCCGTCACGGCAATATAGCGCTTTCGGCGCGCGCGCTGGGCTACGATCCGACGCTGTTCGGCTACACCGACGTATCGCTGGATCCGCGCCGGCTCGCTCCGGCTGATCCGCGGCTGCGAAGCTATGAAGGCGTGCTTCCTGGTTTCACGGTGCGCCAATTGCTGCCAGAGCATCAGAAGCAGTGGCTGTCATGGCTGGGAATGCAGGGCATCGATACCGACGCCGGCTCCCCCGCGATCCATCGACCGGCGAACGGGGCAGGCGATGCCGGCTCCGTGACGAGTGCGCCGCCCGTCTATTCGAAGGAGCAGACGCCGACCGCTTTTCTTGCCGGCGAATTCATCCGATGGCTGGGCGAACAGGAGCATGCCGCGCCCTGGTTCGCGCATCTCTCTTTCATCAGCCCGCATCCGCCTTTCATCGTGCCTGCACCATACGACACCGTGTACGACCCCGCCGACGGCCCCGACTTTCGCCGTGCGGCAGACTGGCAGAAAGAGGCGGACAGCCATCCCTATCTCGCCTACGATTTCGGCAGGCAGAAAAAGCACAAGTTTCGACCTGGCGCCGCAGGCAGTGTACATGACTGGAGCGAGGATGATTTCCGCCGCATCCGCGCGATCTATTACGGCATGATCTCGGAAGTCGATGCGCAGCTCGGCCGAATCTGGCAGGCGGTCAAGACGGCGGGCGCGTGGGACGACACCATCGTTGTGCTTACCTCCGACCATGCCGAGATGATGGGCGACCATTTCATGCTGGGCAAAGGCGGCTTCTTCGACGCCAGCTATCATATCCCCTTGGTCATCCGCGACCCGCGTCACGGCCGCACCGCAGGCGTGGCCGTCGACCGCTTTACCGAGGCGGTGGACATATTGCCGACCTTGCTCGACCTGCTGGGGGGCGAACCGGCGCCGCACCTCGACGGTCATTCGCTGCGGCCGTTCATCGCCGGCGAGGAGCCGCCGGACTGGCGCGACGCCGCGCATTGGGAATTCGATTTCCGTTCGATCGCGGAAGGCGAAGCCGAACGGCATTTCGGCCTTGCCTCGCGCCAGTGCAATCTCGCCGTGATCCGCACGGAAAAATTCAAATATGTGCATTTCGGCGGCGGCCTGCCGCCATTGCTGTTCGACCTGGAAAAGGATCCCGCCGAGCTCGCCAATCTCGCCGCCGATCCCGCCTATCTCCCGATCAGGCTCGAGTTCGCCGAACGGCTGCTTGCCTGGCGGACCGAACATCTCGACCAGTCGCTGGCGCTGGCGGAGCTGACCAGGGATGGCGTTGTGGGCTATGTAAGTAGGGCAGTAGGGGAATAGGGAATCCCTACTGCCCTACTGCCCTACTGCCCTACTGCCCTACTGCCCTACTGCCGTTGTTGCTATCTCACGATCATCCGCTGCTGCTCGCGGTTCTGCGCATAGCTGCCTTTGTCATAGGCGGCCTGGGCCTCGAGCTGCTCCTTGGTGAAGGTCGTGTAGAGATATTTGTTACCGTCCTTGTCGGTCATGAATTTCAGGTTGTCCATGCCGACGGCGACTTCCTTCTCGCCGACGCCGAGGAAACCGCCGACATCCACGATGACCGCGTCGGTCTTGTTGTCGGGCGTCAGCACGACATCGCCGATCTCGCCGACCTTGACGTCGTTGGCGCCATAAACTGTGGTACCCTTGAGATCGTCGCCCCTGACCTCGCCGACAGGCATTTCGGTCAGTTTCGATTTGTCGATCGCTGCGGTCTTCGTCTGGTCGGGAGCGGTCGCATCAGGGGTGGAGGCGGACGGGGCCTGCGCCGTCTTGTCCATCGGAGCCGTATTGGTTGTCGGCGCGACGGCCGGGGTGGACGCAGCAGGTGCGTTCGATGCCGTCGTGACCGGAGCCGGATCATAAGCCTTGCGGTTGAAGTCCGGCAATGCCTGCAGCTCTTCCTTGGTGGTTTGGGCCACCAGCCAGCGGTCGCCGTTTTTCTCGGCCCACTGGGCCTTGCCGAAATCATACGTGACGTTCTTCTCGCCGATGCCGAGGAAGCCGCCGACGCCGATGACCAGTGATTGCGCCTTGCCTTCCTTGGTCAGGACGATGTCGTTGACGTTGCCGATGTTCTGCGCATCGTCGCCGGTCCCGTTATAGACGCTCTCACCGATGATATTGGTGGCGAGATTGCCGTCGGCGCGCTTCACCGGTTCCGCCGGAGCCGCGTTCATGTCGACTGGCGCCTGGGCGGTATCGCTCGGCGCGGATGTTGACGGCGCCTGTGCCGCTGTCGGTGCGGCCGGTGCCGGAGCATAGGGCTTGGTGTCGAACTCCGGCTGCGCCGTCAACTGGTCCTTGGTCGTCTGGGCGACCAGCCAGCGGTCGCCGTTTTTCTCGGCCCACTGCAGCTTGTCGTAATCGAACGCGACATTCTTCGTCCCAACGCCCAGAAAGCCCCCGACGCCGATGACTATGGATTTGGCCTGACCGTCTTTGTCGAAGACGATGTCGGTTACTTTGCCGATATTCTCGGCATTGTCGCCGGTGCCGTTATAAACCGATTCACCGATGATGTTGGTGGCGATGCTGCCCTCGGCGTGCACCACAGGAGCGGCGGGTTGCTCCGCGCCAGGCGCAGCCGGTGTCGGAGTTGTCTGCGCATGCGCGCCCGTCGCCACGAACATGGCAAGAGCAGTCGTGGCTAGAAGATTGCGGATCATGATGGTGTCTCCTCGTGCCTGATTTCATGCATGCCGCACCGGCCTCCGCCGTCACCGGCGACGGGCGAACGCGGCATTCGCCTGATCACAACGTCGTGACTGCGCCCATTGTTCCGACAAAAGCCAGGACGCATATTCTCCGCACACGCGGCCCGCAACTTGCGTCCTGCAAAGGGAAATTCGCCGCATCATCCGGAACCTTTTTGCCACTTGCGCCGTTCAGCCGACGGCTGGAGCTTCTCCGGCTCGGAGTTTTTTTGAGAACACGGAGGGGACATGCGGTTTGCGGCGGTGCTGAACCGGGACGGTGGCACCTTGCGCACCCTCGACCTGGATGGCTTTCGCGATCGCATGCGCGACCTGCTGGAGGCAGCAGGCCATTCCATCGATATCGACGTGGTTGCCGGCAAGGACATCGTGCCGGCATTGGACAACGCGGCTTCGCGTCGCGGCATCGACGTGGTTCTCGCCGGCGGCGGCGATGGCACGATATCGGCGGCGGCGGCGCGGCTGATGGGCAAGAAAAAGGCGCTGGCCATATTGCCCGCAGGCACCATGAACCTCTTCGCGCGCGGGCTCGGCATCCCGCAGACGCTCGATGCGGCTTTGCGATCCTTCGCCGATGGCGAGGTGATGGCGGTGGACATCGCCACCGCCAATGGCCGGCCTTTCGTGCATCAGTTCTCGATCGGCATGCACGCCAAGATGGTGCAGCTACGCCAGAACATGGAGTTCGGCTCCCGGCTGGGCAAGATGCGGGCATCCGCGAAAGCGGCTTGGCAGACGATCAAGAATCCGCCGGCGATGACGGTCACCCTGACCATTGGCGAGGCCGAGATCACGGCGCGAACCACCGGCGTCGGCGTCACCAACAACCTGTTTGGCGAGGGTCACCTGCCCTTTGCCGACAATCCGGCGGGCGGCGTGCTCGGCATTTATGTCACGGTCGCGCGGCAGCGCGCCGAACTGGTCAAGTTCTTCTTCAACGTCGCGCGTGGCAAATGGCGTGACAATGAACATGTCGAAATCCATCAGACAGAGCGGGCTGTGCTGAAGATCCGGTCGGCGGCCAGGAAATACCGCGCCGTCCTCGACGGTGAACTTATCAAGCTCGAGGACGAAATTACCATCGAAATCCACCCGGGCGCCTTGAACGTGCTGGTGCCGCGGCACGCCATGCGGGCAAAGGCGGCCTGATGCAGGGGCAGCCGACGAGGAACAGAAGACTAGCCGCTCGGAGCGCTGCCTTGTTCGGTGGTCGGGGATTTCGTGTACTCGCCGTAAATCTCGACGATGCCCCAAACGACAAAGGCCAGGAGAAGTCCCGCAATCAGGATCCGCAAGCCGTGCCAGCCCCAGTGTCCCTGACGCGCTTTGTTTTCAGGAATGGTCTTGGGCATAGCCGGCCTCGATGCGATGTGGACGCGTTGAGCGTCTCTGGCAAAACATCTTCGGGTAACGGTTCCTTGCTACGAAGGTTCCGCGTTTGGCCAAGCCCTTCGCCGGCAAGTCGGGAAGGCGAAGTCGGAGGGCTCGCGAGGAAGCGTCGGGGGCGCTGGTGAACAAGGCGGCGAAATTGGCGCCGGGCCTTCCGGCCGAAGTAATGCACGTCGTCAACGACGCCGGCCGGCTGGCCGTGCTGCACGGCTTGCAGGCGCTGGATACGATGACTGACGCCGACTTCGACGGCGTCAGCCGCCTTGCCGCGGCCGCCATGCGCGCACCGATCGCGCTGGTTACGCTCGTCGACGTCGAGCGGCAATGGTTCAAGTCGCGTGTCGGCCTGGACGAGATGGAGACCGCAACCGACATCTCCTTCTCCGCCCATGCGATTGCCGCGGGCGGCGAACTGATGGTGGTACCCGACGCGACCTTGGATCCGCGTTTTAAAGCCAACTCACTGGTCACGGGCAAGCATCACATCCGCTTCTTTGCGGGCGCGCCGGTGACCGTCGCCGGCGCCAGGATCGGAACGCTCTGCGTTTTCGACCGCAAGCCCCGTCCCTTTCCATCGCGCGTCAGGCTCGACCAGTTGAAGGCGCTGGCCGGCCTAGCCGCCAGCCTGTTCACGCTGAAGGATGCGACGCGCAGCGGCGCCATCGCCGAGGCGGCGCTGGTTCGCGAAGAAAAACGGCGCGCCATAGCGCTCGACGCGGCATCGCTTGCCAGCTGGGCCTGGGACATCCGCACCGACATGATCGAATGCGATGGTTTGCTGCCGGAATTGTTCAATCTGCCGCGATCGAACCGGTTGCGGGCGCGCGACATCCTGATGGCAATAGATCCACGCGACGTCTATCAAACCGAAACCCGCTTCCGCGACGCCTTGGCCGGCGGCGACGACTATTTCGGCGAGTACCGCGTGAAAGGCTTCCATCCACCCCGCTGGCTGGCGACGCGCGGCCGCGTCATCGAGCGCGATGGCGACGGCAAGCCGACGCTGATCTTCGGGGTCAATTACGACATATCCGAACGCAAGCTTGGGGAGGAAAGGCAAAGGCTGCTGCTTCGCGAACTCAATCATCGCGTCAAGAACACGCTGGCGACCGTTCAGGCGCTGGCGACGCAGACCGTGCGCCATGCCCGGCAGCCGAGCGCTTTCCTGGAAGCCTTCGGCGCCCGGCTCCAGGCACTCGGCATTGCCCATAATCTCCTGTCCGACCGGGAATGGCGCGGCATCGGCATCCATGAACTCATCCAGATCGAGGTGAGGCCCTTCGACACCGCCGAGCAACTGCGCATGACGATCACCGGTCCCGATCTGTTGCTGTCGCCGGACCAGGCAGTGGGGCTGGGCCTGATCTTGCACGAACTGGCCAGCAACGCCCTACAATATGGGTCGCTGTCGGCAACATCCGGCAAGGTCGATCTGAGCTGGAAGACACAAGGCAGAAAAAGCGACCGGCGCCTTGTCCTGAGCTGGCGCGAAAGCGGCGGTCCTGCGGTTGCCCCGCCCGAGCGGCACGGCTTCGGCTCGATCCTGATCCGCCGCAGCCTGGCCAAGGTCATCTCCAGCGAAGTGACGCACGAGTTCCGGCCGGAAGGCGTCTTTGCCGAAATATCCATGCCGCTGGAGGATCTCTCCAAGTGACCGCCCAGCCTTAATCCGGGCCCAGCCTTCATCCGGTCAGCCTCAATCAGGATCGCCGCCAGCCGGCCCGCCGGGACCTGGTTTCACGTTCTCGCGGTAGATGGCATAAGCCGCCAACGCCACGGCGGGACCGAGAATGGCCCCGAGGCCGCCCTTTCCCTTGAGCAGCGCCGGCAGAGCGGCCAGTGCGGCGGTGACCCCGATTGCCGTCATGTCCGCCTTGCGCCGTTCTGCCCGGCGCCGTGCGCGCGAGCCGGCCGAGAAGCGATAGATCAGCAAGATCAGGCCCGCGACGATCAGAAAGCCGACGCCGAATCCCAACGCCGCAGCGAGCGGCCCATAGCGGTCCGCAGCCCAGATATAGCCGGCCCCGATCAGGAAGCCGAGACCGCACAGCGCCGCAAGCGCGGCAAGCGCATAGACAATTGCAGCCGTGCGCGCGCGGCGCATGGCTGCAACGGTTTCGCCCGAAGCCAGGCCCGAGACAAGGGAAGCCAGCAATCCCATTTGAGCGGGACTAGCGGCGCGCCAGGAGCGCAAACAGGAAGCCGACGCCGGCGGCGATCGCCAATGAAGTCACCGGCTTCTCGCGCACGCTTGCCGCTATCTGCGCCTCGATATCCCTGGTGTTGCTGCGCAGGCTGTCAAAGGCTGCCTCGCCTTGGGCGCGCAGATGCTCGACACCTTCGGCGGCGGCACGGCGGGCGGTGCCGTATCCATGCTCGCCTGTCTTGGCCAACTGCTTCGTGAGCTTGTCGATATCGGCCTTCAACTGCCTGATATCGGCTTCGAGGTCCGAGTTCGCCCGCGCTTCGCCTGCGTTCTTTCCTGCGGCAGCTGCCATCGCTTAACTCCCTGTGATTGCTTTGGTTTCAACGCGCTGCATGTCTCAAAGTTCCGAGCCCCTCGGATAAACGGGCATGATCCCGCAAAGCGGGTGTCGGTTTGCCAAAAGATCACGCTCAATCCAATGGATAGAGGCCGTCCCGGTTCCATCGATCTGGACCCTAGCTCAAAACGGGGCCTCCTGCATCCGGTCAGATCAGCGGCCGCCGTTCCTTGCCCTGCCCCTCCCAGCCGGCAAGCTGCTTCAACCCTTCATGATCGATGATCTCGCAGCCGCCATCGCGCCACGCGATCAGCTTGCGATCCATCAGCTTGCGAATCGTCTTGTTGGTATGGACCAACGACAGCCCGAGCGTATCGGCGATGTGCTGCTGCGTGAACGCGATCCGGGTGAGCCGCCCGCCATTGAGGCCAACGGCCTTGGCCCGGCTGCCGATGAAGGCGATGAGATAGGCGGTGCGCTCGATCGCGCTGCGGCGGCCGACGCTGAGCAGGTTCTCATCCAGCATCCGCTCCTCGCGCGACGCGATCCAGGTGATGTCATAGGCCAGGCCCGGATGGTTGCGGAAAAGCTCATGCAGGGACTCCCGCTCGAACACGCAAAGCAGCATCGGCGACAAGGCTTCGACGGAATGCTGCATTTCGCCCATCACGCTGCCTTGCAGCCCGATGAGATCTCCAGGGATGGCGTAGTTGAGGATTTGACGGCGGCCATCCGACAACAGCTTGTAGCGGAAAGCCCAGCCCGACAGCACCGTGTAGAGATGAGTGCTGCGGCGTCCTTCCACCAGCACCGTTGCGCCCTTGTCGACCGCGAGCTCGCCTTTCTTCAATTTGTCGATGAAGGCCAGTTCCGATCTCTCGAATTTGCGGAAACCCGGCAGCGGCCGCAGTGGGCAATTCTCGCAATCGTACCGGCGGCTGGAGGAAGCAAGGCCGTTCTGGATTGACATTTCGACCGCTCCTCGAGAGCCGCGGGCTCAGCCGCTGCGGTGGCATGTCTTTTTTAAATGACAGCGCGTCAAATAGCGATCATGACTCGCTGCGTTTCAAGGAGCCATTGCCTGTGTCGCCTTTGCTTGACGGATTGCGCATTCTTGTCCTGGAAGATGAATTTCTCATCGCCATGGATGTCGAGCAGCTTTGCCGTGATCACGGCGCCGACGACGTGGTGCTTGTCCGTGACCTGGCCGAGATCGATGGCCGACAGGTTGCCACCCAATTCGATGCGGCGATCGTCGACCTCATGCTGGGGGGCACTCCGACTTTCGACTTTGCATCGCGCCTGCGTGAAACGGGCGTGCCCTTCGTCTTTGCCTCCGGTTATTCGGATGCGGACGAGATCAAGGTTGCCTTTCCAGGGATAAGGCTGGTCAGCAAACCTTATTCGGGCGAAGATCTTGTGGAAGCGGTGGCCCGGGCCTGCGGACGAGTCCCGCCCGCCTGACGACGTCGCATCGCGTAAGAGTCAGAGCGGATGCGATGGCGATTCTGTCAGCCGTTTCGATGCGACGCTTTTTTAGTGCGCCGCCGTGCCCGTGACCTGTGCTGAGATCGCATCGGGACCGTACTCGTCTTCGCCGGAGATTTTCAGTATCTCCTGCAGGCGCGTGCGGGCTCGGCTGACGCGGCTCTTGATCGTCCCGACCGCGCAACCGCAAATCTCGGCCGCCTCCTCGTAAGAGAAGCCCGAGGCGCCGATGAGGATGATGGCCTCGCGCTGGTCTTCGGGCAGTTGCTCGAGCGCACCGCGGAAATCCTTGAGGTCGAGCTGGCCGTGCTGGGCGGGATGCACCGCAAGCCTGGCTGTCATGATGCCGTCGCTGTCCTGCACCTCGCGGCCGCGTTTGCGCATCTGCGAATAGAACTCGTTGCGCAGGATGGTGAAGAGCCATGCCTTCAGGTTGGTACCGGGCTGAAAGCTCTCATGCTTGTCCCAGGCCTTGACCAGCGTTTCCTGCACGAGGTCGTCGGCCTTGTCGGCATTCTGCGTCAGTGACACTGCGAAGGCACGCAAGCTCGGTATTGCCCCAAGCAGATCGGTCTTGAAGCCTTGTGAGACCGTTGCCATGCCTCAGTCCTTTTTCTGTGCGGGCTCGGCCCGCTCCAGTTGGCTGAGCAACTGCGCGAAACGATCCGGCACATCGTCGGAGACCAGCTCGTCGTAATACTGCTTGAGTTTGCGTCCGATTTCGGAATTCGGCCCGAGCGGGTCGCCCACGCCGTTCCGGCGCCTGATTGAGGCGCCAGTCAAGACATCTTTCGTCATTTCCTTCATTTCGCCCTTTAATCCAGCCCCATAGCCGCTCAACATAACTCAACACAACACAAGCGGCATCCTCGTCTGGTTGCCCATCCCCAATTCAAACGCCGTTCAGGCGTATTAGTTCCCGGGGCCGGAACTTTTTGCGAAAGCCCGCGTTTGTGTCGTTGGGGCTTGCAATGGGGCTTGACCTGCATTTTTAGTCAATCACGTCATCTGAGGGAGACGTCCGTCATGAGTTTATCCGCCACCATCGCTCCGCACCTGCCGTTCCTGCGCCGCTTCTCGCGTGCCGTATCGGGATCGCAGGAGAGCGGCGACGCGCTGGTTGCCGCGATGCTCGAGGCCATCATCGCCGATGTCGACATTTTTCCCGAGGCATCCAGCGACCGAATCGCGCTGTACAAGGTCTTCGCCAAACTGTTCACGTCCGTCGCCATCCGCGTTCCACAAGAACAGGCGCAATCGGCATGGGAACAGCGCGCTGCGGCCAATCTCAATGCGATCGCGCCGCTTCCCCGCCAGGCCTTCCTTCTGGTGGCCGTCGAGGGTTTCAGCGAGGATGAGGCGGCCGAAATTCTTGGCGTCGGCGAACAGGAATTCTCAGAACTGCTTGCCCAGGCGAGCAACGAGATTTCCCGCCAGGTGGCGACCGACGTGCTGATCATCGAGGACGAACCGCTGATCGCCATGGATATAGAGGAGATGGTCGAGAGCCTGGGCCATCGGGTCGTCGGCACCGCCCGCACCCATGCCGAAGCGGTGACGATGTTCGGCAAGACGCGGCCGAAGATGGTGCTCGCGGACATCCAACTCGCCGACGGCAGCTCGGGCATCGAGGCGGTGAACGAGATTCTGTCGTCGACTTCCGTGCCGGTGATCTTCATCACCGCCTTTCCCGAGCGTCTCCTGACCGGCGAGCGCCCCGAACCGGCTTTCCTGGTGACGAAGCCGTTCAACCCGGACATGGTCAAGGCGTTGATCAGCCAGGCTCTGTTCTTCGACCGGCAGGCGAAAGCAGCCGCATAGCCATGCGCAACTGAAGTCGCAAACGCGCGCAAAAGCAGGGCGCGACCAGCCGGAAGGTTCCGCTGGCCGCGCCTTGCTTTTCCGCGCCACGATGGTGCGCGGGGGGATCGTCTTTTTCGGCAAAAAGTGGAACAAACCGCATCCACCCACGTTTTTCTCACATAGTTGGAAGGAGATGGAACCATGCTTTACTGGGCGCTCGTATTTCTTGTCGTGGCAATCATCGCCGGCGCGCTTGGTTTCGGCGGCATTGCTGGTACGTCTGCCGGGATAGCGCAGATATTGTTCTTCATCTTTCTCGCTTTCCTCATCATTTCGCTTCTCGCCGGCCTGTTCAGACGGGCCTGAGAGTTATCAGGCGAACACTGGAAGCCGCACCCCTCAAACGGTTTCCAGCCACCGCCGGGTGGTGTCCCACAAGGACGCCGCCCGGCGGACCGCTTTTGGGCGTCTGGTTCCCGTAAAACCTGCCTTGGAACCCATTGGACGGTGAGCCGTTCAGCCTGAGTTGGGTGAACAGGTCGGATGCGTTCCAGGGCTCGAGATACCAAGAAGAACGAGCGGGGGGACGAGGTCATCGCCCTGCATCCCGCCGAAAGCGGCATGCAACTTGGCCGGGCGCTTCTCCACGCACTGCACAATGCCGGCATTTCCGTCCTCTACCAGGACCGCGACATGAAAACGGTCTGGGCGCGGAACATGCGTGCGCCCTGGGCCGCCGACAGCAGCGAGGGCGACGGCATCCTGCCGCCGGCACAGGCCGACCGCATTGGCGCTGCCAAGCGCAACGTCGTCGCAAGCGGCGATCCGCAGCGCCTCGAGATCGGCGTCCCGATGGAGGACGGCATGCGCTGGTTTCAGGTCTGGATCGACGCCGACCATGGCGAGGCCGGCGACGTGCAAGGTGTCGTCACCACCATGGTCGAGACGACCGAGCAGCGACGCCGCGAACAGACGCTGACGACGCTGTTGCGCGAAGTCACGCACCGCTCGAAGAATTTGCTGGCAATCATCCAGAGCATCGCCACCCAGACGGGACGCTATTCCGACAGCATCGGCGATTTCCTGACCCGCTTTCGCGGCCGGCTCCAGTCGCTGGCCTCCTCCCAGGATTTGGTAACCTCCTCCAACTGGCGCGGTGCTGCCCTTCGCGAACTCGTCGCCGGTCAGGTCGGCCGCTACGGGACGGACGCGTCGCACAGCCTTCGCTTCCGCGGCGCAAATCCTTACCTCAACCCCAACGCCGCGCTGCATATCGGCCTTGCGATGCATGAACTGGCCGTCAACTCGGTCAGCTATGGCGCCCTGTCGCGGCCGGAGGGCTTCGTCGAAGTGACCGCCGTCCTCGACACCGCCGCCGATGGCGGCATTGCCCTGTCGCTGACCTGGGCCGAAACCATAGGAACCGACAGCAACCAAGAGGGCAAAAAGCGCTTCGGCAGCGTCGCACTGGAACGCGTAGTGCCCTCTTCCCTGAACGGAACGGCGCGCCTCGAGATCGCGGATGGTCGCCTCGAATACCATCTCGTTGTTCCGCACGGCAATTTCGAGACGGAGTAGGCGACCGCCATTTTTTAACCGGCTGTTCACCATAGAAGCAGATGCTGTTTTTGCCAGATACCGATGGAACTGCCGAGCCGACGAGCATGCTTTCGAGGGCTTTGCCGCAGCATAGTGGGGAGGAGCGCCTTGACGGTCGCCGATATCAACAGACTCGAGCATGCCGCTCGCATTTCGATGGGCGAAATCCAGGATCCCGAGACATCCACAGCATCGCCGGTTGCTCATGGCATCCTGCCCATCGTCGCTCCGGCGTTGGCCGCGGCAATTGTCCTGATCGCCCTGTCCCAGCTGGCCTGATCCCGCCCCCACGTTCGCGCGCGCACATCGCTCGGGTTTTCGGCGGCCGAGGCATCGGAAAGCTGCGCCCAGAAAAAGACTCTCTTCACCAACAATAAATTGGAGCAGCAAAGGTCGTTTTTTCATGCTAAGTGACGGCTGGAGCTTATTAAAGTGAGGACACGAAGTGAGGAGTGACCCTATGCGGAAAATTCTTATTGCCATGGCTGCCGTGGTCGCCGTCAGCGGCTGTACCTCGACCGAGCAGGATGTCGTCGGCGGCGGCTTGATCGGCGCCGGCGTGGGCGGCTTGGTCGGCGGCGGCAAGGGCGCGCTGATCGGCGCGGCCGTCGGTGCCGGCTCCGGCCTGCTGGTCCGCAACCTGCGCAATGGATACTGCCAGTATCGCGATCATCGGGGTCGCATCTACACGGCTCGCTGCAACTAAGGCAATTCGGGCGGGAAAAGCGCGGAGCGGTTTTCCCGCCGGAATTGCGAGCAAGGAGCGGATCGGCGATCTATCAGACGCTGAACCGCTCCGAGCAACTTGAATCGCGCGCTGTCGGGCTCATTCGCGAACCCGGCAGCGGTGCGGCAATTTATTGGCCGCCGCGTGAAGCCTGGAGCGATTCCGCCAAGGCCCGATGGCATTCACGCCGGCAGCGGAATCCTGATTTCCACATTCAATCCGTCATCGCGATAATCGCGGTGGATCGTGCCACGCAGCTCACGCGTGACATTGAGGTCGATCAATTTGGTGCCGAAGCCGGTCGTGGCCGGCGCGTCGACCTTCTTCTGCCCGGTTTCCTGCCAGCTCAGAGCCAAGACCCGGTCACGCCCGCGCCCTTCGACCGACCATTCGATCCTGAGGGCGCCGACCGTATTGCCGGCCTCGCCATATTTCAGCGCATTCGTTGCCAGTTCGTGGAAGGTGAGGCCCAGTGCCTGCGTCGTGGTTTCGTCAAGCAGCACCTCCGGCCCGGACAAAAGCTCTTCCGGCAGCTCCTTTCCGAACACTTGGCCAAGCTCGATGCGCAGGAGATCGCCGAGATCCGCCTTCTGCCAGCGCGAGCGCGTCAGCATGTCCTGGGACGCGGCCATTGCCTGTAGCCGGGCCGAGAAAGATGCCGAGAACTCATTGACGTCGCTGGCACGTGACGCGGTCTGGCGCGCGATCGCCAGCACTCGCGTGATCGAATTCTTGATGCGATGCTTCATCTCCTGCAGCATCAAATCCTTTTCGAGCAGGCTCTTTTCCGTCGTCTCATGCAGCAGCGATGCTGCCTCGTAGGCTCGCTCCTGATAGCGCGCGACGAGCGCGATGGCGCCGGCCAGCAGCAGCCCGAACAGGCCGAGCATGACCGGGATGGCCCGTGACGATGGCTGCGAGAAGGCGCTTGTCGGCCTGAACTGCACGGTCCACGGCCGGCCCGCCACGCTGATCTTGCGAGTAACCAGCAGCCTGTCGCCGAAGGCCGAGACGGGCGGCGTCTCCGACCGGAAAAGCAGATGATCGGGATCGACCGCGCCATCGTAGATTTCGGTGTTGACCGGCAGCAGCGGCGCGCGGCTGAGCGCGATCTGGAACAACTCCCTGGCCCGGAAGGCCGCGTAGAGAAAGCCTACCGTCGAGGATCGCGATGCGTTTATGGCATCAGGTGCGGTCTCGACGTTGAGCCGCACGAAGACGAGAAAGCCGGTGAAGGTCTGTGCTGCACCCGTGTCCTGGCCGAGTTGCACCAGCCCGCTCGCGTGCTGCTGGTCATCTGCCATTGCCTTCTCGATTGCCGCGCGCCGCACGGGCTCGGTGAACATGTCATAGCCGATGCTGGCCTTGTTGGACGGGTCGAGCGGCTCGAACAGCACAACGGGCGTCCGCCATGGCTGCGTGGTGTCCGGATAGATCGCACGCCTGGTGCCCTGGTCATGCAGCATGTCGCGCTCGACCGTCGCCTCGTCGCCTGCTTTCACCAGCCGGAGAAAGCCGATGCCGCGCAGGCCGGCGAAATTGGTATCGACGTTGAGGGCATTGAAGAACGCTTTGAACTCGCTCTGCGAGATGTCGCCATTGCGGGCGTCGAACAAGGCTTGCGACGAGCGCAGCAGCGACAGCTGCAGGTCGATCCGGCTCTCGATACGGTTGAGCGCATCGTCCGCGGTCGCGTCGAACTTGATGCGAGCCGCCTCTTGCGTCGCGAAATAGGCGAACCCCGCCATTGTCATGCTGATCAGCGCAACGGCAACGAAAGCGACGATTGGAAAAAGCTTCTTCAACGGATAATGCGGCCTATCAGCATGTGAGCCCTTTATGGGCAAGTCGCCCGGTCAACACAATGGCAAGGCCAAGCCATCCCGCCGGCTGGCATATCACCTGATCGGCAGATCGGTAACGGGCTCAGGCCAGCAGGCTTCAGGCGGCGATCTTCAGCGCGCCTGGTCCGGGAATGGCGCCAGGCGGACATTTGCCCAGGATGATCATGCCCAGCACCTCGTCCTGGGTCACATCGGTGGTGCGGGCAGTGCCGACGACCTGGCCGTTTTTCATGACGCACACCCGGTCGGCCAGTTCGAATACGTCGTGAATGTCATGGCTGATCAGGAAGATGCCGATGCCGTCGGACTTGAGCTGCCTGACCAGTTCCCCGACCTGGGCCGTTTCCTGCGGTCCAAGTGCTGCCGTCGGCTCGTCCATGATCAGGATGCGGGCGTTGAACAGGATCGCGCGTGCGATCGCCACCGACTGCCGCTGTCCGCCCGACAGCTTGATCACCGGCTCCTTGAAGCGCTGGAAGCGGGGATTGAGCCTGCCCATCACCTTGCGCGCCTCGGCCTCCATGGCGACATCATCGAGCGTGCCCCAGGCGGTCCTCAGCTCGCGGCCGAGGAACAGGTTGGCGGCGGCGTCGACATTGTCGGCGAGCGCCAGGGTCTGGTAGATCGTCTCGATGCCGTATTTCTTGGCATCGCGCGGGTTGGAGATCGAAGCCTCTTCGCCGTTGACGAAGATTTGGCCCGCGTCACGCTTGTAGGCGCCCGACAGGATCTTGATCAGTGTCGACTTGCCGGCGCCGTTATGGCCGAGCAGGGCCACGACCTCGCCGGGGAAAAGATCGATCGAGGCATCGTCGACGGCGCGAATGCCGCCGAACGCGATTGAGATGTTGCGCATGTCGACCAGCGGGTTGCCGGCGGGAGCGATCCTGTCAGCCATGATTGTCCTCCTCCCTCAAACGCGTTTGCGATAGACGGTGTCGAGCCACACCGCGATGACCAGCACGGCGCCGACGACGATGCTCTGCAGAGGCGAGTCGACGCCGAGCAGCACCATGCCGGATTGCAGCGACTGCATCAGAAGCGCGCCCAGCATGGCGCCGATGATCGTTCCCGAACCGCCGGCGAGCGACGTGCCACCGATGACGGCCGCCGCGATCACCAGCAATTCATCGAGCGTTCCGAGCACGTTGGTGGCCGAGTTCTGCCGGGCCGACGAGATCGCGGCGGCGATCGTGGCCAGCACGCCCATGATCATGAACACTTTCATCGTGATCCAGCGTGTATTGATGCCGGCGAGGTTGGCTGCTTCCGGATTGCCGCCAATGGCAAAGACATAGCGACCAAAACGGGTGCGTTTGGTGATGAAGGTCATGACCAGCCCGACGGCGATGGCCATCAGCACCGGTATGGCGATGCCGTGGGCGATGAACAGGCCGCCCTCGGGCACGGTTATGTTGTTGGCGGCTGCATATCTGTTCACGATGCCGACTGGCCACGGATAGGAATTGGCCAGCCAAACCGCGCCCATGATGACGGCGCAGGTCAGCACGCCGATCAGCGTCTCGGCCCAGATCGGACGCAGCGGGAAACGGAAGCGCTTGCGCTGTACCCGCCCGTTGAACAGCGCAAGCACCACCGCAAGGCAGGCGGCGATACCGACCACCCAGCTCCAGGTCGCGCCGATCGATCCGGCCGGGCCGCCGCCCATCAGCTGGAACGTCGCGTTGAGCGGCGCCACCGTCTGGCCGCTGGTAACCCACCATGCCGCACCGCGCCAGACCAGAAGCCCGCCCAGCGTCACGATAAAGGCCGGCACTTCGAGATAGGCGATGACAAAGCCCTGGAAGGCGCCGATCAACAGACCGAGCACCAGGCCGATGACCAGCGCCAGCACCCAGATCCATGGGTTGCCAAGCTCAAGCCCGACGAAGCGCACTAGGAAATGCACTTGGGCGAAGCCCATGACCATGCCGATCAACCCTTCGGCGGAACCGACGGACAGATCGATATTGCGCATGACGATGACCAGCACCATGCCGCAGGCCATGATGGCGACGGCCGAGGTCTGCACCGACAGGTTCCACAGATTGCGCGGCGTGAGAAAGGTACGGCTGTCGAAATCGAGCGGATTGACGCCGAGACGCAGGCTGGACAAGACATGCAACCCGATCCAGATCAGCAGCAGCGCGCCGATCATGCCGAGCATGCGCGTGTCGATCTCGGTCGCCTTAAGGAACCGGGCGACGGCGCCGAGTTCCGACGCACGCGCGGTGTCGGCCTGCGGGTTGGACGTCGTATCGGTCATGATTTTCTCCCACCGGCCTGCCCGTCCGATGCGGGATGCCGGAAGCCAGCCTAGAAGTTACCCGCCCGGGGCGGAAAAACAAATTTTCTTGAAAAAACGCCGCGGCTTGGCAGCCGCGGCGTTCATCGCATGAAATGGAAGATCAGTTGCAGGCCGCGACGCTGCCCGCCGCGACGCCGGCACAGACCTCGTCTTTCTTGATCCAGCCGGCGTCGATGACGACGTTGAGATTGTCCTTGGTGATCGCAACCGGGGTCAGGAACAGCGATTTGACGGTGTTCCCACCGGGCGTTGTGAAGTCCTTGACGCCGGCGATATCGGTCATCTTCTTGCCGTCGGCCAGCTGCGAGGCGATCTCGGCGGCATTCTTGCCGAGTTCACGCGCGTCCTTCCACACCGACACGGTCTGCGTGCCGAGCGCGATGCGGTTCAGCGCCGCGTGGTCGCCGTCCTGGCCCGAGACCGGAACGGTACCGGCCAGGCCTTGAGCCGTCAGCGCCGCGACGACGCCGCCGGCAGTGCCGTCATTGGCCGCGACGACCGCGTCGACCTTGTTGTCGTTGGCGGTCAGGAACTGCTCCATGTTCTTCTGCGCATTGGCCGGCAGCCAGCCATCCGTATAGGCTTCGCCGACATTCTTGATCTTGCCGCTGTCGATGGCGTCCTTGAGCACTTCCATGGAGCCCGAGAACAGGAAATCGGCATTCGGATCGGCACCCGAGCCCTTGATGAAGACGTAGTTGCCTTCCGGCTTCACCTTGAACACTTCGCGGGCCTGCATGCGGCCGACTTCCTTGTTGTCGAAGGTCAGATAGAAGACGTCCTTGTTCTCGATCAGGCGGTCATAGCCGACGACCGGAATGCCTTCGTCGAGCGCCTTCTGCACCGCCGGGCCGATGGCGGAGGCGTCCTGCGCCAGGATGATCAGCGAATTGGCGCCCTGGGAGATCAGGCTCTCGACGTCGGTGAGCTGCTTGCCGGGATTGGACTGGGCGTCGGCGGAAATATACTTGTCGCCGGCGGCTTCGATCGCCTTCTTCATGGCGGCCTCGTCGGTCTTCCAGCGCTCTTCCTGGAAGTTCGACCAGGAAACGCCGATGACCTTGTCCTTCGCCTGCGCGACCGACGCGAGCGTCAGCGACATGGCGACACCCGCCAGGATGGCGGCTGTGAATCTCTTCATCTTAATCCTCCCTGCGCCGCGTATGGCGCGACCAAACAGGCCCGTAGGCCGGCACAAAGGCTCTATTTTTTCGAGCCTCGAAAAAACACTGGTCCATCGTCGGAACGCTGTCAACGTCGATTCTGATGTATTTTGATGTCCTCGTGAATTTTTTTCGAGCTCCGGAATAAATAATGACAGCCAAGGCCGGTTCTGCCAGTATTTGACGGTCGTCGGGATCCTGGGGAGAGAACGCGGCGACGGGGAGGATGCGAGAAACATGTCGGTCGGAATCCGCCACGACGATTTGCGCCGACGCAACCGGGCGATGGTGATCGCGGCCGTGCGCCGTGCCGGGCAGCCCTCGCGCACCGAGATTGCCGCGACCACCGGGCTCAGCCATTCCACCATATCGGCGATCTCCTCCGACCTGATTGGCGAAGGCATCCTGGCGCAGAGCAAGCCGAGCGAGGCCGGTGCGCTGAAACGCGGCCGGCCGCAGGTCGGCCTCAGCCTCAACCCTGAAGCCGCGGCGGTGATGACCGTGGTGCTGTCGCTGAATTTTCTCTCCGTCGCCGTCATCGACTATGCCGGCCAGGTGATATCTGAAGAGCAGCGCCGGCTGGACACGCTCACCCTGTCGCGCGAGGCGCTGATCGGCGAATGCGTGGCCATCGTCAGGCGGCGGTTCGAGGATCCCGACCTCGACGTCGGCAGCATCGCCCGTATCGCGCTGGCGATCCAGGGCATCACCGACACGGATGCGCGCACCATGCTGTGGTCGCCGATCACGCCGCAGACCGACATCGCCTTCGCCGACATACTGGAGGCCGAGTTCGGCATTCCCGCCACCATGGAGAACGATTGCAACATGATGGCGGTGGCGCTGCGCTGGCGCGATCCCCAGCGCTACCGCGACGACTTCATCGCCATCCTTTTGTCGCACGGCATCGGCATGGGCTTGGTGCTGAAGGGTGAACTGTTCACCGGCACCCATTCATCCGGAGGCGAGTTCGGCCACATGATCCATCGCCCCGGCGGGGCGCTCTGCCGCTGCGGGCGGCGCGGCTGCGTCGAGGCCTATGCCGGCAACTATGCCATCTGGCGCAACGCGAGGCAGCTTGGCGAGGACACCGAGCCCGTCGACGTCAGCGACGCCGACATGCGCACCCTGGCGGCCTCGGCGCGCGAAAAGGACGGGCCGGAGCGCGAAGCCTACCGCAAGGCCGGCGAGGCGCTGGGTTACGGCCTTGGCAGCCTGTTCGCGCTGATCGATCCGGCGCCGGTCGCCATGGTCGGCGTCAGCGCCGCCGCCTTCGACCTGATCGAGCCGGCTCTGCGCGAGGCCATTGCCCAGACCGCCGGCGGCCAGCACTCGAAATCGATTTCCTTCGACACCGAGCCGAACGAACTGCCACTGATCCGCGAGGGCTGCGCCATGCGCGCGCTGACCTTCGTCGACCAGGAGATTTTCGCGCCGGGGGCACAGGCGAAATCAGGCGTGGGCGAGAACGTTGCGTGACATATCCCTAGTCTTCGCGAATCGCATACCCCGCGCCCCGAATGGTGCGGATCACGTCAGGCATGCGGCCATTGTTGACCGCCTTGCGCAGCCGGCCGACATGCACGTCCACGGTGCGCTCGTCGATATAGATCGTTTCGCCCCAGACATTGTCGAGCAGTTGGCTGCGCGAGAACACGCGGCCGGGATGTCGCATCATGAATTCGAGCAGGCGGAACTCGGTCGGCCCGAGCCGGATCTCGCTTTTCTTGCGGTAGACCCGGTGCGATTCACGGTCGAGCACGATGTCGCCGACCTTGAGCACGCTGGACAGAACTTCGGGCTTGGCGCGGCGCAGCAGCGCCTTGACGCGTGCCATGAATTCCGGCGTTGAGAACGGCTTGACCAGATAGTCGTCGGCGCCGGTGGAGAGACCGCGCACCCGGTCGCTTTCCTCGCCGCGCGCCGTCAGCATGATGATCGGCAGCCGCTCGGTCTCGGGCCGCATGCGGAGACGGCGGCAGAGCTCGATGCCGGACACCGCCGGCACCATCCAGTCGAGCACAAGAAGGTCAGGGACATTCTCCTGCAAGCGGATCTCGGCTTCGTCGCCGCGCGTCACCACCTCTACCTGATAACCCTCCGATTCCAGATTGTAACGGAGCAGCACACCCAGCGGCTCCTCGTCCTCCACCACCATGATGCGTGGCGCGATCATCGACTGGTCACCCCTGCCGTCAAGCCGCTGGCGCCGACATCGCCGTCTCGTCCTGCTTCGGGCGATTGGCGGGCAATTGCGTGCCGGTCAGCACATAATAGGCATTTTCGGCAATGTTGGTCACGTGATCGCCGATGCGCTCGAGATTCTTGGCGCAGAACAAAAGATGCGTGCAGGCGGTGATGTTGCGCGGATCCTCCATCATGTAGGTCAGCAGCTCGCGGAACACCGATGTGTATTTGACGTCGATGCGTTCATCGTCGGCGCGCAGCTTGGCAAGTGCCGCGGCATCGCGCGCCGCATACTCCTCGATCACGCCTTGCACCTGGATCAGCACAAGCTGCGCCATGGCGTCGATGGAGTGCGACAGGTCGCGCGGCGTGGCGGCAAGGCCGACGGTGCCGACGCGCTTGGCGATGTTCTTGGCGAGATCGCCGATGCGTTCGAGATCGCCCGCCATGCGGATCGAGCCGACGACATGGCGCAGATCGTCCGCCATGGGCTGCCGCTTGGCGATCAGGGTGATGGCGCGGTCGTCGAGTTCGCGCTGGCGCGCATCCATGATCGCGTCGTCGGAGACGACGCGCTGGGCGAGCGCGTTGTCGGAATTCAGGAGCGCCTTGGTCGCGCCGCCGACCATCGATGAGGCGAGATCGCCCATGTCGCGGATCAGCCTGCTGATCTGTCCGAGATCTTCGTCAAAGGCTGCGACTGTGTGTTCGGCCATGATCTTGGTCCTCGTATGCCTGGGATCAGCCGAAGCGGCCGGTGATATAGTCCTGCGTGCGCTTCTCGCGGGGCGACGTGAAGATCTTCTCGGTGCGGTCGAACTCGACCAGCTCGCCCAGATACATGAAGGCGGTCTGCTTCGACACGCGCGCCGCCTGCTGCATGTTGTGGGTGACGATGACGATCGTATAATCGGCCTGCAACTCGTCGATCAGCTCCTCGATCTTGGCGGTCGACAGCGGATCGAGCGCCGAGGCAGGCTCGTCGAGCAGGATGACCTCCGGCTTCACCGCCACCGTGCGGGCGATGCAGAGGCGCTGCTGCTGGCCGCCCGAAAGGCTGAGGCCGCTGGCGTTGAGCTTGTCCTTGACCTCGCTCCACAGTGCCGCGCGCTTCAGCGCCTGCTCGACACGGCCGTCCATCTCCGCCTTGCTGAGCTTCTCATAGAGCCTGACGCCGAAGGCGATGTTCTCGTAGATCGACATCGGGAACGGCGTCGGCTTCTGGAACACCATGCCGATCTTGGTCCTGAGCAGGTTGAGATCCTGCGAACGGTCGAGGATATTCTGGCCGTCGAGCAGCACCTGGCCCTCGGCGCTCTGCCTCGGGTAAAGCTCGTAGATGCGGTTGAAGACGCGCAGCAGCGTCGACTTCCCGCAGCCCGAAGGCCCGATGAAGG
Organism: Mesorhizobium sp. B2-4-1; assembly: GCF_006442185.1. Taxonomy (NCBI): domain Bacteria; kingdom Pseudomonadati; phylum Pseudomonadota; class Alphaproteobacteria; order Hyphomicrobiales; family Phyllobacteriaceae; genus Mesorhizobium; species Mesorhizobium sp. B2-4-1. Next base: position 63,208 of record NZ_VFVN01000013.1, on the reverse strand, counting down.
CGGTGACGCTGCGCTCGGGCAGCGACAGGCTGATATCCTTCAGCGCCTTCGACTGGCCATAGTAGAAATTGAGGCCCTTGACCTCGATCTTGGCTTTCTCGACCGCGACTTCGGGCGTATTCAACTCGGTGGACAACATCGGTTTCATCTGTCCTCTCTGCGTCCGGTAAGGCTGCGGGCGAAGATGCTCAGCCCGAGAACCGTAAGGGTGATTATGAGTGCGCCGGTCCACGCCAGCTGCTGCCATTCCTCGTAGGGGCTGAGAGCGAACTGGAAGATGGTGACGGGCAGGCTGGCCATCGGCGCATTGAGATTACTCGACCAGAACTGGTTGTTGAGCGCCGTGAAGAGCAGCGGCGCCGTCTCGCCGGAAATGCGGGCGATGGCCAGCAATATGCCGGTGACGATGCCCGACAGCGCCGCACGGTAGGCGACCGAGCGGATGACCACCCAGCGCGGCGCGCCGATCGCGGCGCCGGCCTCGCGCAGGGCGTTCGGCACGAGGTTGAGCATGTCCTCGGTGGTGCGCACGACGACCGGGATGACCAGGATGGCCAGAGCGACGGCACCGGCGATCGCCGAGAAATGTCCCATCGGCCGCACCAGCAGCTCGTAGACGAACAGGCCGACGATGATCGAGGGTGCCGACAGCAGGATGTCGTTGATGAAGCGCACGACGGTGGTGAGGCGCGAGAAGCGGCCATATTCGGCCATGTAGGTCCCAGCGAGGACACCGATCGGCGTGCCGACGATGACGGCGATGACTGTCATCATGATACTGCCGTAGATGGCATTGAGCAGGCCGCCGGCATCGCCGGGCGGCGGTGTCATTTCGGTGAACACAGAGAGCGAAACACCCGACAGGCCCTTATAGAGCAGTGCGCCGAGGATGAGCGCCAGCCAGGCCAGGCCGATGCCCGCCGCCGTGACGCATAGCGTCATCATCACGGCATTCCTGCGCTTGCGTCGATTGTGAAGCGATGTGGCCGTCGACATCGGTCAGGCTCCCGTGCGGCTGTCCATGCGCAGCAGCATGTAGCGCGCAAGGGCAAGGATCAGGAAAGTGATGACGAACAGGATCAGGCCGAGCGCCACCAGCGAAGACGTATAGAGATCGCCGTCGGCTTCGGTGAACTCGTTGGCGATGGTCGCCGAGATCGTCGTGCCGGGCGCGAACAGCGAGCCGCTGATGCGGTGGGCGTTGCCGATGACGAAGGTTACCGCCATGGTTTCGCCGAGCGCGCGGCCGAGGCCGAGCATGACGCCGCCCATGATGCCGACGCGGGTATAGGGGATGACGACGCGGCGCGTGACCTCCCAGGTCGTGCAGCCGATGCCGTAGGCCGATTCCTTCAGCACCGCCGGCACCGTGTCGAAGACATCCTTGGTGATCGAGGTGATGAAGGGCAGGACCATGATGGCAAGGATCATCGCCGAGGTCAGAAGGCCGATGCCGTAGGGCGGGCCGGCAAACAGGCTGGAGAGTCCCGGCACGTCGTGGAAAAGCTTGATGATGAAGGGCTGCACCGTCGTCTGCAGGAACGGCGCGAACACGAACAGGCCCCAGATGCCGTAGATGATGGAGGGTATGCCGGCAAGCAGCTCGACGGCGATGCCGATGGGGCGTCGGAGTGGCCGCGGGCAGAGTTCGGTAAGGAAGATGGCGATGCCGATGCCGATGGGAACGGCGATCAGGATAGCGATGGCGGCGGTGACGATGGTTCCGTAGATCGGGGCCAGCGCTCCGAAATTCTCGGTGACCGGGTTCCACGATTCGGTCGTCAGGAAGGAGAACCCGAATTTCGACAGCGCTTCCCACGAGCCGGCAAACAGCGAAATCGCCACGCCGCCGAGGATGAGCAGGACGAGGATGGCGGAAAAGCGTGTCGCCGTTCGGAAAATCGTATCGGTGAGCGCGAAGCGTCGGACCGTCGCTTCCCTGGCCCGCATGGCGGCCGACGATGGCATGGCTTCGGAGACGGCGGTCATCTGGCCCTCGCGTTTCAAGGAAGACAGGGAGGGCGCCGTGAAGCGCCCTCCTCGTTCAGCAGGGATTACATGGCGGAATAGAGCGGCTTGCCGTCTTCGCCGACGATGTCCTTGGCCCACATGTCCTCGACGCTCTTGACGACCGCGTCGGGGATCGGAACGTAGTCCAGCGCCCCGGCCATGTCGTCGCCCTTGGCGTAGGACCAGGCGAAGAACTTGAGCGCTTCACCGGTCGCCGCCACGTCGCCGGGCTTCTTGTAGACCAGGATCCAGGTCGCCGACGTCATCGGCCAGGATTCGGCGCCCGGCTGGTTGGCCAGGATGACGCCATAACCAGGCTGCGAGCTCCAGTCGGCATTGGCCGCCGCCGCCGAGAACGCCGCCGCCGTCGGCTCGACCTTCTTGCCGTCCTTGTTGATCATGTCGGCATAGGTCAACTTGTTCTGCTTGGCGTAGGCGTATTCGACATAGCCGATCGAGCCACCGGTCTGCGAGACGTTGTTGGCGACGCCTTCATTGCCCTTGGCGCCGATGCCAACCGGCCATTCGAGCGCGGTGTTGACGCCGACCTTCGACTTCCAGTCGGCGCTGACGTCGGCCAGGTAGTAGCTGAAGTTGAACGTGGTGCCCGAACCGTCGGAGCGATGCACGACGGCGATCGCCTGGTCGGGAAGCTTGACGTCGGGATTGAGCTTGGCGATCGCCGCGTCATTCCAGTTGGTGATCTTGCCGACGAAGATATCGGCCAGCGTCGGGCCGTCGAGCACCAGTTCGCCCGGCTTGATGCCTTCGAGATTGACGACCGGAACGATGCCGCCCATCACCATCGGGAACTGTGCAAGTCCGGTGGATTCGAGATCCTCGCCCTTCAGCGGCGCATCGGAAGCGCCGAAGGTGACGGTCTTGGCTTTGATCTGCTTGATGCCGCCGCCCGAGCCGATCGACTGGTAGTTGAGACCGATGCCGGTCTCCTTCTTGTAGGCATCGGCCCACTTCGCATAGATCGGGTAAGGGAAGGTGGCGCCGGCACCGGAGATGTCAGCTGCCATTGCCGCGGAAAGGGTGAGGGTGGACGCCGCAGCCATTGCGATCGCAACGGCCGCCGAGCGGATCAAATGTCTCATATGGCCTGCTCCTGTTCGGAAGATGGTCTCTCGGCGCCATTCCTTGCCAGCGCCCGCTGAGGCCAATAGCGTTCGATTATAACAGTCGCATGACAGTTTCGTGTCAGCCCGGTAACGCGTCGCCGGCGCTTGGAAAGGCGATGGCGATTAGCGGCTGCGGCATGGCGCCGGTTTGCCTTCGGGAATCAGGGACTTGCGCTATCCGGCCACCCAAACAGCCATCGGATTCGGCATGGATCGCTGATCTAAGAAAAGCCGGACGGGAGCGCGTTGCTCGAGGCCAGAGGATGTCTTGGCCGGGCCATCGCCAAAAACAGGTCCGTTGGGGTAGATTGACGCTGCTTCATACTGGCGGTCGCTGCTCCCGCCCGTAACTAGAAGAGAGCGGAAATTCGATACCGTCATTGTCCCGGCTGGACGCCGGCTTTGATATGGTGCGATCGCACCATAGTCTTGCTCGAAGGGCAGCGGCCGACCCCGACTGATTCTCGCCGCAATCCGACCGAAGGCGCAAAGTCTATCCCGCGTTGCGCCGGGCCTGGCGACCAGCGCCGACCCAGCGCTCGACCTTTTCGAGCAGGGCCCTGGGGCTGATCGGCTTGGGCAGATAATCATCCATGCCGGCGTCCAGGCAGCGTTCGCGATCGCCCTTGAGCGCATGCGCGGTGACCCCGACGATCGGCACATGCGTGCCGGTTTCCTCTTCCAGCCGGCGGATGGCGGCGGTTGCCTCGAGCCCGTTCATCTCCGGCATCGAGACGTCCATCAGGATCATGCAGGGATTGAGCCTGCCGAATGCGTCCAGCGCCTTGCGGCCATTGCCGACGATCTCGAAACCGTAGCCGGTCTCGCCGAGGATCTGGGTGAAGACCATCTGGTTGACCTCATTGTCCTCGGCCACGAGGATGTCCAGCCGCTGCTCGCCGCCAGTCGCGGCAAGCCGAGGCCTCACCGGCGGCGGCTGCAGCAACGCGCGTTGCCCTGCCGCCGGTGGCGGTGACTGCGGATTGTTCCCGCCGCCTCCCCCGACAACAAGCGGCCGGGCGACATCCGTGGCGTGGCGATGCCGCTGGATGGTGGCGACCAGCGTTTCCAGGAGCACCGAGGAGCGTGCGGGCTTGATGAGTTGGGCATCAATGCCGAGATCGCGGTAACTGGTGTTGGCCAGCGACTGGTCGACGGAGGTCAGCATGATGATCGGCGTGTCGGCAAGCCCGGCGGTGTTGCGCACGACACCTGCCATCTCGGCGCCGCTCATCTCGGGCATCTGATAATCGAGCACGACGCAATCGACCGGCACGCCGTAGGCGGCGGCCGCGATCAGCACTTTCAGTCCCTCGGCGCCGCTCTCGGCCGCGCAGGAATCGAAGGTCCATGACGTCATCTGCTCGGTCAGGATGGCGCGGTTGACGGCATTGTCGTCGACGATCAGCACCCGCGCGCCGGTCACGTCCACCGGCATGATGCGCTGCGCGTTCTGTTGTCCGGCCCTGGGCAGCGTGACCGTGAACCAGAAGGTCGACCCCTTGCCTTCGGCGCTTTCCACGCCGATGTCGCCGCCCATCAATTCGACCAGCCGCGAGGTGATCGCGAGCCCGAGCCCAGTGCCCTCATGCCGCCTCGTCGAGGAGGTGTCGACCTGGCTGAATTTCTCGAACACCTGTTTCAGCTTTTCCTCAGGGATGCCGATCCCGGTGTCGGTGACCGAGATCGTCAGCCTGGTTCCGTCCGGCACACTTTCGCCGGTGACGTCGACGAGCACATGGCCTTCTTCGGTGAACTTCACCGCATTGCCGAGCAGGTTGGTGACGATCTGCCGGATGCGGCCGACATCGCCGATGAACAGGCTTTCGAGCCCAGGCTCGATGCGCACGATGAGCTCGAGGTCCTTTTCCTTGGCCCGCGTCGACACCAGCGTCGCCACGTCCTCGATCGCCTCGGCGAGATTGAAGGGGGCGGGATCGAGCACCAGCTGGCCGGCATCGATCTTGGAGAAATCCAGGATATCGTTGATGATGGTGAGCAGCGCGTTGCCCGATTTGACGATGATGTCGGTGAAGGTCTTCTGCTTCGGATCGAGATCGGATTTGGCCAGGAGTTCGGCCATGCCCAGCACGCCGTTCATCGGGGTGCGAATCTCATGGCTCATATTGGCGAGGAATTCCGACTTGGCGCGGTCGGCAAGTATGGCGCGCTGGCGCGCCTCGCGCAGTTCCGCCTCGCGCAGCTTCAATTCGGTGATGTCGGTGGTCGACCCGATCAGGTAGAGCGACCCGTCGGACGCGATCATCGCGCCCTTGCGGGCGAACTGGTGGCGCACGCTGCCGTCCGGGAGCATCACCGTCTCCTCGACCTCCTGGGTTTCGCCGCTGCGCAGCACCGCGAGGTCGCCATTGACGAAGGCTTCGCCGTCGGGCCCGAAAATTTCGATATCGGTCTTGCCGATCGCGTCCTGCTTGCTGAAGCCGGTGAGATCGCACCACCCCTTGTTGACGTAGAATTGCCTGAGATCGGAGCGTTTGGCATAGATCGACACCGGCACGTTGTCGATCAGGCTGCGGAATACCTCGTTCTCGCGCATGCTTTCTTCCAGCGCCCGCTCGCGCGCCTTGACCTCGGTGATGTCGGTGCTGGAGCCGACCAGATGCACCGATCCGTCCAGCGCCACCAGCCGGCTCTTGCGCGTCATCAACTGCCGCACCGTGCCGTCGCGATGGGTGACGGGCTCCTCGACCTCCCTGACGCTGCCCGTGAGGGCGACCTCGGTGTCGTCCAGGCTGTAGCTCTCTCCATCCCCGTCGCCGAACAGCTGCCGATCGGTGCGGCCGATAACGTCTTCCTTGGCGAGCCCGGTGATCGCGCACCAGGCCTTGTTGACGAACTCGATGCTGAGGTCCTGCGCCTTGATGAAGGCGGCCACGGGCAGTTCGTCCAGCACGTGCCGGAACAGGTCGATCTGCCGCATCGAATCGTGCAGCGCCTTTTCGCGGCTCTTGATCTCGGAGATATCGACACGCACGCCGATGAACGTGCCGTCGTCGGTGCGCATGTCGTAGACCTGGTACCAGCGACCGTCGGGATTGAGACGTTCGAAGGATGAGTATGGCAGGTGGTAGCGGGCGAGGATGCTGTTCAGCCAGGGATCGAGATCGCCATCATAGAGCGCATCGACCTGCGGATCGCCGCTCGAGCGGAAATAGCCGGCCGAATGACCGAGTGCCAGCGCGTCGCGGAAGGTGCGGCCGGGCTGCCACGCCGGCTTCAGCGCCGGCAGCGTGTCCTGCATCTTGCGGTTGGCGAAAACGAAATTGTCGTCGCGGTCGTAGATGATCACGGCGGCCGGCAGCGATTCCAGCACGCTGGCCAGGTGTTTGCGGGCGTCCTGCGCCTCGGTCTCACGGCCCTTCATGTCCGAGACGTCGAAGAGGAAGCCGGCCACGTAGTTGCGGCCGCTTGCCATTCTAACGCGGTTCTTCCTGACGACGCGCGAGCGGTTGACGCCGTCGACCTGGAAACTTTCCTCCACCTCGTAAGGCCGCCCGGTCGCCAGCACCTCGCGCTCGCTTTTCTCGAACAGCGCAACCTCGGCCGGCGCGAGAAAATTGCCGCCGGGCTTGCCAAGCATGGTTTGCGGCGTCTGGCCGAACAGGCCCGCAAACGCCTCGTTGACGAAGACGAAGCGCAGATCGTCGTCCTTGACGAAGATCGGATCCTTGACGCCGTTGATCACCGCTTCCGCCAGTCGCGCCTTTTCCAGCGCGTCGGCCAGCTCGGCCTCGCGATCCTTCATGTCGGTGACATCGACATAGGAGATGAGCCGCTTGCCGCCGGCCAGCGGCGCCAGCGATGCAACCAGGGTACGCCCGTCATTGCGCGGCAATTGTCTCGAGCCGGCGACGCCGGCCCTGATCTCGGCCTCGCGCTCGGCGGTATGACGCTGCCAGGCAACGTCGTCGGCGCCGTAGGAATCGGCGGCGCGGCTGGCCTCCATCAACTCGCGGAAGCCCGAGCCGATCCCGGCGCGCTGGGGATCGATTTTCCACAAATTGTAGAAGGCCTGGTTGATCACTTCGGCGCGCAGGTCGGCGTCGAGGACCATGATCCCGATCGGCATCGAATCGACCATCGTGCGAAGGTCGGGAAGGCCTCCCGAAGACGCCTCTCCTTGCTGCTTCTGCTCCAGTTCTTCGAAGGCGACGGCCAATCCCGTGACATTGCGTCCAATGCCACGATAGCCGGCGAATTTCCCCTCGTCATCGAAGCGTGGAAAGCCTGAGGTCAGCACCCAGCGGCAATCGGCGCGACCTCCCTTCAGTTCGTAGACAAAGTCACGGAACGGCCGATGCGCCTGCAGATCCTCCAGATGCATTGCCGCGCTGCGGTTGCCGTTCAGGACCTGCTTCAGGAAATCGAAACGGAAGCGGCCGAGCACGGCGGCCGGGTCGATGCCCGTGACCGCCTGGTAGTTGTGCGAAAGCCAGGAAAAGCGCAGCTCGGCGTCGGTCTCCCAGATCCAGTCCGAGCCCGTTTCGACCAGCTGGCGTAGCATGGCCAAATCCATGCCTGCGGTGAACGAAGCCGCGTCGTTCACCGCCATTTCGCCCGACCCGCGCTCGCCGCGCACGCCGGCTGTCTCGTTCGCTTCAGCCATGCCGTCCCCACCCCGAATCCAAGGCCGAACCCTCCCTCCGCGGTTCGTCGGCGGAATGTGCCCGAGAAGCATTAACGATCCGCTAACCTTAACAAGCCGTTGCGCACCGGACGGGCCCTGGCCTGCGCCATTGCGCCCGGTTGTCGGCCTGATCGAAGCCGCGCTATAAGCCAATATTGGGGTGTTGCTGATGTTTGGACGGATTGTGCCTTGCTTGCTGAGCGCGGCGCTGCTTTTCGGCAGCGGCTGTTCGCGCAGCTATGACGGCACCGTCGTCATTCCGCGCCCGCTCGATGCCCGGCGTTTCTGGGACCGGCCGCCGCCCAATGTGGAATACGGGCCGTCCGGAATGGAAAACGGCGCTTTTCCGGCGCCGCCACAACCGCCAACCCGGTTTTCCGAGCGCAGGCCCGCGCCGCGCGCCGCACCGAGACGTCATCTTTCAAGAGTTTCGAGGCCACCTCCGCCGTCCTCCGATGAGGAAAAGCCCCTGGCATGCAGGAATGTCAGCGAACCCGGAAAGAGGGTTCGCATGGTCTGCGACTGATGGGTGCCACCCAAAACTGACCTTGGCTGAGAAACCGGCGCCTACAACCGGGGGCGGATGATCATTCGGCTGGGAAGAAGGCCGGGCCGACTATTCTCACCGGCCGCTTGCCGGCCTCTATCGACTGATGCTGGGCCGCCCCGGAGGCTTCGGCGTCCGCCGCGGGAATTGCCGCGACGCTGCCGAGGTCCGGCTTGGCCGACGGCAAGGGGATGATGGCATTGGTCATGTTTGTGGGCGTTACCGTTCGGGCCCTCAATTCGGCGACCCTGCTGTAGTAGCGTTTTAGGTCACATGCCTTGAAATTGACGTCGTCGCGGTAGCGGAATGCGGTCGGCAGATCGGTGTAGGGCTTGCCCGTGTCGAGAGAGACCATCTTTTCGGTTTCGAGGCTGACGTCGCTGAGCGTATAGAGGTCGACGCCCGGCTCGTCGCAGATGTAGCGGCATTGATCGGCCATATCCTTCACATCGTCGCTGCCGGCGAACTGCGACTTGGGTGCTGGGAAGAAATATCCATCCGAAAGGCGCACGCAGAACAGCATCGCGTTGCCGGCGCCCGTTGCCCTCGCCGCTGGCGCCGCCGCAGACACCGATTGGGTCTTCGCCGCCGCGCGCTTTGCCGCTGGCGCGCAGCCAAGCGCGACAAAGCGTGCCCGCAGCCCCGACATGTCCCGGCCTGAATTGGAGGCCGCAGCGATCTGGCGCTGCACCTCGCTCCTGTTCCTGGCAAGATCGGCGCATGCGTTGAAGAAACCACCGAGGGAATTTTTCGCCGTACACTTGCGCTGCCTCTCGATGCCTTGGATCGCGGCAAGCTGGCGGTGCAACTGGGCAAGCTCGGGGCTCGTGCCGCCGCCACGGCCGGCCGAAGACAACTGATTTCTTATTGCACTGCAACTGTCGGCATAAGAACTGGACATGCCGAGCGCGAGCACGGTCAGGGTGACGAACGCGATCATCATGGGGGACCAGAAACGGATCATCGGAAGGACGCGGTCCTTGTTGCTGAGAACCTGGAATGACAACTCTTTCGACTTCGGTAAGCTTTCGCTAAATGAGTTTTATCTAATCTTTCTAGTCTCCATGCATTGAGAGACTTGTCTTTAGTTTAATAGAAGAACCTCTGTGAATTCAATATTGCATTTTTATTTCAAGATTGAGACGAACTGCAAAACAATGCAGCCGGACCGACGGCTGGCAGGCCTGCCGAATCACTCCGGCGTTACCGGAAACGGGCCCTGAAACCTTTGCCCGTCCTTTCGCGTTGAAGCGCGAAGGAGAACGCAGATGTCGATCCAGGTCACGGTATCGGAACTGACAAGAAATCTTTTTCATTCCCTGGGACTTGATCCGAGGCCCCTGAGCGCCGAGCAAAACCTGCTGCTGGAATGCTATCTGGCCGGGCAAATCCCGGAATCGGCTTGGAACGACTACGTCTTCGAGACACCCGACCTGGCGCGGCACGCCGAGGCGCGGCGTACCAGCCACTGACCGGTGAAGGCGGTGCTGGGCGAGATGGTTTGGTGGTAGTCGCTACCTGAGCGGCTGGCTGGCAGACGTTTTCCGTCAGGATTGCGTAAAAAATTGAAGCGGGATCGGCGATCCGAACGCCGAACGGCTCTAGCGCATTAAGCCGCGGCGCGCCCTGCGCGGAGAGTTGCGGAAAACAGCTATTGGCCGATCTTGGGAGATACGAATTGCAAGGTGAACACGTTGCCGGCAATCCCTTGCGCCAGTTGCGGCGAAAGGCTGAGCGGCGTGCAATTCTTCACCGCGGTCATTGCGGCGTCGATGAACGACTTTCGCGCCTTGTCGTCGCCGGCCACCTTGGCGGCGGTCGGCCGTGGCGGACCAAGCAGCGTGCCGTCGCGCTTGAAGCTGAAGCTCAGAGTGACGATGGAATTTCCAGCATCCGCCGGCGGCGTCCAGCATGCCTGGATCGCCGTGCCGACTTCGTCCATCGTGTTGAGCTGGGCGGCAGCCGACGGGCAGGTGGCGCCAATCGCCAATGCGCCGCTAATCAGGAGCATTCCAGCGGTTCTTTTCATTGCAATTCCTCCACCGTCGACCCTTCCGGCCGCCCGCGTGCGATCGTCAGGATTGATGGTAGGGCTGGAGATGGCAAGGGCAATATGCTTTGGCGAAAGCTCTTGCCGAAAGCATTGGAGGCAGCCCTGCCCGCAGCGGCCGGCCAAAAAACAAAAGGCCGGCAGTGGGCCCACCTTTGTTTTCACAGCAGCGCCAGTACATCCGTGGTCGCGGGTGAATTGTCTCCAATAGACAGATTATAGGTAAACGAAACGTTAATCGAAGCCGCCATGCCATAGCTCCGAGCCCGGCTTTTGCCAGCGCTCCATGCGGTCATATGCGCGCATATGACGAAGCTTCCGCGGAGGCCTTGAACATTGTTTGATGCTGGAGAGATCATCAACGGCTGAGCCGTCGCCTTCTTGGTACGCCCAAGGGGAATCGAACCCCTGTTCCCGCCGTGAGAGGGCGGTGTCCTGACCGCTAGACGATGGGCGCGTTCAAGAACCGGCGATATAGGCTGGCGGCGGAGAAAAAGCAACTGGGGTCCGCCGGCTTTCCCGGGATCAAGAAAAAGCTGGCTGCCTGCTAGCGTTTTGGCTCGATCAGGTCCCATAGATTGCCGTGGAGATCGGCGAAAACCGCCACCGTGCCGTAGGGCTCGAAGCGGGGTGGCTCGCGAAATTCGACGCCCTTTGCCACCATCGCCGCATGATCGCGGGCAAAGTCGTCGGTTTCCAGGAAGAGAAAAACCGCGCCCGCCGGTCTGGTTGCCGATGCTCTTCCTTTGTGCCTCGTCGGAGGCCTCGGCCAGAAGCAGCCGCGCGCCGCGCCCGCTGGCCGGCGCGACCGTCACCCAGCGCTTGCCGCCGCCAAGGTCCACATTCTCCAGGAGCACAAAGCCCATTCGCTCGACATACCAGTCGATTGCTTCGTCATAGCTGTCGACGACCAGCGCAACGGTGGCGATATGACGGTTTTCGGCAAAGCCGGTCATTGCGCGCCGGGCTTCATTTGTTGCGGATCGCGAAGCGGCCGATTATGCGCCGCTCGCCCATATCGTAGACGAAGATCGTGCGGCTGCCATCGACAAGTTCGGCGTCGATCGAGACGCGATTGCCGGATAGCGACTGGCTGACCACCCTGGCGCCGACCGGCAGCACGATGTCTCCGCTGAGCGGTTCGCCGGCGGGCACCTGGATGTCGCCGGCCAGCGGCGGGCTCACCGGCGCTGCCTTGCGTGATTTGTAGACAATCGCCGCGATCACCACCATAAGGGCCAGCAAGAGCAGGCCGAGATTGATGGCCATGAAGCGGATGAGCCTGCCGCGCACCTTTTCGATCTCGGGGTTGAGCGGCTTTTCCCCGCCTTCAACAACGGCGTCTTCGTCGGCGGCGGGGCGGGCCATGGCAAACATTCCGGAACGATTCTCGATGAGCGCTCATAACGAAGAGGCCCCCGGATTGATAGAGGACCAATTCATGCAGGCAGAACCGATCGTGCTCGTGGCCGGCGCCGACGATGCCGGCCAGCGCATCGATCAGTGGCTGGCAGGCAGGCTCGGCCCGGAAATGTCGCGCAGCCGCGTGCAGATGCTGATCAGGCAGGGCGCGGTCTTGGTCGACGGCAAGGCCGTTGTCGAGACCAAGTGCAAGATGTCGCCGGGCGAAACTGTCTCGGTCGCCATGCCGGAGCCGGAACCGGCGGAGCCACAGGGGGAAAACATCGCCCTCGATATCCTCTATGAAGATGACGAACTGATCGTCATCAACAAACCCGCCGGGCTTGTCGTCCATCCCGGCGCCGGCAATTGGACCGGCACGCTGGTCAATGCGCTGATCCATCATTGCGGCGACAGCCTGTCCGGCATCGGCGGCGTGCGCCGGCCGGGCATCGTTCATCGCCTCGACAAGCAAACCAGCGGCGTCATGGTCGTGGCCAAGACCGACCGCGCCCACAAGGCGCTTTCGGAGGCCTTTGCCGATCACGGCCTGACAGGCGATCTCGAGCGCGCCTACCTGGCGCTGGTCTGGGGCATACCGCAGCGGCCGGCCGGAACGGTGGATGCCCCACTCGGCCGCGCCGCCGACCGTGTGCGTCGCGCCGTAGTACCCGAAGGACGCGACGATGCCCGCCGCGCCGTCACCCATTTTGCGGTGCAGGAGCGCTTCGGCGAAAACCAAAAGGAATTCGCGACCGCAAGTCTGGTCGAATGTCGCCTGGAGACCGGCCGCACCCATCAGATCCGCGTCCACATGGCCCATATCGGTCATCCGGTACTCGGTGATCCCGATTACGGCCAAGCCTTTCGCACCAAGGCCAACCGGTTGCCCGAACCGCTGAGAAGCCAGGTCAAGGCCTTCTCCCGGCAAGCTTTGCACGCCTGGCTCCTTGAATTTCGCCATCCGACTACCCATCTATCGATGAGGTTCGAGGCACCGATTCCGAGGGACATGGAGGAACTCGTCGGCGGCTTTCGCAGTCTCTGAATCCGCCGCCCGGCAAGCTTCAAATCAACCATCAAAAAACCTGACTGGCGTTGTTCACTTCAGCGTGACACACTGTTTCGTGTTGAACAAATGCCTGTCTTTTCTGGTTTTGTTCCTGTATATATCTGATGTCGCGAGCGAGCCTTTGGTGCTCGCGTCACATGCCCGCCGCGTTTCGGGGGCATCACTCCAATAGAGAGGGGGCGCTATCATGGCCCAGTCACTACCCAGTATCGTTTCCGGCGAAGGCGGCCTCAGCCGCTACCTGGAAGAGATCCGCCGCTTTCCGATGCTTCAGCCGCAAGAAGAGTACATGCTCGCCAAGCGTTATGCCGAGCATGAGGACACTTCCGCAGCGCACAAGCTCGTCACCAGCCATTTGCGGCTCGTCGCCAAGATCGCCATGGGCTATCGCGGCTACGGCCTGCCGATTGGCGAAGTGATCTCGGAAGGCAATGTCGGCCTGATGCAGGCCGTCAAGAAATTCGAGCCAGAGCGTGGCTTCCGCCTCGCGACCTACGCCATGTGGTGGATCAAGGCCTCGATCCAGGAATACATCCTGCGCTCGTGGAGCCTGGTCAAGATGGGCACGACCGCCAACCAGAAGCGTCTGTTCTTCAACCTGCGCAAGGTGAAGGGCAAGATTCAGGCGCTTGACGACGGCGACCTCAAGCCCGACCAGATCGCCGAAATCGCCACGAGGCTGAACGTCTCGGAAGCGGAAGTCGTGTCGATGAACCGCCGCCTGTCGGGCGACGCCTCACTCAACGCGCCGATCCGGGCGACGGAAGGCGAGTCCGGCGAATGGCAGGACTGGCTGGTCGACGACCACGAAAGCCAGGAAGAGATGCTGATCGAGCAGGACGAGCTGGAAAACCGGCGCGGCATGCTGTCGGGTGCTCTTGCGGTGCTCAACGAACGCGAACGGCGCATCTTCGAGGCGCGCCGCCTCGCCGATGAGCCGCTGACCCTGGAAGAACTGTCGGCTGAGTTCGACATCAGCCGCGAGCGCGTGCGCCAGATCGAAGTGCGCGCTTTCGAGAAGGTGCAGGATGCCGTCAAGGCCGCCGCCAAGCGCCAGACCCAGGCGCTGCGCACCATCGAGGCGCAGCCGGCGGCTTAAAGCCGGCATCGGCAACAAGATAAAACGGCGGCGTCAGGAGACTGGCGCCGCCTTTTTGTATACCGCAGCGGGTGCTGTGATTGCTTCAAAGCCCATCCAGCGGAAATTTCAGATACCGTCGGCCATTGGCTTCCGGTTCCGGCAGGCGTCCGCCATTCATGTTGACCTGCAGCGCATGCAGGATCAGCCTCGGCATCGGCAATGTCCGGTCGCGCGCCTCGCGCAGGGCAACGAATTCGGCCTCGCCGCGCGCGGCGGCAAGATGTATGTTGTCGGCTTTCTGCGCGGCAACCGTGCTCTCCCATAACGCCTGGCGCCCGCCGGGCTGATAATCATGGCCGACAAAGACGCGCGTGTCCTCCGGCAGGGCCAGAATGCCCTGGATCGAGTGCCACAGGCGCGCGGCGCTGCCGCCGGGAAAATCCGTCCTTGCCGTGCCGCTGTCGGGCATGAACAGCGTGTCGTGAACAAAGGCTGCATCCCCGATCACATAGGTGATCGACGCCAGCGTGTGCCCGGGCGAGAAAAGCACCCTTGCTGGAAGCGTTCCCACCCGAAAAACCTCGCCGTCGCCGAACAGCCGGTCCCACTGCGAGCCGTCGGCGGGGAAATCCGGCCAGTTGTAGATCGCCTTCCACAATTTCTGGACCTCGACGATCCTCTCGCCGATCGCCGTCGGCGCCGCGGTCCTTTGCTTCAGGTACTGCGCGGCCGAGAAATGATCGGCATGCGGATGGGTGTCGAGAATCCATTCGACGCTCAGTCCCTCCGCCCTGACGAAATCCAGCAGCGCATCGGCATTGGCTGTCGAAACTGCGCCGGACTTCTCGTCGAAGTCGAGGACCGGATCGATTATGGCACACCGCTTCGTCACCCGGTCGGCGACGACATACTGGATGGCGCCGGTCGGCTTGTCGTGGAAACCGGTGACCTCAGGCTTTGCCGAACCTATGTCCAATCCGACGTCCCCTCCGTTAGCCAGACAGGAATGATTTTCTCTGCCAGAGCAACATAAGAGCATGCTTGTCTAGCGGGGCCCTGCCGTCAAGCACGCCTTGCCAGAAAAGCGACGGAAGTCGAAAAATGCCGGCCAGGCAACTGGAGCAATTCCAAGCGGTTTCCCGGGAAAGGCGCGTGGCGCTTTGCCCAAGGAATTGCGCAAAAACAAAGAGATGGTTCGCCGTTTCCGTGAACCGGAGAGCCGCTTTACGCGGAAGGCTGCTTGGTCTTCCTGAGATAGGGCAGGATGGTCTCGTAGGCGCCGAAGCGCTTGATGGCGTCCTCGTTGGAAACGGCCGCGGTGATGATGACGTCCTCGCCCTGTTTCCAGTTCGCCGGCGTCGCCACCTGGTGCTTGGCGGTCAACTGCATGGAATCGACCGCGCGCAGGATCTCGTCAAAGTTGCGGCCCGTGGTCATCGGATAGGTCAGCACCAGCTTGATCTTCTTGTCGGGCCCAATGACATAGACCGAACGCACGGTGGCATTGTCGGCGGGCGTGCGGCCTTCCGAGGTCTCGCCGGCACCGGCAGGCAGCATGTCGTAAAGCTTGGCGACCTTGAGATCCTTGTCGCCGATCAGCGGATAGTTCACCGAATGGCCGGTCGCCGTCTTGATGTCGTCCTGCCATTTGCCGTGGCTTTCGACCGGATCGACCGAAATGCCGATGATCTTGACGTTGCGCTTCTTGAACTCGCCCTCGAGCCCCGCCATCGTGCCCAACTCGGTCGTGCAGACGGGAGTGAAATTCTTCGGGTGGCTGAACAGCACCGCCCAGCCGTCACCGATCCACTGGTGAAAGCTGATCGGTCCTTGCGTGGTCTCGGCGGTGAAATCCGGGGCGATATCGTTGATGCGAAGGCTCATGTTGTTTCCCTACCCTTGAAATGTTGCCGGCAACGGCTGGCGAGCGCTCAAATCTTTTTAACACCTCGGCGGCAACCCACAAATGCCTAAAGCCACAGGCGCCCGTCACGCCCGCGAAAAAATTTCTCTTCTTGCCGCCAAGTTCGGCAGGAATTTCCGAGGAGACCGCTTATGCCTTGTTGACGGCCAGCGTCGCCGCAAGATCTTCCATGCGCTGCGCCAGCGCGCCAAGCGCGTTGGTCAGCACGCTGTCGCTCTTGTCGGCCTTGGTCAGCGCCTCGTCGCGGGTCTTGCGCAAGGTCAGCACTTCGCTTTCCATGCCCTTGACGCGCTTCTGCAGCTCCGAGAGTTCATCCATGACCATGATGCCGGCCATGACCGTCAGCCGCTGGTCGCCGATCTCGCCGAATGAATCCTTCAGATGCGAGACGTAGCGGTCGAAACGCTCGGCGAGATCGATCAGATGCTCTTCCTGGCCTTCGTCGCAGGCCATCCGATACTGCTTGCCGTCGATGGAAACCGTGACCTGTGCCATCAGCCTACCTATCCAACACAGCGCGGATGGTTTCCATGGCGGTCACCAGTCGTCGCGACACTTCCTTGTTGGCATCCTCCAGCCGCTCGGCGCGCGCCTCGGAACTGTCGAGCTCCTGCGCCAGCCGCGAGCGGTCGGCATTCATCCGCTGCACCTCGGCCTCGGCTTCCGAATAATCGCGCTCATGCTCGAGCTTGGCCGCGACGGCGTTTTCCAGGCCTTCCATGGCCTTGCCCAGCCTTGCGATGACTTCCTTGAGTGTCGTTTCCCCGGTCATGGCCTCGTCCTGTGCCCTGCCCATCACCGAATCGCTCGCGTTCAGAACGCGTTATCTCTGAAACATTAGGCACCGGGTGAAGGCGACGTCAACAAAGCTCTCGCGACTGTCCCCTGCTAACGCTAATATAGGCCTGCCCGCGGCATCACAAGGCCGGCAAATGCGCACCGGTTTGTTGACTAAAAGTGCGCGCCTGCTATGTGTCGCGCACGCTTTTCAAGGGCTCTCCCAAGGCCCCAAACCCCACCCCGGAGGAACCATGACGTCGCGTGAACAACATGACCGGATGGCCAATGCGATCCGCTTTCTCTCCATGGACGCGGTCGAGAAGGCGAACTCCGGCCATCCCGGCCTGCCCATGGGCTGCGCCGACATTGCCACGGTGCTGTTCACCCGTTTCCTGAAATTCGACGCCAAGGCGCCGCATTGGGCCGACCGCGACCGCTTCATCCTGTCGGCCGGCCATGGCTCGATGCTGCTCTACTCGCTGCTCTACCTGACCGGCTACGAAGACATGACGATCGACCAGATCAAGCACTTCCGCCAGTTGGGCTCGAAAACCGCCGGCCATCCCGAATATGGCCACGCCGCCGGCATCGAAACGACCACCGGCCCGCTCGGCCAGGGCCTTGCCAATTCTGTCGGGTTCGCGCTCGGCGAGCGCATCATGAACGCCGCCTTCGGCAACGACCTCGTCAGCCACTACACCTATGTGCTGGCCGGCGACGGCTGCCTGATGGAAGGTGTCTCCCAGGAGGCGATCGCGCTTGCCGGGCACCTCAAGCTCAACAAGCTGATCGTGTTCTGGGACAACAACAACATCTCGATCGACGGCCCGGTGTCGCTGGCTGACAATACCGACCAGGTCGCGCGCTTCCAGGCTTCCGGTTGGAACGCCAGCCACATCGACGGCACGGATCCGGAAGCCATCGCCTATGCGATCGAAGCCGCCCGCCATTCCGACAAGCCGACGATGATCGCCTGCAAGACGACCATCGGCTTCGGCGCCCCGACCAAGGCCGGCACCAACAAGGCGCACGGCTCGCCCCTCGGCGCCGACGAGATCGCCGGCGCGCGCAAGTTCTTCAACTGGGAGTCACCCCCCTTCGAGGTTCCAGCCGACATCCTCGATGCCTGGCGCACGGCCGGCACGGCCGGCGCCGAGGCGCGCGCCGACTGGGAAGGTCGCCTCGCCAAGGCCGACGCCAAGCTCAGGGCAGAGTTCGAGCGCCGCGTTGCCGGCAAGCTGCCGTCCAACTTCGACGCCGTCATTGCCGACTACAAAAAGAAGCTCTCCGCCGACAAGCCGAAGGTCGCCACCCGCAAATCTTCCGAAATGGCGCTGGAAGTCATCAACGGCGCCGTGCCCGAAACCATCGGCGGCTCGGCCGATCTCACCGGCTCCAACAACACCAAGACCAGCCAGACCAAGAACATCACCCCGGACGACTACGGCCAGCGCTATGTTCACTACGGCATCCGCGAACACGGCATGGCTGCCGCCATCAACGGGCTGACGCTGCATGGCGGCCTGATCGCCTATGGCGGCACTTTCCTGTGCTTCTCAGACTATGCCCGCCCCTCGATGCGACTGGCCTCGCTGATGGGCGTCCGCTCGATCTTCGTCATGACCCATGACTCCATCGGTCTCGGCGAAGACGGCCCGACCCATCAGCCGGTCGAGCATGTGGCGGCACTGCGCGCCATCCCCAACCACAACGTGTTCCGTCCGGCGGACGCGGTCGAGACCGCCGAATGCTGGCAGTTGGCCCTTGAATCGGAAAAGACGCCGTCAACGCTGGCGCTGACCCGACAGAACCTGCCGACCGTGCGCACCGAATTCACAGAGAAGAACCTGAGCAGCCAGGGCGCCTATGAGCTCGCCGCCGCCAGCGGCGAAGCCGCGGTGACGATCTTCGCCACGGGTTCGGAAGTCGAGATCGCGCTCGGCGCCCGTGACCTCCTGGAGAAGCACGGCCATCCGACCCGCGTCGTCTCGGTTCCTTGCTTCGAACTGTTCGATAAGCAGAGCGAGGACTACCGCCGCAAGACGATCGGCAATGCGAAGGTGAAGATGGCGATCGAAGCCGGCATCCGCCAGGGCTGGGATCACCTCATCGGCTCCGATGGCATCTTCATCGGCATGACCGGCTTCGGCGCCTCGGGAACGATCGAGCAGCTCTATCCGCATTTCGGCATCACCGCCGAGGCGGCCGCCAAGGCGGCGGAAGCCCGCCTGCATGGCAAGTAAGGCCGTGCTTGTTGCCCAAAAGTGTATCTCGATTTTGGGACAGCGACATGTATGAAACAAGAACGCTCGGCGAAACCGCGTACAGCGGTTCCGCCGGACTGGCCTGACCTAATCGATTTAAATCCACGTCGCCGCGGCTGGATTCTTTCCGCTTCCGCCGCTATGAAGCTGCGGACCAATCGTCTGCCCTCCAGCTCCCAAGGAGAGAAAAATGACCGTCAGAGTTGCCATCAACGGATTCGGCCGCATCGGCCGCAACATCCTGCGCGCCATCCATGAATCCGGCCGCAAGGACATCGACGTCGTCGCCGTCAACGACCTCGGCCCGGTTGAAACCAACGCCCACCTCCTGCGCTACGACAGCGTACACGGCCGCTTCCCGCACGAAGTATCGGTTTCCGGCGACCAGATCACCGTCGGCAAGGAGACGTTCAAGGTCACCGCGATCAAGGATCCGACCCAGCTGCCGTGGAAGGAGCTCGGCGTCGACATCGCGCTCGAATGCACCGGCATCTTCACCGCCCGCGACAAGGCAGCCGCACACCTGACCGCCGGCGCCAAGCGCGTCCTCGTTTCGGCGCCCGGTGAAGGCGCCGACCTCACCGTCGTCTACGGCATCAATCACGACAAGCTGAACAAGGACCACATCGTCATCTCGAACGCGTCCTGCACCACCAATTGCCTGGCGCCGCTGGCCGCAGTCCTGCACGAGACGGTCGGCATCGAAAAGGGCATGATGACGACGATCCATTCCTACACCGGCGACCAGCCGACGCTGGACACCATGCACAAGGATCTCTACCGCGCCCGCGCCGCGGCACTCTCGCAGATCCCGACCTCGACCGGTGCCGCCAAGGCCATCGGCCTGGTGCTGCCCGAGCTCAAGGGCAAGCTCGACGGCATCTCGATCCGCGTGCCGACGCCGAACGTCTCGCTCGTCGACTTCAAGTTCATCGCCAAGCGCTCGACGTCGGCGCAGGAGATCAACGAGGCTGTGATCGCCGCCTCCAATGGCAAGCTCAAGGGCATCCTGTCGGTTACCCATCATCCGAACGTGTCGATCGACTTCAACCACGACCCGCACTCCTCGATCGTGGCGCTCGACCAGACCAAGGTGATGGACGGCAACTTCGTTTCGGTGCTGTCCTGGTACGACAATGAATGGGGCTTCTCCAATCGCATGGGCGATACCGCGGTCGCCTTCGGCAAGACCATCGCCTGATCGCGGGCCCATCTTCCAGAGACTTGAAACGCCCGGCTTGGTCCGGGCGTTTTTCGTCGGAGTGCTCGGCAAGGCGCCGCTTCGCTCCTGCTAAGCCGAAGGACGACGAACTTGTAGGGCTTCGGCCAAAAAACCGCTCTCCCGCCTTGCGCCGGCCATGCCTTCGCCCCACTCTTCCTTGAATCGAGAGAAGAGGCAGGGGACAAGTCACGGATGGAGCATGCGATCTATCTCGTCACGCTGGTGGGCACCGCGCTTGTCGTCGTCGCCGCGTTTTCGAGCCTGATCGCCTTCCGCTTCGGCGCACCGCTGCTGCTTCTGTTTCTCTGCATCGGGCTCGCCACCGGGACCGATGGCCTCGGCATCGAGTTCGACAATGCCCGCATCGCCTATTTTGCCGGCTCACTGGCGCTGGCGGTGATCCTGTTCGATTCCGGCTTCGGCACGCCTCTCAATGCCTTGCGGCAGGCAGCCGGGCCGGCGCTGTCTCTGGCCACATTCGGCGTGATCCTCACCACTGGCCTGTTCGGCGCCGCCGCCTACTATATGCTCGATCTCACCTGGCTGGAATCCTTCCTGCTCGGTGCCGCCGTCGCCTCCACCGACGCGGCCGCCGTGTTCTTCCTTTTGCGCGCCGGCGAGATCAATCTGCGCGAGCGCGTGCGCTCCACGCTGGAGGTGGAGTCCGGCACCAACGATCCGATCGCCATCTTCCTGACCATCACCCTGGTCGAGATCATAGCCGCCCATGCCGACCCCGAGGCCAATGTCCTGGTCACCAACCTCGTCCTCGGCTTCCTCATTAACATGGGCCTGGGCGCCATTGTCGGCGTGCTGGGGGGCCTCGCCATCGTGCGCCTCGTCGACCGGCTCAATCTCGACCATGGCCTGCTGCCGATCTTCGTGCTGACCCTATCGCTGATGGTCTTCGCCGCCGCCGGCGCCATCGGCGGCTCCGGTTTCCTGGCGGTCTATCTTGCCGGTCTCATCGCGGGTAATTCCGACATCCGCGCCGTCACCATCCTCAAGCGCTTCCAGGACGGCATGTCCTGGCTGGCGCAGATCATCATGTTCCTGATCCTCGGCCTGTTCGCGACGCCCTCGCAATTCCCGGCGATCATGGTGCCGGCGGTGCTGCTTGGCCTGTTCCTGATGTTCGTCGCCCGGCCGATCGCGGTCTGGCTTTGCCTGGTCCCGTTTCGTCTGCCGCGCCCCGAAGTCGCCTTCGTTTCCTGGGTCGGCCTGCGCGGCGCCGTCTCGATCCTGCTTGCCATCACTCCCTTGCTCGGCGGGCTGGAGAATGGCCGCACCATCTTCAACGCCGCCTTCATCATCGTCCTGGTGTCGCTCGTCATCCAGGGCTGGACCGTTGGTCCGCTGGCGCGCCGTCTCGGCCTGATCGTGCCGGCGCGGCTCGGACCTCTGGACAAGGTCGAGCTCGAACTGCCGGGCTCGGCCCATCACGAGCTCCTCGCCTACCGCGTCGCGCCGGGCAGCCCGGTGGCGCGCGGCGAGCGCATCCCTCGCTGGGCGCGGCCCTCGCTGGTGTTGCGCGACGGACGCTCGATGCGTTTCCAGGACATGGGCAGGCTTGCCGCCGGCGACCAGGTCTACATCTTCGTGCCGGACCGCTATCCACGCCTGCTCGACAAGCTGTTCGCCAGCCGCGCCGTCGTCGACCCCGAGGACGCCGATTTCTTCGGCGCCTTCGCCGTCGATCCGGCGCGTTCCGCTGCCGAACTGGAAGCCGCATACGCGCCGGGCCTGAGCGAGGCGGAACAGAAGCTCACCGTCGGCGCCCTGGTCACGGCGCGGCTCGGCGGCCATGCCGAATATGCTGACCGCGTGCTGATCGGCCCGATCGAGCTGATCGTGCGCGATGTCGACGACAAGGGCAGGATCACAGGCCTGGGCCTCTCCTTCGAACCGACCGCGCCCGTTGCGCGGGTACCGGTCTTCCTCAGCGCCGGCGAGATCGCCGACCGGATCAAGGCCTTCGTCCAGACTTGGCGCAAGCCGGTGGAACCACCGATCGCAGAGGCACACGCGGACGAGAAACCGGAGCCGGCGGCGGAAAAGGCGACGACCGAGAGCTGACAACGGCGACCCTTTGCGCCCCCCTCATCCGCCTGCCCTGACGCTTCGCGACGTCAACGCCCTCGCCTTCGCCTTCGCCTTGAAAATTTCGCGCCCTCCCCAGCCAAGTCTTGCATCGTCGTCGGTGCGGGGTATGGTCCCGGCGATTTCTCAGCGAAAGGAACCAGCATGGCCAGCTTCAAGACACTGGACGATATCGGCAACATCAATGGCAAGCGCGTGCTGGTGCGCGTCGACCTCAACGTTCCCGTCGCTGACGGCAAGGTCACCGACACGACCCGCATCGAACGCATCGCGCCGACCATCGCTGAATTGTCAGGCAAGGGCGCCAAGGTCATCCTGCTCGCCCATTTCGGCCGGCCCAAGGACGGTCCCTCGCCGGAATTCTCGCTGGAGCCGATCGCCAGGGCGACGGCCGAGGTGCTTGGCCGTCCCGTGGGCTTTGCCGGCGACTGCGTCGGCGACACGGCGGGAAGTGCGGTCGCCGCGATGAACAAGGGCGACGTGCTGCTGCTCGAGAACACCCGCTTCTACAAGGCCGAGGAGAAGAACGACCCGGCCTTCACCGAACGGCTCGCCGCCAATGGCGATATCTTCGTCAACGACGCCTTCTCCGCTGCCCACCGGGCGCATTCCTCGACCGAGGGACTGGCGCATCTGTTGCCAGCCTTTGCCGGCCGCACCATGCAAGCCGAACTGGAAGCGCTGGAGAAGGGCCTTGGAAATCCTGTTCGCCCGGTGGTCGCCATCGTCGGCGGCGCCAAGGTCTCGACCAAGATCGACCTGCTGATGAACCTGGTCAAGAAAGTCGACGCGCTGGTCATCGGCGGCGGCATGGCCAACACCTTTCTCGCCGCACGCGGCACCGATGTCGGCAAGTCGCTGTGCGAGCACGACCTCGCCGCTACCGCCAAGCAGATCATGATCGAGGCGGCCGAGGCCGGCTGCGCCATCATCCTGCCCGTCGACGGCGTCGTGGCGAAGGAATTCAAGGGGGGCGCGGCCAGCGAAACCGTGGCCATCGCCGACGTGCCTGCGGATGGCATGATCCTCGATGTCGGCGAAAAGACCGTGAGGGCCGTTGCCGACTGGATCGACCGCGCCGCGACCTTGGTCTGGAACGGGCCGCTCGGCGCGTTCGAGATCGAACCCTTCGATCGCGCGACGATGGCGGCAGCCAGGCATGCGGCGGCGCGCACCAAGGCCGGCAAGCTGGTTTCGGTGGCCGGTGGCGGCGATACCGTGGCGGCGCTCAACCAGGCCGGGGTTGCCGACGATTTCACCTATGTCTCGACTGCCGGCGGCGCCTTCCTCGAATGGATGGAAGGCAAGCCGCTGCCGGGCGTCGACGTGCTCAAGCATTGAGACGATCAACTCGAGGCGAGCGCGCGGCGTTGCCGGGACTTTCGATCGATTGGAGCTTTCCGGCGTCATTCCTTTGGCGGTAGTGTCCTGTCAGGCGCAGAACAACACCGTCAAGGAGAAGCACGATGAGCGAACGTCTCGAAGACATTGCCGCCGCGATGGTGGCCAACGGCAAGGGCCTGCTGGCCGCCGACGAAAGCTCGGGAACCATCAAGAAGCGCTTCGACGTCATCGGCGTCGAATCGACCGCGGACAGCCGGCGCGACTACCGCGAGATGATGTTCCGCACCAGTGACGCCATGACCAGGTATATTTCCGGCGTCATCCTTTACGACGAGACCATTCGGCAGAAAGCGGCCGATGGCACGCCGCTGGTCGATATCATCAAGGCTTCAGGCGCCATCCCCGGAATCAAGGTCGATGCCGGCGCCAAGCCCCTGGCCGGCTTTCCCGGCGACACGGTCACCGAGGGCCTCGACGGCCTGCGCGAGCGGCTCGCCGACTATTACAAGCTCGGCGCCCGCTTCGCCAAATGGCGTGCCGTGATCGACATCGACAAGGCAAAGGGCGTGCCGTCGGTCACCTCGATCAGCGCGAACACCCATGCGCTCGCCCGCTATGCGGCCCTTTGCCAGGAAGCCGGCATCGTGCCGATCGTCGAGCCGGAAGTGCTGATGGACGGCGCCCACGACATCGACACGTGCTATGAAATCTCGAGGGCGACGCTGACGAAGCTCTACGACGAGCTCTACGCGGCCCGGGTGGTGCTCGAGGGCACGATCCTGAAGCCCAACATGGTGCTGGCGGGCAGGAAGTCGGGCGCGGTGAGCAGCCCTGAAGAGGTCGCGCAAAAGACCATAAAACTGTTCCGTGAGGCCGTGCCGGCGGCGGTGCCGGGCATCGCCTTCCTCTCCGGCGGCCAGGAGGACGAGGAAGCGACCGCCAACCTCAACGCCATCAACGCCATCGGCCCGCATCCGTGGAAACTGACCTTCTCCTATGGCCGCGCCCTGCAGGCTGCCCCGCAGAAGGCCTGGAGCGGCAAGGCATCCAATGTTGCCGCGGGTCAGGCCGCCTTCACCCACCGTGCCCACATGAACCACCTGGCGGCGCTTGGACAATGGAAGCCGAGCCTGGAGCAGGCTGCCTGACCACGGTTTTCCGTCTCTATCGGACCCGGGCCATGCGCCCGGGTTTTGCTGCGCTCCGCCGGACTTGGGATGAAGCGCCTCCATCCCTATTTCTCTCCAGCGCAGCCGGCGCGATGTCGGCTCATGCCCGTCCCGAACGTCCTTGGGATGAAGCCAGGGAGAGGTTCATGCATCGCAACAAGGTCGTTTCACGCGAGGATTGGTTCCGGGCACACAAAGCGCATCTGGCGCGCGAGAAGGAATTGACGCGATTTCGCGAGCGCATCGCGGCGGAACGGCGCGAATTGCCCTGGCTGAAGGTGAGAAAGGACTACGTCTTCGAAACCGAGCAGGGTCCAAGATGCCTGGCCGAACTGTTCGCCGGCCGCAGCCAGCTGATCGTCTATCATTTCGTGTTCGGGTCCGGCTCGACCCATCATTGCGAAGGCTGTGCGTTCGTCGCCGACCACATGGACGGTGCCAATCAGCATCTGAGACACCATGACGTGTCACTTGTCGCGGTGTCACGCGCGCCGCTCGCCGAGCTGCTGCCCTACCGAGAGCGCATGGGTTGGAAATTCGACTGGGTCTCATCCTATGCCTCGGACTTCAACTTCGACATGCAGGTGTCGTTCACCGACAAGCAGATCGCATCCGGTGAAGCGATCTACAACTTCGAGACGCCCGTTCTGAAATCGAAAGACCTGCCGGGCACCACCGTGTTCTACCGGGACGAGACCGGCGACATCTTCCTGACCTTCATGTCGCGCGCCCGCGGCAGCGAACAGCTGATCGGCGCCTATCAATATCTCGACCTTGCGCCGAAAGGCCGCGACGAGACCGGGCCTTATAGGACCTTGATGGACTGGGTGCGGCTGCATGACCAGTATGGAAACAGGTCGCAAGCGGACAGGGCTTAGGCATTCAGCGATCCCATCGAACATTGGACGCTTGAAGGCGTCCGCCACCGGTGCAAGGATCGTTCACCTCCGGCGCAACATGCGTTAAATGCTGCTCGATGCGACGCTTTCCGGCTCTCCTCACCTGGCTCGCCTTCCCTGTCTATGTCTGGCAGGGGCTTGGCGTGCGCCGACGCACCTCGCGCATGCTGCCCGCGCAAGGCCCGGTCATGCATGAGATAGCCGGCGGCCAGCCGGCGGTCTGGCTGCTGGTGCTGGGCGATTCCTCCGCCGCCTCGGTCGGCATCGAAAAATCCGAGAATGGCCTGGCCGCGCAGCTGGCCGTCCTGATCTCGCAGCGAACCGGCCGCGCCGTGCGCTGGCGCGCCGCCGGGTTCAATTCGGCGACGTCGGGGCAGATCCGCGACCACGTCCTGCCCAATCTCTCGGCCGATCCGTGGACGCATATCGTGCTCGCCATTGGCACCAACGACACCAAGAATTTCCACTCCGTGCCCCGCTTCAAGAGGGCGTTCGGCGGTCTGCTCTACGCCCTGCGCGCCAAATGGCCTGAGGCCCGCGTGGTGTGGTCTCCTGTGCTGGAGTTCACGCAAGCGCCAGCCATGCCGCCGCTGCTCGGCAAGATCCTGGAAATTCGCGCCGGTGAGATGAACCGGATGGGCAAACGTCTTTGCCTCGAACGCGGTGCGGTGCCGGCGCCGCGCTTGCCGATCACCAATCCCGAAGCCGGCTTCGCCTCGGACGGATTTCATGCATCGGAAGCCGGTTACCGGGCCTGGGCCGAGCACCTCGTCGGCTGCGTGATCGAAGAGTGATTGCCGCCGGCTCGTGCCGGCCCGATATGCCATCCTGCGCATTCCAGGCGGGAAACCGCCAGACACCTTCCTGGAACTGCGCTACGTCCAATGTCCAAGCACGGCCGTTATCGAAATGGCCGCCATGGCCAGGAGCGCCAGCTTCCAGAAGTCGCTGCGCCGTTTCAGCCCCGGCCAGCCGAGCGGCTTGATCAACTGGATGACCATGATGCCAAGGATGACGAGGGCGAGGAGTTTCGACATGCCGCCTTTGACCAGCATCGCGGTCGGCTGTCAAAGCGCGTCGTTCGTCGCTCGAAAAAAATAGGCGCCGCGATCCGGACTGGAACGCGGCGCCAGCCTTTGATCGGGGAACGATCTACTTCAGCGGCTTGAGGCCGGCCTCGATCGAAGCGCGCTTCGATTCCAGGAATGGCGGCAGGGCCAACTTTTCGCCCAGCGTCTCCAGCGGTTCGTCGGCGGTGAACCCCGGCCCGTCAGTGGCGATCTCGAACAGGATGCCATTCGGCTCGCGGAAATAAAGCGAGCGGAAATAATAGCGCTCGACCTCGCCGCTCGACGGCAGACGGAATTCGGCCAGCCGCGCCGTCCATTGATGCAGCGTCTCCTGGTCCGGCGCCCTGAAGGCGACGTGATGAACCGCACCGGCACCTTGCCTTGCCGGCGCCAGTCCCGGCTGCACCAGGACGTGCAATTCCGCCGCCGGCCCACCCTCGCCCATTTCAAAGACCTGAACCTGGCCCTCCGGCGAGGCATAGTCGCGGACCTTGCGCATGTTCATCACTTGCGTCACCACTGCTTCGGTATTGGTGAGGTCGGGAACGCTGATGACGATCGGCCCGAGCCCGCGGATCTGGTGTTCGACCGGCACGCGGCTTTGCGCCCAGGGGCGGCTGTCGCCCTTGCCGTCATCGCTGACGAGGCGCAGACGCTGGCCCTCGGGGTCCTCGAAATCCAGGCTGGCGTAGCCACCGATGTCGGCAATCTCACTCGTGACGATATTTTCGTCAGTCAAGTGTTGCTTCCACCAGGCAAGGCTGTCCTCGCCACCAACCCTGAGGCTGGTCCGGACAATGCTGTGGGTGCCGCGTCGCTCGCGGCCGACCGGCCAGTCGAAGAAAGTAAGGTCGGTGCCCGGCGTCGCTTCGCCATCGGCATAGAAGAGGTGGTAGGCTGAGGTATCGTCCTGGTTCACCGTCTTCTTGACCAGCCGCAAACCCAGCACCCTTGTATAGAAATGAAGATTTCCACGCACATTGGCGGTGATGGCGGTCAGATGGTGAATTCCTGTCAGTTGAAGGCTCATGGTCGTCTCCCTGTTTTTGGGGAAGAATTTTCTCCTTCCATATCAGAACTTCGGATCCCTGGCTGGAGACCACGTATCCTGACAGTCCGTCGCCAAAGGCTGAACAATGGATCATGACCAGGCATTGCATTAGTGAACAATCTCGGCCTTCTAAACCTGCTTCGGGCCGCGGTCTGATGCAGTGAAAACGATACCTTTCACAGGGATAACGCACCGATCGCAACTATTATCCAGGCCCTGCCATCCTCCTGACAGACTGCTGTCAGGAGGGGTGTGCGATACTGTCTTCATTCACAGAGAGGAGACTAGCCATGACCGGTTCCACCATTCTGCGCGGCATGCAGCACTATGTCGGCAAGATTCGTACGATGCGCAACGAGATCCGCACCCAGCGGTTCATCAACTCGCTGCCGGCGGACATTCGCAAGGATATCGGCTGGCCGGACATGTATGCCGAACGTCGCCTTCGCGACAATTGAGACGAATTTTTCGGCAAAGCGGTTGGATGTGGGCGCCCCAACGCCCAGATGATAAGTCCGGCGAGGGACGGAGCGAGCGTATGCCCAAGCAGAAGACAATTGGCCTTATTTTCATGGACGGCTTCGCCGACTGGGAATATGGCCTGCTGGCCGCCTCGGCGGTCGAATGGTTCGGCGCCCGCGCGGTTTCGCTCCGATGGCAGGCCGGTGAGCGGGATCAGCGGTTTCCGGCTGACGCCCGACCGCTCGGCCGGCGCTGATGAAAATGCCGATCTCGATGCCATCGCCGTCATTGGCTCCGACCGATGGGCGGGCGAGGCGCCGCCCGAGGTGGCGGAATTGCTTAGGGACGTTGCGATGCGGGATGGTGTCGTCGGCGGTATCTGCGCCGGAACGCTGGCGCTGGCCCGAGCCGGCATGTTCGAGAAGGCGAGGCACACCAGCAATGGCCGTGACTGGATCAATCGCCACATTGCTGGCTATGCCGGCGATCACAATTATCAGGACGTGCCGCATGCCGTGTCCGACGGCAAGATCGTTTCCGCGCCAGGTTCGGCGCCCGGCACCTTCGCGCTGGCCTTCCTGAAGACGCTCTATCCTGAACGAAACGGCGAACTTGCCGAGATGCGGACGCTATTCGCCAGGGAGTATGCTGAACCCTCCTGACAGAATGGTGTCAGGAGCGCCATGCCATAGATGCGAGCGGTGAACAGGACGAGCGATGAAGAGCTGGACCGACAGATTGAACACGCCGGGGGTGAACGGCATCAAACCGGCCCCGCGCACGGTGGCAGATGGAGTCGAAGAGCAGACGATGCTGGTGCCGACGGCGCAACAGGTCGACGAATTCATCCGCTCGATTCCCGAAGGCGTCGAGATGGACGTTCGCGTGCTGCGCACGGCGCTTGCCTTTGACCGTGGCGCCGAAGTGACATGCCCGGTCGCGATCGGCTATCATCGGCGTGCCGTTGCCGAAGCAGCCATTGAGGATCTCGGGCACGGCATGACGCTGAGCGATGTCGCGCCATTCTGGCGCGAGCTCGATGCCAATGACGCCGACAAGGAGGAAATTGTCCTTCGGCGCGGAATCTGTGGCCGCGCAGCGCGAGTGCGAAGGCCTGAAACCATGATGCATGCCGCCGAGTGTTCTGCGGTTTCGGAATAAAGGCATGCGCAAGAACACGATGCATGCAGCCCAAAAGTGGGAACCGGTTGGGCGACATGCATAGGAACAACATCGAGGGACCATACGATGCGACGCGCCGACAGGCTCTTCCAGATCGTGCAGCATCTGCGCGGTGGCCGTCTGGTCACCGCGCAGAAGCTTGGCACATGGCTCGAGGTTTCCGAGCGAACCATCTATCGCGACATAGCCGACCTTCAGTCGACCGGAGTGCCGATCGACGGGGAAGCGGGCGTCGGCTACATGATGAGGGAGGGTTTCGACCTTCCACCGCTGATGTTCACGCGTGACGAGATCGTGGCGTTGGTCGCCGGCGCCCGCATGGTGCGTGCCTTTGGCGGTGCGGCCATGGCCCGGGCCGCTGATGAGGCTTTGGTCAAGATCGGCGCTGTGCTGCCCGATGCCGAAAAGGACCGTATCGCCCGCACTGAGATCCACACGCCGATGTGGGTGGTGAGCGACGCCGCGCGCGAAGCGATCGACCTGATCGAGCGCGCCATAGAGAAGCGCCAGGTGCTGACCATCGACTATTCGGACGAAGCTGGCCGCGGCACCGCCCGCGACATCAGGCCCTTGGGCCTTTGGTTCTGGGGCAAGGTGTGGACACTGGTCGCCTGGTGCGAGATGCGCGACGATTTCCGCGCCTTCCGCATCGATCGCATCGCCTCGGTGGTCATCGCAGGCCGCGTCTTCAAGCCGGAGCGCGGCAAGCAGCTCGCCGATTTTTACCGGGCGGTGGAACGCAGCGAGGATTACGGCATGGCGCCGGACCGTGCGGCGCGAAGCTGAGATCTCCAACCCGTAAATAAAAAAGCCCGCTCGAAGCGGGCTTTTCGGTCGAGTTCGCGAGAATTCTACTCCTCGTCGTTATCCTTGTCCTTCGACTTCAGAGCCGAGAGCTTGGCGAACACGGCGTTGGCGTCGAGTTCGGCATCCTCGTCCTTCGGCTTTTCGGGAGCCGGAACCAGGCGCTCGGTCAGCGCCGCCGGCAGCAATGTGTCGCCGACCGGCTGTGCCTGCTCGCGGCCGCGCGATGCGCGGTTGACTTCCATGTCAAGATCGATCTGCGAGGCGAGACCGAGCGTCACCGGGTCCATCGGCTGCAGGTTGGCAGAGTTCCAGTGCTTGCGCTCGCGGATCTGCTCGATCGTGGACTTGGTGGTGCCGACGAGGCGCGAGATCTGCGCGTCCTTCAATTCGGGATGGTTGCGCACTAACCAGAGAATGGCGTTCGGTCGGTCCTGACGCTTCGACAGCGGGGTGTAGCGCGGCCCCTTGCGCTTGGATTCCGGCACCCGCACCTTGGGGTCCGAAAGCTTCAACCGCTGGTTCGGATCCTTCTCGGCACGCGCGATCTCGTCGCGGGTCAACTGGCCGGTCATGATCGGATCCATGCCCTTGATGCCTTGCGCCGATTCGCCGTCGGCGATCGCCTTGACCTCGAGCGGATGCAGCCCGCAGAACTGTGCTATCTGCTCGAAGGAAAGCGCGGTGTTGTCGACCAGCCAGACAGCGGTCGCCTTTGGCATCAGCAGCGTATTGGCCATTTTTAAAAATCCTTCTCGTTCGCCCGCGTTCCCGCGCGGGCGGTGGTTTAGAGCCACCAAAATGGGAAATTCGCAGGTTATATAACCGCTCTCCGGCGGTTCCGCAATGTTTTTGGGAAGGCGTTTTTGGGAACGCCCGTCGATCTGGCAACCACACCGGGGCAGATCAATCACGGGCGGCATGAAAATGGTGCCGCGAATATGTTTGGGGTCCAGAAAGACAAAACCCGCCGGACAGGTCCGGCGGGTTCGGAACCGGCGACGAGCAAGCGTCTGCGGCGGCTCTGCTTTGCGACCCCGCCTTGCGGCGGGGCGGTTCTTGAAGTCAGATCGCCTGGCGGGCGATCTTTTCGATGTCGGCGCGGTTGATGCCGAGATCGCTGAGCTGGCGCGCGTTGAGGCGGTTCAGTTCGCGCACGGTCTCGTTGTACATACGCCAGTTACGGAAAGCGCGGATCGGGTTCATGTCAGTCCTCCAAATGGGGTGTTCGTTTCGATGATGCTCAAATAGTCATCATCGAGCGGCACTTGAATGGCTGATTTTGCATAGCAATGATGCAAATGCTGCATTGCACCATTAAGCTTTTGTTCAGCTTGCAGGCAGGGGCCGGGTCGCGGGTATGAGCCCGCCTCGGCCAGCCGGGCATCGGCAATGTTCCCGTCAGCCGACGTCGAGCACGATCTTGCCGATATGATCGCCTTCCTCCATACGCTCATGCGCCCGCCAGGCATCGGCAAGCGGGAAGATCATGTCCATGACGGGCGCGATCCGGCGCGTGCCGAGCAACGGCCACACCTGCGCTTCGAGCGCGGCTGCCAGCGCCGCCTTGAACTCGACGGTGCGCGGCCTCAGTGTCGAACCGGTATGAACAAGCCGCTTGACCATGATTTTCGAGAAATCGGCGCTCGCCACCGCGCCGCCTTGCAGGGCGATCTGGACGATCCGGCCCTCGACCGCCGCGGCCTCGTAGTTGCGCGCCACATAGTCGCCGCCGACCATGTCGAGGATGACGTCGGCACCCTTGCCGCCCGTCGCTTCCTTGACCGCTGCGACGAAATCCTCCTCGCGGTAGTTGATCGCCCGGTCGGCTCCGAGCTTCAGGCAGGCATCGCATTTCTCCTTGTTGCCGGCCGTAGTGATGACATGGGCACCGAAGGCCGATGCAAGCTGGATCGCCGTTGTGCCGATACCCGAAGAGCCGCCATGAACCAGCAGCGTTTCGCCTTTCTTCAAGCCGCCGCGCTCGAACACATTGTGCCAGACGGTGAAATAGTTTTCCGGCACGGCCGCCGCTTCCGTGTGGGTGAAACCGGCCGGCAGCGGCAGCACGCTGCCGGCATGAACCTTGACATATTCGGCATAGCCGCCGCCGGGGGTGAGCGCGCAGACGCGCTCGCCAAGGCGCCAGCGAGAGATTTCGTCGCCGAGCGCGGCCACTTCGCCCGACGCCTCCAGGCCCGGCAGGTCCGACGCACCGGGCGGCGGCGGATAGGCGCCCTTCCGCTGCTGCACGTCGGGCCTGTTGACGCCGGCGGCGCGCACCTTGATCAATATCTCGCCGGGACCGGGCACAGGCACATCGCGCGTCTCCGGTTTCAGCACCCTGGGCCCACCCGGCTCGGAGATCGCGATGGCCGTCATCCTTGCCGGAATTTTAGATCCGCTCGCCATGAAATCTCCCGTCTTTCCTCGCCGCATTCTTGCCGGCTGTTTGCATCGACGCCCCTGCCCTATGTATGCTCATTGGCAAATCAGGCAAATGGCCAATCGGTATGGCGGAGGAGGAGCACAAATGGCGATCTTCGACGACGAACCCAAGAAGAAGGCGCGTCCGCACGAGATCGGGCAGGACCTGTCGCTGCTCTCCGTCGGCGAGTTGTCGGAACGGATCGGCATCCTGCGTGACGAGATCGCCCGGTTGGAGGCTGAACTCAAGTCGAAGGACAGCACCAAATCCGCGGCCGAGGCGCTGTTCCGCCGCGGATAAGGCCGAAAAGACCCGCCTCCGAAAAGCCCGAATGCGACTGTCTTCAGACTCTGCGTCTCTCCTCGATTTCAGCCGGATCAAAAAATGCTCGCAGCCTACAGACCGATCCTTTCGCTGCTTCGGGGCACCGCCTTCCTTTTGGCAGCGTCGGGATTGCACGGCTTGCTGTTGCCGCTGCGCGGCCAGGTGGAAGGCTTCTCCACCGCATCGCTTGGCCTGATGGGCACAGCCTGGGCCGGCGGCTTCGTCACCGGCTGCTTCTTTGCACCACGTATCGTGCGCCGTGCCGGCCACGTGCGCGCCTTCGGCGCCTTCGCCGCGTCCGGCGCCATCGTTGCGCTGCTCACCGGACTGGTCATCGACGAATATGTCTGGATCCTGTTGCGCGCCTTCACCGGCTTCACCATGGCCGGCGCCTTCATGGTCATCGAAAGCTGGCTGAACGAAAAGGCCACCAACGAGAATCGCGGCACCGTTTTCGGCCTCTATATGATGGTCACCTATGCCTCGATCATGGGCGGGCAGATGATCGTCGCCGGCGGCGACGTGAAATCGGCCTCACTCTTCATGATCACCGGCATCCTGTTCTGCCTGTCACTGATCCCGACCGCGGTATCGACCGCCTCGCACCCCAAGCCGCTCCAGGACGTCAAGCTCGACGTCAAGGGGCTCTACGCCAACTCGCCGGTCTCGGCCATCGCTTGCGTCCTCATCGGCATCGCCAACGGCGCATGGGGCACGCTTGGCGCCGTCTATGGCGCCCGCATCGGCATCTCCACCGCTGAGATCGCCTTGATGATGAGCCTGGTGGTGGTGGCGGGTGCCGCCATGCAGCTTCCGGCCGGGCGTTTCTCCGACAAGACCGACCGGCGCTTCGTGCTGGCGGGTGCCGCTTTCGGCGCTGCGCTGTTCGCGCTCTTGATCTTCCTGTTCGAGCCACGCTCCGGCGTCTTCGTCATCGTCTTCACCGCCGCCTACGGTGCTTTCGCCTATACGCTCTATTCGATCGCCGTGGCGCATGCCAACGACCACGCCAGTGCCGAGGACTTCGTCAAGGTTTCGGGCGGCCTGCTGCTGCTCTATGGCTTCGGCACCATGATCGGACCCTTGCTGGCGGCCGCCCTGATGGGCTGGATGCGTCCGGAGGGCCTGTTTCTGGCGACCGCCTTCGCGCATCTTTCCCTGGCAGGCTACACGCTGCTGCGCATCAGCCGCCGCGCGCCGGTGCCGATCGAGGACCGCGACGCCTTCAAGACGCAGCCCGCCGACCGTTCGGTGACGCCGGAAGCATTGCGGCTTGACCCACGAAGAAAAGCAGAAGCAAACGGTTGAGATTCGAAGAACTTTGCCCCACAAATGAGGCATGATGCTTTCCGACGCCTTCATGGCGATCGCCGATCCCAACCGGCGCCATCTCCTGGAAGAACTTCGACGCGGTCCCAAAACCGTCAATCAACTGGCAGCCGGGCTGCCGGTCTCACGTCCGGCCGTATCGCAGCATCTGAAGGTGTTGCTCGATGCCGGCCTTGTCCACGCCAAGGCCGAAGGCACGCGGCGCGTCTATACGGTGAGCAATGCCGGCTTCCTGAAACTCAACATCTGGCTCGACCAATTTTGGGAGACTTGATCGTTCCTGTTCAAACGACCGGTCACGCACCACGATCAGCCATCATTATAGGGGAAGAGCTTGAAATAGGGCTGCGCCTCCTCAATCACCTGGGCGAAGGCCGGCCGCTGCAACAGCCGGTCATGGTAGCGACTCACGGCAGGATATCTGTCGCCGAATGGCTCGACCTTGTTGGCGTAGAACAGGGCCGGCGAGGCCGCGCAATCGGCCATGGTGAAGGCGTCGCCCACAGCCCAGTTCCTCGACGCCATCTCCTGCTCGATGATCGCATAGGAATTGCGCAACTGGTCGCGCGCCTGTTCGACGCCGAACGGATCGGTCCTACGTTCCGGGCGCAGCCGGTCCCCGACGATCTTCTGCATCGGTTCCAGCACATAGAGATCGTAAAAGCGATCGGCCTGGCGAACCGCGATTGCGAGGTCGATATCGGCGGGGACGAGGTCGACCGGTCCGGGATAGTGCGCGGCCAGATACTCGATGACGAGGGTCGACTCCAGCACGGTGCGGTCGCGCGCATCGTCACGCAAAGCGGGCATCTTGCCCCAGGGCGCTATCTTCAGGAAGGCCGCTCGCGACTGCTCGTCGCCGAGATCGACGATGACGGACGCGAACGGCGTGCCGTTCTCGTAGAGCGCGATCAGCGGCTTCCAGCAAAACGAGGCCAGCGGATGATAGTGAAGCGTCAGGGACATTTTTGCTCACCTGTCTCGGGGTTCACGTCGTCTAGTACCGAAATGTTTACTTAACTATTGCCCAAACTTGTGGCGTCAGGACCGCGCTTTGAGTGCCAATCGGCCCGGATATGAGCAACGATGCCGGTGAGGATCACATCCCAATCGTCCGGATGCAGTTCGTGGCCACCGCCTTCAACCCGGAGGAGTTTCGCGCCGGCGACCGCCCCGGCCAGCGCTTCGCCATGCTCGACCGGAAAGATGGGATCGGCCGTACCATGGATTACCAGCAGCGGCGCGTTCATCTCGTGCAGTCGGCCCCTCCATCGATCACTATCGCCCTTGAGCAGGAAATGATTGGTCGCGCTGAGCAGGCCGCCGGAGCGATCATAGTCCCGCTCGATGAAGGCTCTCATGCGGCCCTCGTCGAAGGGATGCGCTGTGCTGGCGATCGCCTTGGCATCTTTGATCATGAAGTCCATGACCTGGCGGCGATCCGACCAGTCAATGTGCGCGCCTTCAGCCGAATGTTTGATATAGGCATCGCTGGTCTGCGGCAGGTTCGAGGTGTCCACTCCCATCGGCGAGCTGCTGATCACGGTCAGCGACGCGACGCGGGACGGATGCTTGAGCACCACGAGCTGCGTGATCATGCCGCCCATCGACATGCCGGCGATATGCGCCTTGTCGAGGCCGTGGCTGTCGAGAACGCCGATCGCATCGTCGGCCATGTCGTCGAACGTGTAGGGCGGCTCTCCCGGCGGATATTTGGTCGAGCGGCCGGTATCTCGATTATCATAGCGGATTACGAACAGTCCCGCGGCGGCGAGTTTCCGGCAAAACGCCTCCGGCCACCACAGCATTGAGGCCATCGCTCCCATGATCAGCAGCAGAGCGGGGTCGGCGGGGTCGCCAAAGGCTTCGGATATGATAGTGGGGCGTCCAGTCTTCGTCATCGCGTCGCCTCCTCATCTGCTTGCATTTTGCAATCGGTTGCACCATAATAAAACCGATACAATAATGCAACCGGTTTTGGAGAAGTCGAATGAACATCGATCGCCGCTCGGGTTGCCCGATCAATCTTTCGCTGGAAGTGTTCGGCGACCGCTGGAGCCTGATCATCCTTCGCGACATGATTTTTGGCGGCAGGCGCCATTTTCGCGAGTTGCTCAACGGGTCGATGGAAGGCATTGCTTCCAACATACTGGCCGACCGGCTGAAGCGGCTGATGGATCTGGGCATGCTGACCAAGGCCGACGATCCTTCGCACAAGCAGAAGGCGATCTACAGCCTGACCGAAATGGCGATCACCCTGGTGCCGATCCTGGCCCATCTCGGCGCCTGGGGCCGCGTCTGGCTGCCGGTCAGCGAGGAATTGTCGATCCGGGCCGAGCTTCTGGAAAAGGGCGGGCCGCCGCTATGGGAGAAATTCATGGATGAGTTGCGCCACGAGCATCTCGGCACGCCCCTCGATGCAGCGTCCGGCCCCTCTGTACGCGCGACCCTGCAGGCCGCCTATGAGGCCGTGCTCGCCAGCAAGGCTCTCGGCGCCAACCCGGCCGCGTGACCAACTATTTTCCCCGTTGAATGGCCGGCTCTGCTACAAGAGGCCGAAAATCACGTCACGAGATTGGAACAGACTCTTGGTTGAGAACTCTAGGGATACTGCCCGCGCGCGCGCCGATCTGCGCTTCAAGAAGCAGGAGGAAGCGGCCACGGTCCGACAGAAGGCGATGGCCGAGTATGTCGCCGAGAGCGATGCCCGCAAGGTCAAGACCGACAAGCTGCGGGCGCTGCGGCTGGCCAAGGAAGCCGAAGACCTTGCCAACGCGCCGGCAGTGCCCGCCAAGAAGCCCGCCCGCGCCAAGAAGAAGTAGCACGCCGCTCCTTCGTTGCCGGCCCTGAGCCGTTGGCCGTTGACCGCGTTGGCATCGCGGCATCAGCGCGATCTGGATTGGCGGCGCCTTCATCCCGCTTTCCAGCGCAAAGCAATTTCTACCGGAACCTCGGTTGCCTCGTTCGGCTGGCTGCCGATGATATCCGTTTCAAACAGGAGATCGCCATGACCGCACTGCCGCTCGACAAAGCCCTCGAGATCATCGACGCCGCCTTCGCCAAGGGCGCGGAGCTCAAGCTCAGGCCGCTCGGCGTCTCGGTGCTCGACGCCGGCGGCCATCTCGTCGCCTTCCAGCGCCAGGACGGCGCCTCGTTCCTGCGCCCGCAAATGTCCGCCGGCAAGGCCTATGGCGCGCTCGCCATCGGCATGGGCTCGCGCCGCGTCGAGGCCTTCGCCAAGGAGCGCCCGCATCTCATGACCGGCATCTCCGACGTCTCGGGCGGACGCGTGTTGCCGGTCGTGGGCGGCGTGCTGATCCGCGACAAGGCAGGCAGCATCATAGGCGCGGTCGGTATTTCGGGCGACAGCTCGGACAATGACGAAGCCGCCGCCATCGCCGGCATCGAGGCCGCCGGCTTCACCGCCGATCCGGGCTGAGGTTAATTCAGGTTGATATCCCTGCTCGCCGACCGCATCGACACCGAGAAGCCGGCGAGCACGTCGAACAGCGCGATGATCATCAGCGTGAAGAAGACCGAGTGCGCGGCGCCCTTGACCAGCAGGAACTCGACCAGGAAGGCCACGAAGACCAGCGTCGACAACAGATGGTCCATGATCGAGGCGTTCGTAGTGCGCGCCGATTTCACGATCTCGACGAAGAGGAAGATGAGCCCGATCAGCACCATAAGGTCGCCGAGCGTCATCGAGAACACCCCGCCGGACATCATGCCGACGGAAAAGACCTCGCTTGCCCAGGGATCGTCACCGCTGCCGAATATTCCGAGCAGCCCGAGATTGTAGAGGACAAAGGGCACGATCAGCAGCGGGACGGCACCGAACATCTGGCGTCTCCATTTGGGGGCACCCCTTTGTAGAGTGCGCCACCGGCACGCCGTCAAGAATTTTCGCAGCACGCCCCAAACACGCTAGAAGACCGAATGCAACAACGATGTCAGCCGGTTGTCCGGCCGACATCTTAGAAATCGAGCCGCGGGATGCGTGACCGCGCACCCCGCTCGCGATCAGCGCTTGAAGTAGCCGGCGCGCACGGCCGCGCCGATGACGTTGAGGATGATATGGCCGGCCGTCATCGAGGTGATCTCGTTGACATCGCGCGCCGGCGCGATCTCGACGATATCCATGCCGACCAGCTTTCCTTTGCCGACCAGCCCCTTGATGAGTTCAATCGTCTGCCGGTAGCTGACGCCGCCCGGCTGTGGCCCCTCGACCGCCGGCATCACCGCCGGATCGAGGCCGTCGGCATCGATGGTGAGATAGTAGCGGCCGCCGTCGGGAATTCGCTTCAGGAGCGCCGCGGTGCCGATGTCCTGCCATTCATTGGTGGTGATGATGTTGGCGCCATAGGCGCGGGCGGCCTCGACCTCCTCGGTGCGCGCGCTGCCCTGGCCGCGAACGCCGACTTGGAAAATGTCCTTGATATGCGTCATTTCTGAGGCCCGGCGGATGGTGCTGGAATAGCCCTCCTTGACCCCGTTGACGTTGTCACGCCAGTCGAGATGGGCATCGAGCTGAACCAGCGTGATCGGACCCTCGCCGTCAAGCGCCCGGAAGATCGGGATCGGAATGCCGTGGTCGCCGCCGATTGTGATCGGCAGTGCGCCCGCGGCGCGGATCTTGCGGATCGCCGCTTCGGCTCTGCCGTAGTGCCCGACATGATCGGCCGCCGCGCCGGGAACATCGCCGACGTCTACCACCTTGATGTCCTTGCCGTCGAAGACTGGCCCACCGATGTCGAAATCATAGCGGTCGAGCGCCTGGCTGATCCGCTGCGAGGCGCGCCGCACCGCGGTCGGCGCATTGGTCTGGTCGTTGATCAGCTCGTCGATCGTGTAGGGATCGCCATAGGGCATGCCGATGATGGCGACATCGGCCTTCAGTGTGTCGAGGTCATCGACCAGCGGAAAGTTCATGAATGTCTGGAAGACGTCGCGCGGCGCGGTGGTGAATTTGGACATGGGGTCTCCTCTGCGTTGAAGCTTTTTTGGATCAGGCGCCACGGCGGGCTGCGAGATGGGGCTGCAGCCTATGCTCCAGGCTGCGCGAGATCGCTGCCACGAAGGCCGTCAGCCCCCAGTACAGCAATGCGATGGCGGTGAAGATCTCCACCGGCGAGAAGGTGCGGCCAATGATGTTCTGGGCCATGTAGGTGAGTTCCGGTACGGTGATCGCCGACAGGATCGCCGATTCCTTGATCAGCGTGATGGTGAGATTGGTGGCCGCGGGCAGGATGTAGCCGAGCACCTGCGGCACCAGGATCTTGCGGAAGATGGTCAGGTAGCGCAGTCCCAGCGCGTAGCCGGCCTCGACCTGGCCGTACGAAATCGACTGGATCGCGCCCCTGATGATCTCGGCCGAATAGGCGCTGGCGTAGGCCGACAGCGCGCCGATCGACACGACCACGGGCGAGAGCCTGACACCGAACATCGGCAAGGCGTAGAACAAAAGGAAGATCTGGATCAGGAACGGGATATTGCGGAATATTTCGACATAGGCCGAGACGATCGCCGTCGGCACCCGTCCGCCGCGCAGCCGGATCAGCGCCAGCACGGTACCGAGCGCGAAGCCGAACGGCAGTGCGACAGCGCACATCAGCGCCGTGTTGCCGAAGCCCTTGGCGAGGATCTGCCAGTTGTCCGCTATGACGGAAAAATCGAAGCTCATGCGCGTGCGCCTCGCGCCTTGAGTTCCAGATGCCTAGTCAGCAGGCTGCATGATAGCAGCACGACGAAATACAGCACCGCCGCGATGCAGAAGGCCTCGACCGGCCGGTAGGTGACGTTCATGATGTTCTGCGCGGTGCGGGTCAGTTCCACCACCGCGATCACCGACAGGATCGAGGATGCCTTCACCAGCATGGTGAACTCGTTGACCATCGGTGGGATAATGGCGCGGAAGAGCTGCGGCAGGATGACCTTGAACCAGGTCACGGCAGGCTTCAGCCCGAGCGCCTTGGCCGCCTCGTACTGGCCGGCGGGAATGCGCGTCAGCCCGGCGCGCAGGATTTCGGCGACGAAGGCCGCGCTGTTGAAGCTGAGCGCCAGCACGCCGGCCAGGAGCGGCGGCAGGTCGA
Source organism: Mesorhizobium sp. B2-4-1 (assembly GCF_006442185.1). Classification (NCBI taxonomy): domain Bacteria; kingdom Pseudomonadati; phylum Pseudomonadota; class Alphaproteobacteria; order Hyphomicrobiales; family Phyllobacteriaceae; genus Mesorhizobium; species Mesorhizobium sp. B2-4-1. Next base: position 22,828 of record NZ_VFVN01000013.1, on the reverse strand, counting down.
TACCGACGAGGCCCGGCAGCACGTAGTAGACCATGAAGATCTGCACGATCAGCGGCGTGCCTCGGATGAAGCTGGTGTAGACCGCGCCGATCCAGCGGATCACGCGCCAGCGCGACCTGCCACATGCGAGCAGGCCGAAGCCGATCAATGTGCCCACCAGAAACCCCAGCGCCGAGACGCTCAGCGTGATGCCGGCGCCGGCCAGGAATTCCGGCAGGAAGGTCAGCGTCTTTGAAAAATGGAACATTTTTCAGCTCGAATGATCCCTGGACGTCCGGGCCATCCGAGACCGGCGCGTCCAATGACTGGAACCACCGGTCCGGCAGCGCCGGGCGCCTGGTTGGGGGCTTAGAGCGCGCCAGGCGGCAGATAACCCTCGTCGGGCGTCTTCATCTCGAACCCGAACCATTTGAGCTGAAGCTCCTTCAGCTTGCCGCTGTCCTTCAAGTCGCCGATTTTGGCGTTGATGAAGGCGCGCAGATCCTTGTCCTCCGGCCGCACCACCCAGGAGAGATAGGAGAATTCGCCGATCGAGCCGACGACCTTGTAGGTATCGGGAACGTTCTTCATCAGAACGGCCGCCGAAGGCGAGGCGATGACGATGGCGTCGACCTGGCCGGAGGCCAGAGCGACATGGGTCTCGGGGAAGGAGGTGAACAGCTTCATCTCGCCGACACCCTTGCCGCCCTTATCCTTGAGCTCCTTGTCATAGGCCTCGATGATGGGCTGCACGGAGGAGGCGAGTTGCGTGGCCACCACCATGCCGTTGATGTCCTCCGGCTTCTTGATGCGCTCCTCGTCGACGCGCACGACGACGACGTTCTCGAACGAACCGGTTGGCCGCGTGTAGGCGTATTTCGCCGCCCGCTCGGCGTTGATCCCGGTCGAGGTCGCCATCAGGTCGAACTTCTTGGCCAGCAGCCCTGGCAGCAAGCCTTGGAAAGGCAGGTTGAGCTGGTCGAGCTTCACGCCGAGCTGGCTGACCACATAGTCGAGAATGTCCTTGTTATAGCCGACGATCTGGCCGTCGCGGACGAATTCGAACGGCTCGAACGCGGCCTCGGTTCCGACAAGGATGGTGCCGCGCTGCTTGATTTGGTCGACCAGCCCATTGGCATGGGCGGTGGCAGTGAACGGCAGGAGGAGCGGCGCGGCGGCAAGAAGGGTCAGGACGCGGCGGCGCGAAGCGGAAAGAAACTCACCCATTGTTACCCTCTTTTTTCTTCGGTTTTGCTGTGCTGGTAAGCCCGGCCGCTATGCTTGAAGACGCGACCGATCATGTAGCTCTCGGAATCCTTGATCCCGGGAACGTTGGCCAGTTCACTGACGAGGAAATCGTGCAGGCTGGTCGTGGATGGCAAAGTGAGCTGGATGATGATGTCGAACGGCCCGGTCATGGCGTAAACGCTGTCGACGAACGAGTATTCCGACAGTTTTCGAGCAACGCTGATGATGTGCTCGCGGTCGACGTCGAGCCCGACAATGGCCGCAATGCCGACATCGCTGCGCAAAGGGCGCACGACCGCCTGGATGCAGATATCCGGGTCCTCGAGCACACGGGCCATTTTCCGCCGCACCGTCGCTTCGGTGACGCCGATGCGCTTGGCGATATCCACACTCGACATCCGCCCATCGACTTTGAGTTGGGAAAGGACGGCCTGCTCGGTATCGTCGAGATCACTTGTGCTGACGAAATCCCACATCGAATTCCCAATCTGTGTCGATTTCCGACTATAAATTCAAAAATCGCATAAGAAACCGTCTATGGCAATCCCACAGATTGCGAAAAACACCAGCGACGCTGCCTCCGGCGATTGCCGCGCATCGGGCTCACGGTTCGATCATTGGGAAAAGTCGTGTCGACCGAGTCGAAGGCGATGTGCGGTATGCAATCGGCCATGCCTCGAGGATGCACGATGAGGCGGCGTCCGGGCCGATCGGAGATCAAGGCCTGGAGACGCAGCTACGCTGTCGGTCGTCGGTCCCGCCAGACGCAAAAAGACCGGCCAGCGGCCGGTCTTTTTAGCTCAAACATCAGGAAAGCTGGTCTCAGCTTTCCTTGGGCGTCAGCACCTGGCGGCCGCGATACATGCCGGTCTTCAGGTCGATATGGTGCGGGCGGCGCATTTCGCCGGAGTTCTTGTCCTCGACATAGGTCGGGGCCTTGAGGGCGTCTGCCGAGCGGCGCATGCCGCGCTTGGACGGAGAGGTTTTTCGTTTCGGAACGGCCATGGATATGCTCCACTACATGGTCAAAAGCCCCGCCCGCCCTCGTGAAAGGGCCGTGTCAGGGGCCGGAATCTGAGAAAGTCGGGTGCCTATACACGCCCGGTGCCGTTTTGGCCAGCGCTGCCCGCGAATTTTTTTATGTCGGCTACTGGAGGCAGCCGACATAAGCGCCGGATCGGCCGGCGCGCCGCTCGATCAGGTTGGCCAGCCTCCTCAGCCCCGGCCCGGGCTTGGCCGGGTTGCGGGCGATCGGATTTGGCAAGCTGACGGCAAGCAGCGCGGCCTGACGGCGCGACAGCTGTTTTGCCGAAATACCGAAATGGTGCCGCGCCGCCGCCTCGATGCCGTATATGCCCGGCCCCCACTCGGCGATGTTGAGGTAGATTTCCATGATGCGCCGCTTCGACATCACCGCGTCGAGATACACGGCCAGCGGCAACTCGACCACTTTACGAACCGTGCCCAGCGGACGAGACCACAAAAACAGGTTCTTCACCGTCTGCATGGTGATGGTCGAGGCGCCGCGCGTCCCCTCGCCGGCCAGCGCGTCGTCGACGACACCCCGCAATTCGCCGAGGTCGACGCCGCGATGGAAACAGAACTGTCCGTCCTCCGACATGATCACCGAATTGGCCAGCACCGGTGCCACGTCGTCGATCGACACCCAGCGGCGGTCATAGCCGGAGAAGGTTGCAAGATCCTTCAGCATTAGCGTCGACACCGGATGCACGAAAGACGGCAGATAGAGAAAGGTCAGCACCGTAGGGATAAGCGCCAGCACGGCAGCCACGACGATACCGCGCCGGACCCAGCGTTTGAGAGCACGACGGTTCACGCCACGGGATCTCGTCGCCATGTCCAGCTTTTCGGTTTCATGATCGACGATCGGTTCCGCCAAGTCGCCCAACCCGTGTCTCTCCCTCCCCCGGCATAATGGCGCTTGTCTTCTTGCGCAACGTCTGAGTGTCGGCTACCGGTCCGGGCCATGACGAATGACGATGAAATGGCGTTCGAAACGGCGCTCGTCGCACGGGCCGCCGCCGTCGAGACGTTGCTGCGGCGATTGCTCGACGACCGCGCGCTCACGGGCGAGATCGCGCGGCCCGAGCGCCTTATGGCGGCGATGCGGCACGGCGTGCTCAACGGCGGTAAGCGCCTGCGCCCCTTTCTGGTGATGGAAAGCGCGGCCCTGTTTTCCGCCGACGGCGAAGCGGCACTGCGCGTGGCGGCCGCACTGGAATGCGTGCACTGCTATTCGCTGATCCATGACGACCTGCCGGCGATGGACGACGACGATCTGCGCCGCGGCCAGCCTACCGTGCACAGGGCCTTCGACGAGGCGACTGCCATCCTCGCCGGCGACGCCCTGCTGACGCTTGCCTTCGACATCCTCGCCGACGAGACTACGGCGCTGCCGGCGGAGCGGCGGGCCGCCCTTGTGCTGGCGCTCGCCCGCGCCGCCGGGGCCGGCGGCATGGTCGGCGGCCAGACGCTGGACCTCGAGGCCGAGCGCATCGCGCCGGACGAGGCCGGGATCATCCGGCTGCAAGCGATGAAGACCGGTGCGCTGATCCGCTTTGGCTGCGAGGCGGGCGCGGTCGTCGCCGGCGTGCCTGCCGGGGATCGCGAAAGACTGGCCGAGTTCGGCTCGGCGATCGGGCTTGCCTTCCAGCTTGCCGACGATCTTCTCGATTTGACCGCGGATGCCGCACAGATGGGCAAGGCGACGGGCAAGGACGCCGCCGCCGGCAAGGCAACGCTGGTGGCGCTGCACGGGGAGGCATGGGCACGCGCCCAGTTGCATGGCCTTGTCCATCAGGCGCATGCGCTGCTCGAACCCTATGGCGAGCAGGCTGGCCTGCTGAAGGCAGCCGCGACCTTCGTGGCGACGCGCAACAATTGAGATCGGGGCAGACCCCGAGGCTTGGCGTGAAGGTTTCTGTTTAACGGGCCAATCGGGAGGATCAGGTTCGATGTCGACCAAATTGTTCGATCTCAGCGGGCGCACCGCCCTCGTAACCGGCTCCTCGCAAGGCATAGGCTTCGCCTTGGCCAAGGGTTTGGCCGAAGCCGGCGCCAGGGTGATCCTCAACGGCCGTGACGAGGCAAGGCTCGCCACCGCGATCAGGCAGATTCCCGGAGCGGAAAAGCTGGCCTTCGATGCTACCGATCATGAAGCGGTTCGCTCGGCGGTCGACGGTTTCGAACTGGACGGCGGAGCGATCGACATTTTGGTGAACAATGCCGGCATGCAATTCCGCGCGCCGCTCGAGGAGTTTCCCGCCGATGCGTTCGAGCGCCTGCTGCAGACCAACGTCGCCAGCGTCTTCCATGTCGGCCAGGCCGTGGCGCGCCATATGATCAGGCGCGGCCGCGGCAAGATCATCAACATCGCCAGCGTGCAGACCGCGCTCGCCCGTCCGGGCATCGCGCCCTACACGGCGACGAAAGGCGCGGTCGGCAACCTGACCAAGGGCATGGCTACGGATTGGGCCAAACATGGCCTGCAATGCAATGCCGTTGCACCCGGCTATTTCGATACGCCGCTCAACGCTGCCCTTGTCGCCGACCCTGCGTTCAGCACCTGGCTGGAAAAGCGCACGCCAGCCGGCCGCTGGGGAAAGGTCGAGGAACTGGTCGGCGCCTGCGTCTTCCTGGCCAGCGAGGCCTCCTCTTTCGTAAACGGCCATATTCTCTATGTGGACGGCGGCATCACAGCGTCGATCTGATCCGCCGCGCCGAACAGGCAGGCGCGCCAAATGCTGCCCGATCGATAACCGGTTGACGCGGAGCTGACATCACTCGTGGCAGCATTCCGCTGTTCGAAGATACGCGGCTGCGGTGGTCTCACTCCCGGCCAGAGCGTTTGGGGACCTTGCGTTTCGGGAACAATTGCACCCGTCGCGACGTTCGGGACCAGAAGCAGGAGGCAACCCATGAACAACAACAAGCATCGCAAACAGCCGAGGCCAAGCGATCGCGACTTGCGCAACGATCCCGGCATCGGCGCATCCAAAGGCACCATCAAGGGTGGCGACATTCTTGACGACGACGAGGAACTCGATGGCGAAAATACTTTTCGGGGCGATGTCGAGAACGACACCACCCCGCAAGGCGGTGTGAACCCCGACCAGACCGGCCGGACGAACAAATAGAGGGAGATATCCCATGACCGGCAAGAAGACCCACGAACAGCAGGTGCAAATCATCGAGGAGCGGGTGAACACCAAGAATGCGGACAAGAATTTCAACGCCGAGGACGAACTGAAGCGGTCGAAGCAGGAAAGAACGGCTCGCCAGCAGGGCCAGTCGCTCAGGGGCGGCGACGTCGATCTGGTCGATGCCGATGACCGTGAAATGCTTCGCGGCTCGAACCAGGAATCCCGGCATCACAAACGGCCCGCGGATTGAAATAATATCCGAAGCTTGACCGTCCCTTGAAGTGGCGCGGCCCTTCATCTCGGCGCAGCCGGCAGGCTACATGGGAGGCTGCGGGAATCCGAAATTCTCGGTCGCCAGAACGAAATCTTAATGTAAATCAAGCGTAATCCCGACCGTTAAAATAATGCGTATGTGTTGGGGTTGCGCATGCCGGAATATTCTTCCTTCATACGGTCCATCCGGAGCCGTTATCTCTCAGGATTGCTGATCTTCGCGTTGGCTTCGCTGGCGATCATGCTCGCACTTGATCGCGTCAATTCCTTCCGCCACCAGATCGATGCCCTGAGCAGCAACCTTGTCATCTTTACCCGCGATCTGCGCAACGCGACCAGCTTCGCCGAGACGACGGGAACCGCCTGGCGAGCGGAGACGCGCGATGCGCTGACCGCGTCGGCGCGCGGCCATTCGGAACGCCTGACCAGCGAGATTGGGACGCTTGCGACCCAGATCGCCGCATTGCGTCCACGCCTGTCGACAAAGACGATCAACGAGCTCGAATCCGCTTCGGTCAATGGCGACCTTTTCTGGTCTCCGCGCGACATGATTCGAAACTTCAACCTGATGTCGGTGGCGCAGAAGGTCGATGAGTGGAGCTATCGCGAAATCCGCAACCAGAACGACCTGTTTGCCCAGCCGATGCTGGTCCGCGTCCGCACCGCCATGGACGACGAGCGCCATTTGGCCGATGCCTCCAGTGACCGGCTGCTGCTGTGGGCGAGCGGATTGCTGTTCGCGGTGCTCTCCATCGCCGCTTTCTGGATCTTCCGGCCGATGGAGCAAGCCATCCGCCGCGCCTTCGCCGAATCCGCCGAGTCGCTGTTCAAGGCCGAGGCGGCCGACCGCGCCAAATCGGAATTCCTCGCCAATATGAGCCACGAAATCCGCACGCCGATGAACGGCGTGCTCGGCATGGCCGAGCTGCTGGCCAAGACTGAGCTGACCGCGCGCCAGAAGACCTTCACCGACGTCATCGTCAAATCCGGCAATGCGCTGCTCACCATCATCAACGACATCCTCGATTTCTCCAAGATCAATGCCGGCCAGCTCACGCTCGACCCGGCGCCGTTCCGCCTTGCCGAGGCGGTCGAGGATGTGGCCACGCTCGTCTCCGCCCATGTCGCCGAAAAGAACCTCGAACTGATCGTGCGCGTCGACCCGCGCCTGCCGGCCTACGTCGTCGGCGACGCCGGGCGGTTCCGCCAGATTGTCACCAACCTGCTCGGCAACGCGGTGAAGTTCACCGAGAAGGGCCATGTGCTGATCGACGTCGGCGGCGAAACCGTCAATGACGTCGTCCAGCTCAAGTTGCGCGTCGAGGACACCGGCATCGGCATCCCGGCCGAAAAGTTGCAGAACGTGTTCGAAAAATTCGCCCAGGTCGACGGCTCCTCGACCCGCCGTCACGAGGGCACCGGCCTTGGTCTCGCCATCGCCGCCCGCCTCGTCGACCTGATGGCCGGCAAGATTGGCGTCGAGAGCGAGATCGGCCGCGGCTCCGTATTCTGGTTCGCGGTGCCCCTGCCCGTGCATCGTGCCGAGGCTCGCGACGAGATCGTGCCGGTCGACGTCACCGGCGCCCGCGTTCTGGTCATCGACGACAATCCGGTCAACCGCGAGATCCTGCTCGAACAGCTCAGGAGCTGGAGCTTCGACTGCGCCGCCGCCGAAAGCGGTGCGGTCGGCTTGGCTTTCCTCGACCGCGCCTGCCAGCTGGGGGCCGCCGTCGATTGCATCATCCTCGATTACCAGATGCCCGGTATGAACGGCGCCGATGTCGCGAAAGCCATCGCCGCCGACAGCCGGCTGTCGGCCATACCGGTCGTGCTCCTGACCTCGGTCGACCAGGTCGATTTCGGCAAGATGATCATTGATTTCGGCATTGCCGCGCACCTGACCAAGCCGGCGCGCTCCGCGGTCCTGCTCGGCACCGTCATCTCGGTCGTCCAGAAAGCCCGCTCGCAGGTCGGCAGGGCGCAGTTCGTTCGCGAACCCGTACCGGCGCTGCCGCAGGCGGCGCCGCCCGCCTTTACCGTCATCCGCGGCCCGGCAATGCCAGCCGTCCCCGTGCCGGAACCGACGGTCGCGCCGAATGGTCCGATCGACATCCTCATCGCCGAGGACAACGAGGTGAACCAGCTGGTGTTCGGCCAGATTCTCAACGGGTTGGGCTTGAGCTATCGTATAGCCGGCAACGGCCGCACGGCGGTCGAGATGTACCGCTCGTTGCGCCCGAGGCTGATCCTGATGGACGTCTCCATGCCGGAGATGAACGGTTACGAGGCGACCCGCGCCATCCGGGCGACGGAGGCCTCGGATGGCAGCCACATTCCGATCATCGGCGTCACCGCGCATGCGCTGAAGGGCGACCGCGACAAGTGCATCGAAGCCGGCATGGACGACTATCTGCCGAAGCCGGTTTCACCCGACCGCCTCGGCGCCAAGATCGGCACCTGGCTCAGCGAAACGGTGGTGGCGAAGACGGCATAGCTATACCGTCGACGCCTCGGACGCCGCATCCAGATGATAACGGCGCATCCAGTTGAGGCTTGTCTCGTCGGCAAGCCTTGCGACGCCGGGTCTTATATCCCCAGCATCCGGTGCCTGAACCCCCAAGGCGTCGCAAACGGACGCCAACGTTGCAACCGGATCGCTCGACAGGCGCTCATAGCCGATCCGCAGCGGGATTACCTCTTGCTCCGCGAACCACATGTTCCAGGCAGCGTCATAAGCTCCGAGCTCGGCAACCTCATCCTTGATCCGCCCGAAATCATATTGAGGTTCCCGGGGAGGCCCCACCCTTTCCAGCTCGGTTCCATCAGGAGCGACATGCCAAAGGCCGGTTTGCTGCGCCTTGACCAGCGATACGGCCTGCGCAAGCTTGTCCTCGCGTGACAGATGTATGTAGAGAACACGGCCAAACGCCCTCTCGAAACGAGCTTTATCCGAGACAAGCCCCGGGAAAATCCGGTCGAGTATCGCTGAAAGCTCATCCAGATTCTCTCGCATCAGGCGCAGGCCGAAAATACCGGTTCCACCCTTGCCGGCGGCGATGGCCGCATTGAGATAGGCGGCATTGAATTCGAGTTCGCCCATCGTGTCGCGGCCGGGCAGCCCCCACTCTTCGGCCCATTCGGGCACGTCCTGCCGCCGATAGAACGAATGAGGATCGCCCGCCGCCTTCGTGGAGGCCAGGAGCTTGCACAGCAAAGTGCTTCCGGTCCTGGGCGTGCCGCAGATAACATATGCGTCGACCATCCTGCGGCCCTCATTGCTCGTTGAAGGCAGGGCAATGCCGGCCAATCCAGGGTCGCCTATAGCCGCGGCCGTCATTTTTATCGCCCCTTCACCCGCAACGACACACCCGCTATCGGTTGCGCACCACCACGCATGCCCCGCCGACACTTTGCAATTTCTGGCAGATAGCGCCGGCGGCGGCACGGTCGTCGACCCCGATCCTGACCGCGTAGATGCCGCGCCGGCCGATCGGCGTGCGCACCCGGCTGACCACCGGATCATGCCCGGCTAGCAGGGCCGGGAAGCGGCCCCTCACCCTGAGCCACTGGTTGACCGCGGCGCTGCGGCGGAAATTGCCGGCCACCTGGATTCCCCACGGCTTTATGTTGATGGAAGCCATCGCCACCGTGCGCGACATGATCACCGGGAGCTTACGGCAGGCCGCGACGAAATCGGATTTCGCGTCGAGTGGTCGCACGCTTCCGGCATAGGCGCGGTCGGCGAACTTATCGACCGGCTCGCCCATAATGTCGAAGACATAGCTTTCGGTTTCCATCGGCAGGAAGCCGCCCGAGCCCAGCCAGCGCGAGACCCGGTTTTCGCCGGCATTGTAGGCGGCGGCCGCCAGGCCGAGATTGCCATAGCTGGTCTTCATCTCGGCGAGGTATTTCGCCGAGGCCGGGATCGCCTGGTTGATGTCGAAGGAATTGGCGAGCCCGCGCATCTTGGCGGTCCCCGGCATGAACTGGGCGATTCCTTCGGCGCCGACCGGACTGACGGCGTTGGGATCGAACCGACTTTCCTTCCAGATCAGCCGGGCGAAGAAATCCCTGGGCAGGCCGTTCTTGTCGGCATGAGCCTGGATCAGGTTGCAGACCTTGTCGATCAGCCGCTGCTTGGCCGATTGCGGCGGATCGGCCTGGGCCAAGGTGGGCCACCCGCACAGCAGGATCAGCGCCACCGGGAGGAAGCGCAGCATTCGACCTACTCTGCCGCGGCCTTGCCGCGACCAAATCGTTGTTCGATATAGTCGGCGACCATCTTTTCGAAATCCTGCGCGATCGACGGTCCGCGCAGCGTCGCCGCCTTCTTGCCGTCGACGAAAACGGGCGCCGTCGGCGTCTCGCCGGTGCCTGGCAGCGAAATGCCGATATCGGCATGTTTGGACTCGCCCGGGCCGTTGACGATGCAGCCCATCACGGCGACTTTGAGGTTCTCGACCCCTGGGTATTTCTCACGCCACGCCGGCATGTTCTTCCTGAGATCGGCCTGGATGTTCTGGGCCAGTTCCTGGAACACGGTCGAGGTTGTGCGGCCGCAGCCGGGGCAAGCGGCGACGATCGGCACGAATTGCCTGAAGCCCATGGTCTGCAGCAATTCCTGCGACACCTGCACCTCGCGCGTGCGATCGCCGTTCGGCTCCGGCGTCAGCGATATGCGGATGGTGTCGCCGATGCCTTGCTGCAACAGTATGCCCATGGCGGCGGATGAGGCGACGATGCCTTTCGAGCCCATGCCGGCCTCAGTGAGGCCGAGATGCAGCGCATGGTCGGAACGGCTGGCGAGCTCGGTGTAGACGGCGATCAGGTCCTGCACGCCGCTGACCTTGGCCGAGAGGATGATCTTGTCGCGGCGAAGGCCGATCTCCTCGGCCATCTCGGCCGAGAGGATCGCCGACTGCACGATCGCCTCGCGCGTCACTTGCTGTGCGGTCAACGGAAAGCCGCGGGCCTGGTTGTCGTCCATCAGCCGGGTCAGGAGTTCCTGGTCGAGCGAGCCCCAGTTGACGCCGATGCGCACCGGCTTGTCATGTTTGATCGCCATTTCGACGATTGCCGCGAACTGCCGGTCCTTCTTGTCCTTGAAACCGACATTGCCGGGATTGATGCGGTATTTGGCCAGCGCCTCGGCGCAGGCCGGATGATCGGCCAGGAGCTTGTGGCCAATATAGTGGAAGTCGCCGACAATCGGCACGTTGATACCGAGCCGCGCCAGCCGTTCCCGGATGCGCGGCACGGCGGCGGCGCTTTCATCGCGGTCTACGGTGATGCGCACGATCTCGGAGCCGGCGCGATGCAGCGCCGCCACCTGGGCGACCGTCTGGTCGACATCGGCGGTATCCGTATTGGTCATCGACTGCACGACGACGGGAGCACCGCCGCCAACCACCACGCCGCCCACATCGACGCCAACCGAGGTGCGGCGCGGGAAGGGGAAGGAATAATATCCGGTCATGCCGGCAGCCTTTAATCTCTGGAGCGCCGCGCGTCCACTTGGACGCACAAAAGCACGCTCCGGGCCGATGCGCTGAAGTCCGGGCATGAGGTGGAGGAGCAAAGATGGCTTGTCAATGGCGACAGGTCGCCACTGGCCGCAATCGATGCCGCCGCCGGTTGCTCGGCGCCCGACTTTTATCGCTCGCTTGCGTCGGCCAATCGGCTACCTGGCGATTGCCGGGCCCCCATCGCTTCGTCTTTCCGGGAACGAGTGCGTCATTTCCGGGGAGGAACAAGGAGAAGAGCGACGCAGCGAAGACCCCAGAATCCAAGCCCTGACCTCAGAGCGCCGCGGCAAGGCGGAATTCTGCTCCGCTGCACTCTTCGGTCAAGGGTTACGGCATAGATTAAAGGAGGGGCCCGCGCCGAGCTTCGTCCCTGCTCGTCTTGGGATCACGAAGTCGGCAGGTCTCGGCCTGGTACGGATATCTGTGATGGCCGACCTGAAACCGAAGATAAAAACCACCGGTCCGGCGGCAATTGCCGCCGGCAGGAAAGACCCGAATGGTGAGCGGTTATGTCAGTGGGGCATCAATGCGTCGTGGGTTTGGCCCTCAGTTTTTCAATCTCGTCCTTGATTGCCAGCTTGCGTCGCTTGAGATTCACGATTTCGAGGTCGTCCACCGACGGGTGATTCATCGCGTCATCGAGCTCGCGTTCGATGTCGCCGTGTTTCCGCTGCAACTCATCAAGATGGGATGCAAGAGACATGATTGGTTCTCCCTTTCATGGTTTCCTCGATTGCAGCCGCCAAAGGCGCGTCCACCGCAGGCTCGCTCTGTGACGGCACAATGACAGTGTGCCACCTTCGCGCAGCGATGTCGAATGATCCGTGGTAGCATTCCACGACAACGTGAAATGTGATATGGGCTGCGCGCCGGTGGCAGAGAGTGCCACCCCCCGCCCAATCAGGCCCAGCTTTGGGCGCCGCAGACGTGCAGACGGTAGAGAATGTCCGATCAGGAACAGGCCGATATTCGCCTCGAATTTTCCCGGCTGAAGCAGGAACACGCCGATTTCGACGCCGCGATCAATGCGATGATCGCCATGAACTGCGACCCGCTGCAGATCCAGCGCATGAAGAAGAAGAAGCTTGCGCTGAAGGATCGGCTGATGAAGCTGGAAGACAGGATCATCCCGGACATCATCGCCTGACTTCAGGTCCAGGCCGCGATCGAAAGCCGCGCCGCGCGTTCGCGCAACAGGGCCAGGAGTTCGCCTGTCTTCTCCTGCGATGTGTCGATGGGCACCACTAGGCACATCGTCGCCTCGACGGTGCCGGGTGCTGAAAACACCGGCGCGGCGAGGCATTTCGTATAGGCGTCGACGAGCCCCGAAGTGATGCAATAGCCGGTGGCTCGCGCCGTCGCTATGTCGGCGATGAAATCGTCCAGCCGCAATCTGCGGCCATCGGGCAGCATAAGGTCGTCTTCCGATATCATGGCTTCGATCCGGGCCTGTTCGAGGCCGGCGAGCAGCAGCCTGCCTGACGCGGTCCAGGGCAGCGGAATCTGCAATCCGGTGGCGGAGCTGATGCGGAACGGCCGGGTGCCCGGGCTCGAGTGGACGATCGTGTAGCGGCCGCTCTGCAGCATGCACAGTTCGGAGGTCTCACCGGTCTCGCGCGACAGGTTGTCGACCTCCTGGCGTCCTCGCCTCAAGAGGTCGTTGCCGCGCACATAATCCATTCCATAGAGATAGAGCTTCTTACCGAAATAGACGCGGTTGCCGTCGCCGGCCATCTCCAGGAGGCCCGCATCGACCAGCGATCGCACCAGTGTGTAGGTGGTCGAACGCGGCGCGTTGACCCCCTTGGCGAGGTCGCCGATACCGATGGCGCGCTGCGTCGAATGAAGGAACTCCAGAATCTCGAGCACCCGGTTGAGGCCCTTCTCCCGAGAGACCGAAATCTTTGCGTCCGCTGAGACCGCCAAGGCGCTGCCATCTTGCATTGTCGATTCCTGATGTTAGTATCTGTCTTGTACAGGATACACTAGTCCCTTGTAAGAGACAATTTCTGTAACGATCCGGGTGCGCGTATTGCCTGTGCGTAGGGGAACACAACACGAAAGGAGGTCGCTGTGGACGACACATCCAAAAGGCGTGATTTTCTGAAACTGGGTATGGCCGGACTGGCAACGGCCGGCGTCATGAGCGCGGCGGCAACGGTCGACGTCCAGAAGGCGGCGGCGCAGGCTGCGCCCGATAGCCTGCTACGCACCGTGCTGGAGCGCGGCAAATTGATTGTCGGCACCGGAAGCACCAATGCGCCATGGCATTTCGAGAACGATGCCGGCGAACTCGTCGGCATGGACATCACCATGGGGCGCATCCTGGCAAAGGGCTTGTTCGATGACCCGGCCAAGGTCGAGTTCGTCATGCAGGACCCGGCGCAGCGCATTCCGAACGTGACGACGAACAAGGTCGACATCACCATCCAGTTCATGACCATGACCGCGCAGCGCTCGCAGCTGATCAACTTCTCCAGGCCTTACTACGTCGAGGGCGTCGCCTTGCTGACTTTGCCCGGCGCCGAGAACAAGACCTTCGACAAGCTGCTTGCCGCAGGCTCCGCGACGCGCGTTTCCATCCTGCAGAATGTCGACGCCGAATCTTCGGTGCATTTTGCCTTGCCGGAGGCGCAGGTGATGCAGATCGATACACAGGCCAACGTGCTGCAGGCATTGGAATCCAAGCGTGCCGATGCCGCTGCCGTCGACCTCTCCACCGTGCGCTGGCTCGCCTCGCGCAATCCGGACAAATACTTCGATGCCGGCAAGAGCTGGTACTCGATGCTTTATGGCGCGGCGCTCCGGCAAGGCGATCTCGATTGGCTGACCTTCGTCAACCAGACCTTCACCATCGCCATGTTCGGCCATGAAACGGCGCTCTATGACGCCGCGTTCAAGGACTATTTCGGGCAGGAGCCGCCGGCGCGCCACCCCGGCTTCCCGGTTATCTGACGTCATCGGCGGAACGGCGCCGACCCTTCCGCCTTTTTTCCTGGCGACGCGGCCAGCTTTGCGTCACATCGGGAGCACTGAGGCCGACGCATGGGTTATGCGCTCAATTTCAACCTGATCTGGCGGCATTTCGACAAGCTGTGGGGCGGTCTGCTGCTCAGCCTGGAGCTCGCCGTCATCTCGATCGCCATCGGCATCGTCATCGGCCTGGTCCTGGCGGTCTGGTACGTGTCGGCCGGACGCATGGTGCGCGGCATCATTGCCGCCTATGTCGAATTCATCCGAAACGTGCCGCTGATCCTGCTCGTCTATCTCGTCTTCTACGGTCTGCCGACCGTGGTCGACATCGCCTACAGCGCGCAAACCTCGTTCGTCGCCACGCTGGCGCTCTACAGCGGCGCCTATCTGGTCGAGGTGTTCCGCTCCGGTCTCGAAGCGGTGCCGCGCGGCCAGCTAGACGCCGGCAAGGCGATCGGCCTGACGCCCTGGCAAAGGCTGCTCCATGTGCGCCTGCCGACCATGCTGCGCATCACGCTGCCGGCGCTTTCCAACACTTTCATATCGCTGTTCAAGGACACCTCCGTCGCTTCGGTCATCTCGGTGCCCGAACTGACCTTCGGCGCGCAATGGATCAACTTCAACACCTTCCGCATCGTCGAGGTCTATCTCGTCGTGACGGCGATGTATCTGCTGACCGGCTACGCCCTGCTTTACGCGCTCCGGCTCGTCGAACGCTGGTTCAAGGTGGTGCACTAGCATGCTTGGCCAGATCGCCTACGCCTTGCCTTTCCTGGCTCAGGGTTTTGCGCTGACGCTTTGGGTGTCGCTGCTGGTCGTGACGTTCTCGCTCGTCGCCGGTGTCGTCCTTGGCGTCGGCCTGGTCTATGGCCCGGCGCCGGCGCGCTGGGCGGTGCGCATCTTCAGCGACACTATTCGCGGCATACCGATCCTGGTGCTCATCTTCTTCGTCTACTACGGGATGCCGGCCGTCGGGCTTCACCTGCCGTCCTTCTGGGCTGCCGTGCTGGCGCTGACCTTGTTCAAGACAGCCCAGGTCGTCGAATATCTCCGGGGCGCCGTCGGCTCCATCCCGAAGGGACAATCGGAGGCGGCAATGGCGATCGGCCTGACCTTCCGCCAGCGGCTGGCCCATGTCATCTTTCCGCAAGCGTTCAGGCGTTTCCTGCCGCCCTGGATCAATGGCGTCACCGACGCGGTCAAGGGCAGCGCGCTGGTCTCGCTGCTCGGCATCACCGATCTCATGCAGGCCATCAACCAGGTCATCGGCCGCACCTATGAGGCCATGCCGCTCTACATCCTTGGCGCCCTCATCTACTTCGCCGTCAACTATGCGCTTTCGCTTGCCAGCAGGCGGCTGGAGCGGCGTTTCTCCTTCATCCGGGAATAGCAATGTCCACAAGCTCGAACGATGCCCCGGCCCTTCTCGACATCCGCGATGTGTCCAAATCCTTTGGCGCCGTCCAGGTCCTGCGCTCGGTCAGCCTGCGCGTGGCGCGCGGCGAGGTGGTGACGGTCATCGGGCCCTCGGGCAGCGGCAAGACCACGCTGCTGCGCTGCGTCAACTTCCTGGAGAGCTATGACAGCGGGTCCATCCGCATCGACGGCAAGGAGGTCGGCTTCCGCGAAACCGGAGCCCGCCAGCGCCGCAGCGAACGCGACCTTGCCGCGATGCGCGCCGAGACCGGCATGGTGTTCCAGAGCTTCAACCTGTTTCCGCATCTCACCGCCGCCGGCAACATCATGCTCGGCCTCACCAAGGTGCGCGGCAAAAGCACAGCGGAGGCGCGCACGATTGCCGAACACTGGCTCGGCCGCGTCGGTCTTGCCCATAAGGCCGACAGCCTGCCGGCGGAGCTCTCCGGCGGCCAGCAGCAGCGCGTCGGAATTGCGCGCGCCGTGGCCATGGGGCCGAAAATCCTGCTGCTCGACGAGATAACCTCCGCCCTCGATCCGGAACTCGTCGGCGAGGTGCTTGAAGTGGTGCGCAGCCTCGCCGAGGACGGCATGACGATGGTGATGGTCACGCATGAGATGGCCTTTGCCCGCGACGCCTCGAGCCGCATCGTCTTCATGGCCGATGGCGGCGTCGGCGCGGTCGGCCCGCCGAAGGAGATTCTCGCAGCAGACGCCGAGAATGAGCGTCTGCGCAATTTCCTGGCGCGCTTCCGCGCCTCGCATTTCTGACATTGGATGGTTGACACCATCCCAAGGAGCCTTCTTCCATGACGCCTTACACCAGGCTCGCCGAACTCGGCCTCACATTGCCCGAGCCGCCGACGCCCATCGCCAACTTCGTTACCCATGCCGAGAGCGGCCGGCTGATCTTCCTGTCCGGCCAGGGACCGCTGCGGGCCGACGGCTCGCTCTGCACCGGGAAGGTGGGCGAGGATGTGACGGTGGAGGAGGCTTATCAGCATGCCCGCCTCACCGGCCTCAACCTGCTTGCCGTCATGCATGCTGCCGCCGGCGATCTCGGCCGCGTCGTGCGTGTCGTCAAGCTGCTCGGCTTCGTCAATGCCACGCCGACTTTCAGCGACCACCCCAAAGTGGTGAATGGCTGCTCCGATCTTTTCGCCGACGTTTTCACCACGATCGGCGGGCATGCCCGCTCGGCGATCGGCGTCGGCTCCTTGCCCGGAAACATCACCGTCGAAATCGAAGCGGTCGTCGAGATCGCTGCCTGATCTGTCATCCACGGGATTGCTCACATGAAAACCTATTCCGACACCGGCTCCAACACCACGATCCGCGAACGGCTCGGCCTTCGTCCGATCATCAACGTCTCCGGCACGATGACGGCGCTCGGCGCGTCGATCATCGTGCCTGAAGCGATCAGCGCCATGTCGGAAATGGCATCGCAATGGGTGGAGATGGACGATCTGCAGCGCGCCGCAAGCGCCGTCGTCGCGCGCCTCACCGGCGGCGAGGCCGGCTTCATCACCGCCTGCTGCGCCAGCGGCATCACCATGGCGATCGCCGGCGCGATGACGGGAACCAACCTGCTCGCCATCGAACGCCTGCCGGACGACACCGGCGACCTCAAGTCAGAGGTGATCATCCAGCTTGGCCACATCGTCAACTACGGCGCCCCGATCGACCAGTCGGTCCGCGTCGCCGGCGCCAAGGTGGTGCCCGCCGGCACGGTCAGCGTCACGCAGGACTATCATGTGCGCGACGCGATCAACGAGCGAACGGCGGCAGGGCTCTATGTCGTCGCGCATCACACGGTTCAATACGGCATGCTGTCGCTGGAGGAGTTCTGCGAAATCTGCCACGCCAAGGGCGTGCCGGTGATCGTCGACGCGGCTTCCGAATATGACCTGCGCGGCTTCCTGGCGCGTGGCGCCGACATCGTCATCTACAGCGGCCACAAATTCCTGAGCGGCCCGACCAGCGGCATCGTCACCGGACGCAAGGATCTGGTGCGCGCCGCCTATCTGCAGAACCGCGGCGTCGCCCGCGCCATGAAGGTCGGCAAGGAAAGCATCGCCGGCACCATGGCCGCGCTCGAGGCATGGGAGAAGCGCGACCACGCCGGCATCCGCCGGCGCGAAGAGGCCGCCCTCAACCTTTGGAAGGATGCTCTGCAGGGTATCCCGGGCATTGGCGCGGAGATCATTCCCGACCCGACCTCCAACCCGCTCGACCGCCTGCAGGTCTTCGTGCTGCCGGAAAGCCGCTTCACCGCCGCCGGCCTTGCCTCGGCGCTTGCCGGTGGATCGCCGCCCATCATCGTGCGCAATCACGAGGTCGAACGCGGCCATTTCTTCCTCGACCCCTGCAATCTTCATCCCGGAGAGGCGGAAATCGTCGCCGAACGGCTGCGCGCCCTGTTGACCGCGAAGGACCGGCCCGCCGACGCCATGAAGATTGCTCGCAAGGTCTCTTCCGGCGCCTTGCGCTGGCCGGATTGAGCACCAAGCGGACCAACGAACCCAAAGCACCGGCTGATCACGTAACCGTGAACAGCCGGATGCGTACGCGGCGGGAATAAATCTCGGCCGCAACGGGTCTCCTCGACATAGGCCGCCACAGGCGTTGAGGAGATCCGCATGTCCGTCATCATGAACACGACAGCGAACATGGCCGCGGCGTCGGCGGCCGCCATGTGCTGGAGCGCATGACCTCAACCGGCCTCTCTCCCATGATGCACGGCTTTCCCATTGCGCTTGACACTGGTGACGCAGATGAATTCACTTTCGCCACGGCAGGCGGCTTTGCCTGTTGCCGAGGGTTTCGCCCGCACGGGCGGGGCGAGACCGCCGGTATTGCTTGAAAGCGCACGGCCTGTTCCTCGTGGAGTATCGGATGGTGCTGCTTTGAGCGAGAAGGCCGGAGCCGAGCGCTTCAGCGAGGTGGTGCTGCCTCATCTCGGTGACGCGCTGGCGCTTGCCCGCTGGTTGACCGGCAATGGCGCCGATGCCGAGGACGTCGTGCAGGACGCCTGCATAAAGGCGCATGCGGGCATATCAGGCTATGCCGGCGGCAATGCCCGCGCCTGGCTGCTGACCATCGTGCGCAACACCGCCTATACCTGGATGTCGCGCAACCGGCCGCGCGGCATGTTGGCCGTCGGTGATCTCGGCGATCTCGACGAGATGGCGGCGGCACACGGCATCAGCGTGCCGGACGAATATGGTCCGGAGGCAAGCCTGATCGCCAAGGCCGACACGGTGGCGCTTGAAACGGCGATAGCAGCCCTGCCGCAGCCGTTTCGCGAGACGCTTGTGCTGCGCGACATCAGCGGCCTCAGCTATCGCGAGATAGCGGCCATGCTCGGCGTGCCGATGGGCACGGTGATGTCCAGGCTGGCCCGCGCGCGGAGCCTGCTTATGTCTGACCTGGGGAGAGCGCCATGACCATGCATGACGATGGACTGCCCAATGATCCGGAAGGCATCAGGCTGATGATCCACGCCCTAGTCGATGGCGAACTTGATGCAGCGGCCGCGCTTGCGGTGGAGCGGCGCATTGCGCCCGATCCGCGGCTTGCCTCAGAGCATGCCCGCATCGTGGCCTTGCGGGGCGCGGTCAGCCGCCTGCCGCGCCCAGATGTCGGCGACGCCTTTCGCGCGCGCATCGCGGCCATTGGCACTGCGGCCACCGCGCAGCCGGAGTCAGGCGAAACGGCCAAGCCGCAGCAGGGCCGGCCGGCGCTCCCGGGGGTGCTTGCCCCGGGCGGGAGAGGCCAGAGGCGAAACGCCGATACGCGGCTGTCGCCAAGTCGAGCGCGCCGCTTCGGTTCGTTCGACTGGCGCGCTCTTGCCGCCTCGATCATGATCAGCGCGGTGCTGGCCAGCGGGGCAACGCAATGGGTGATGGTCAACGGCGCGTCCGACAGCTTCGCCGCGGCGGTCGCCAGCGGCCATCGCCGCAGCCTGCTTGCCGCCAGCCCGATCGACATCGTCTCGTCGGATCGCCATACGGTAAAACCCTGGCTCGACGCCCGGATCGGCGTGTCGCCGCCGGCACCGGACCTTGCCAAGGACGGTTTTGCGCTGATCGGCGGCCGGGTCGAGGTGATTTCCGGCCGCCCGGTGCCGGCACTTGTCTACCGCCACCGCGAGCATCTGATCACGCTGGTCGCCGAACCGCAGCAGGGCGGCAAGGTCAGCGAGCCTGACGATCTTTCCTCGGGCGGCTTTTCGCTGGTGCAGTGGAGCGACGGCGCCTTCTCCTACTGGGCGATCTCCGACATGGAGCGGCCCGAACTCGACGATTTCGTCGCCCGCTTCCGCAAGGCTGCGGCATAGGCCGATTTCCCGGCCGGACACCGGCAATGCCCCGCATCCTTGCCGCCGCCGCCGAATTCCGCTAAGGCGCGCCTTTGTCGCCGGGAGCAGAAGCTTGAACGATCAACGCGCCGACGTCGCCATTATCATGGGCAGCCAGTCCGACTGGGCGACCATGCGCCATGCCGCCGAGACACTGGAGGCGCTTGGCATCCCGCACAAACGGCTGATCGTCTCGGCGCACCGCACTCCCGACCGGCTCTACGCCTTCGCAAAGGGCGCCAAGGCCGCCGGCTACAAGGTCATCATCGCCGGTGCCGGCGGTGCGGCGCACCTGCCCGGCATGACGGCGGCGATGACACCGCTGCCGGTGTTCGGCGTGCCGGTGGAATCCAAGGCCCTGTCGGGACAGGATTCGCTGCTGTCCATCGTCCAGATGCCGGCCGGCATTCCGGTGGGGACGCTGGCCATCGGCAAGGCCGGTGCGGCCAATGCGGCTCTGTTGGCCGCCGCCGTGCTGGCGCTCAACGACGACAAGCTTGCCGGGCGGCTCGATGCCTGGCGCGCCTCGCAGACCGCCAAGGTCGCGGCCGAACCCACGGACACGCCGTGAGCCTGCCCGCCGGATCGACCATTGGCATCATCGGCGGCGGCCAGCTCGGCCGCATGCTGGCAATGGCGGCCGCTCGCCTCGGCTACCGCACCGTGGTGCTGGAGCCGCAGCCGGATTGCCCCGCGGCACAGGTCGCCAACCGTCAGGTCACGGCCGCCTACGATGATCCCGCCGCGCTTGCCGAATTGGCCGAGGCAAGTGCCGTCGTCACCTATGAATTCGAGAACGTTCCGGTTGCCGCCGCCGAGGCGCTCGCCGCAAAGGTGCCGGTCTATCCGCCTGCGCGCGCGCTTGATGTGGCGCAGGACCGGGTGACCGAAAAGACATTTCTCAACGGCATCGGCATTGCCACGGCGGATTTCCGCGCGGTCGACAATGACGGCGAGCTGACCGCAGCGCTGAAATCCTTTGGCGGCAGCGGCATATTGAAGACGCGGCGCATGGGCTATGACGGCAAGGGCCAGCGCGTCTTCCGTGACATGCAAGCCGGCGGTTTCGCCGGCACCTGCGAGGCCATGGGCAGCGTGCCGCTGGTCCTCGAGGCCTTCGTTTCCTTTGAGCGCGAAGTCTCCGTCATCGCCGCGCGCGGCATCGATGGCGTCGTCGCCGCCTACGATCCGGCCGAGAACGTCCACCGCAACGGCATTCTCCACACATCGACCGTGCCGGCCGCGATCGCGCCCCGGACAGCCGAGGCGGCCCGGACAGCGGCGGTGAAGATCCTGTCGGCGCTCGACTATGTCGGCGTCATCGGCGTCGAGTTCTTCGTGCTGGCCGATGGCTCGCTGCTGGCCAACGAGATCGCGCCGCGCGTCCACAATTCAGGCCACTGGACGGAAGCCGCCTGCACCGTTTCGCAGTTCGAGCAGCATATCCGCGCCGTGGCCGGCCTGCCGCTCGGCGACCCGCGACACCATTCCGACTGCGTGATGGAGAACCTGATCGGCGACAATATCTCGCGCGTTCCGGAATTGCTGGCGGAGCCCGACCTGATGCTGCATCTCTACGGCAAGGCCGCAGCGCGGCCCGGCCGCAAGATGGGCCATTTCACCCGGATCAGCCGCCGCGCCTGACAGCAATCTCGACGCCGCGAGCTACCGGGCAGGAAAACTCGGCGCATGGCGTTCTCAAGTCACGTGGCGACCACCACATCATACCAGCCGGTGCCGAGCCATTGGCCGATTGCGGATATTTGACAACACCGGGCATTCATCTCCGCTACCGGGCATGCTTGCGGTTGACACGGACAAGGCTCCTCGTTTATGAGCCACCCACAGTTCAAAGGCGCGTCTTCTGGCGCGCCTTAAAATTTCGACCCGGACCGGGTCCACACCGACAGGCAAGACCATGAAGATCAAGAATTCGCTCAAGGCGCTGAAGGCGCGTCATCGCGACAACCGTCTGGTTCGCCGCAAGGGCCGCGTCTACATCATCAACAAGACCGCCCCCCGCTATAAGGCGCGCCAGGGCTGAGCTTCGTCGCGAGGCTTTTGCCTCCGCAGTTGGTGTTTATCGTCGGTCCGCCGGCCGTTCACGCTAAAATCAGTTTGACGTTCCGCCGCCCGGGACTAGATTCGGGCGATGCGGATTCTTTTTGCATTTTTGACGGTCCTTCTCTTTTGCAGCGCCATCTCGTTGCCGGCGCGGGCCGATGATCGGGCGGTGGTGCAAGCGGCCCCGGAGCCGGCGCCTCCGGATGCCCAGCCAGTGCCGCAAGCCGCGCCTCCCGCAATGAACAGGGAAGCCCGCCTCGACAAGCTGTTTGCCGATCTCAAACGCGAGCGCAACGAAAAGGCGGCAGAGCGTATCGCCGGCATCATCTGGAGCGAATGGTCCCAGTCGGGCAGCGCCTCGATCGACCTGATGATGCAATGGTCGCAGAAGGCGCTCGAGAACCAGAAATTCGACGTAGCGCTCGATTTCCTCGACCAGGTGGTCACCTTGCAGCCGGCCTATGCCGAGGGCTGGAACCGGCGCGCCACGGTGCATTTCATGATGAAGAACTACGGCAAGTCGATGTCCGACATCGACCATACGTTGCAACTCGAACCACGCCATTTCGGCGCGCTGTCGGGCCTGGCACAGATCATGACCGTGACCGGACGCAAGCAATCGGCGCTCGAGGCTTGGCAGAAGGTCCTTGCCATCTATCCGATGCTGCGCAGCGCCCAGGATCAAGTCGGTACGCTTTCGGAAGAACTCGCCGGCGAAGGCATTTGATATTTAAGGCAGTAGGGGAATAAGGCAGTAAGGCAGTAGGAAAGAGATCGCCCGGAAATACTCCCCTACTCCCCTATTCCCCTATTCCCCTATTCCCCTA
>NZ_VFVN01000012.1:0-131303 GCF_006442185.1 Mesorhizobium sp. B2-4-1 | reverse complement strand
CAACGGGCCGCGTAAGCGGCCCTTTCAATTTGGCGGCGCGAAGCAGGCAATCGCCCGCTTCCAAACATCGAAGCAGAGACACCTGCTTCCAGAGATCGAAGCAGAAAACACCTGCTTCCAGAGGTCGAAGCAAGCTCACGCTTGCTCATAGGTGGCGCGGGGTGGAGCAGCCCGGTAGCTCGTCAGGCTCATAACCTGAAGGTCACAGGTTCAAATCCTGTCCCCGCAACCAAATCAAAACAGCCCGGCTCACCCCGGGCTGTTCTTGTATCCGGCTGATGGCCCCCCGCTGATTTGAGAACCCTCATCACGGGCCCGCAAATACCCAAAGCCGACGCCCAAGGTCAAAAACAAATCCCGCAAAACCAAACACAATCCGCCCGCCAGAACCATACAAGCCAAGCCAAGTCAAAGCGACCAGGGGGGCGGGCAAGCCGGGCCACCGCACAAAAGACAGACCTGTCGCCGAAAATAATCCAGCCGGCAAAGCAATGGCGTCCGCAGTGTAAGCCGTCAACATCTCGACCTGAACCGGCGGGTGGGTTTGTCCAACCGCCGGCATAGGTGTTCAACTCTTGATTTCGATCCGCTTTGCCTGCGCTTGCGCTTTCGCGGTCTTCGGCAATGTAACCGTCAGGACGCCGTTCCTGAAGCGCGCTTCGACATTGTCTTGCTCTACCTCGACGCCGAGCGGAATGCGGCGCTCGAAACGGCCGTAATAGCGCTCGGAGAACTGGCGCTCCTTGTCCTCGGTCTCGGACCGCTTTTCGCCCTTCAGGGTCAGCACGTCGTCATCGAGCAGGACCTCGATGTCCTTTTCCTCCATGCCGGGCACTTCGGCCGTGACACGGACCTCCTTTCCAGTGTCGGAGATCTCGACGCTTGGCCAGCGTGCGCCGTCGGCGGCAACGGAAGACAAGGACGGCAGCCCCGAACCGAAACCACGGAAAACATCGTCGAAAAGACGGTTGACCTCGCGGTGCAACGACATGAACGGATCACGTTCGCCATCGCGCAAAAGGCTGGGCACCTGTCCGCGTTCCCGGCCAAAAGGAATGAGATCACGTACGCTCATTGTCTTTCTCCTCTTTGCTTGCGTCTCCACCACCGGGCGACCGGCGTCCGGTTGGTGGAAGCCCTGACCCGAATTGCCTCACGCGGCCTGTTTTTCCACTTGCACGGGCTTTGCCGCGGATTTTTCCTTGGCTTTGGCCATGCTGGTGCCGATCTCGATCTTGCGCGGTTTCATCTCTTCGGGAATCTCACGCTGAAGATCGACGGTCAGGAGACCGTTGACGAGGCCGGCGCCGGTCACCTTCACATGGTCGGCAAGTTCGAAGCGTCGCTCAAACGGCCGTCCGGCGATGCCGCGATGCAGGTATTCGCCATTGTCCTCTCCGGCACGCTCGCCGGCGATGACGAGCATGTTGGGTTCATGCACGATGCTCAATTCGTCTTGACCGAAGCCGGCTACCGCCATGGTGATGCGGTAGGCGTCGTCACCGGTCCTGGAGATGTCGTAGGGCGGCCAGTTGTCGACGTTCGCCGTGCGGCTGGCATTCTCCAGCAGGTCGAAAATGCGGTCGAAGCCTATGCTCGACCGATAGAGCGGTGAAAAGTCGAAAGCGGTTCTCATAGCCATATCCTCCTTCGCTGAGCAACATGGGTACGAGGAGTGCCAAGGATGCGGCACTCCTTGACCTGCCGGCCCTTCCGGCGCCGGCGGAATCGATCTGGGAACTGACGGGCGTGGCGTCAAGAGGCCTGATCGAACGTCTCGTCGAGATTCCGGCGGCCCTTGACGCGGCCTGAACGGCTGACCATCTCGATCACGGATGGACGGTCGCCGGTGACGCCATCCGATTGCTTACTCGCAAAAAGACGTCAAAAAACGGAGGAAGTGATGAACGATATTCGGTTTCCCCAGCCGATTACCCTCGAATTGTCGGACGCCCCACGCAAGGTCGCCAGCAGCTTCGAGGCTCTGGAATGCCTGGATCAACAATGGCCGAAATGGGCGCGCGGACCAAGCTGGCGCGCCGCCGGCCGTGCATGCCGTGATGCGCTGGATGGCTGGCGCAGCGGGCGTGCCGCCTACAAGGCCTTCTTGAAGGCGGCCAAGCGAGCCGGCCTGACGAGGGGCCGCTCCGCTTCGCCCCAGCAATTCCGTTCCGCGGCGATGTCAAGGACGGCCCAGCCGATGGCTGTCAGAGCAGGATGACACGAATCCCATCACTCATCCTGCTCGGGAACTCTGATTTTAGGTATGCTCAATCGAGCCTTTGAGCGCGCCGCGTTGCAGGCGACGCGCTTCAGGTTTTTTGATCCGCTCAATGTGATCCGCTCAATGGATGGCAACGATGCCGTCAACGGCGCGCCATTCCGACGGTGTGATTAGACGATGATGTGCGACGCGCACGGAATGCAGCGTGCCGTCCAGTTCGCTTTCCCAATAGCCAAGGAAGCCCTTCAGCTCCGGGAAATCGGGAGCGAGGTCGTATTCCTGCCAGACATAGAGCTGCAGCAGGTTGGGGTAGTCAGGCATATGATAGTGAATCTCGGCCGTGGTCAGGCCGTAGCCATCCATCTGCAGGCGGAATTCTCTGCTGACCGCAGTCACCATATGTTTCTCCTTTCGCTTACGACCTTATGCATTCATCCTGGCGAAGTCGTGCCGGAATTCATCCGGCGTGGACCGCGGCGCCGGCACGTCGATGTCGAGCTTGCACAAGGCCTCCATGATGTGGTCGAAGCAAACCGGCCGCTCGACTCCCGGCGGCAGGCGCAGTTCCGGCATCGACTCCACCGCGCAGGCATCCGAGGCCCAAGACGACAGGATCGCCCGCTTTTCCCAGAGGTCGAGCGCGTCGTCTTCCAATACCTTGTCAGGATGTTTGAAGTGCCTCGCCGGCGAAAGCAGCCGGTCAAGCGAGGTGTCGGGCGTGTCAGTCAGGGAAGGCATGATCGGCGAAAATTTCTGTCGGTCCATCGTTGTCCTCCGTCTGCAAAAACTCCTCGATAGCGTCCAGTTTCCGGCTGTGCTTCGGCAGCACCGGCCAGGATAATCTTGTTGGCTCTTTACCAAAATTCAAGCGGTGAAATCGTCGACCTGGCGAGAATCCCTGCATGATAACAACGCGTTGGCACTCTCATGCGACGAGTGCCAAAATTTTTGCGCGGACCTCTTGAAACCGGAAAATTCCAAAACTAGCTCGATATGCGCGCGCGATGCCTGAACAAGGGTCGCGGCACCTCTTGCCGGGCCGATATTGCCGGTCCGGCACCTCAAAAACTGTTTGTCCTTGAAGGAGAACGACATGACGTTCCGCCCATTGCACGACCGTATCCTGGTCCGCCGCATCGAAGCCGAGGAGAAAACGGCTGGCGGCATTATCATTCCCGACACAGCCAAGGAAAAGCCGCAGGAAGGCGAGGTGATCGCCGCCGGCCCCGGCGCCCGCAACGAAGCCGGGCAGCTACAGCCGCTCGACGTCAGGGTGGGTGATCGCATTCTGTTCGGCAAATGGTCCGGCACCGAGATCAAGCTCGGCGGCCAAGACCTGATTATCATGAAGGAAAGCGATGTGATGGGCGTGATCGAGCAGACCGCGACCGTGAAGAAGGCCGCCTGACGGCTTCTTGCCAGGTTACCAGTCAACGAAAGCTGCCTAAATTGAAGGAGTGATCCAATGGCTGCCAAGGAAGTGAAGTTCCATACCGAAGCCCGCGAGAAGATGCTGCGCGGCGTCGACATTCTGGCCAATGCGGTGAAGGTGACGCTCGGTCCCAAAGGCCGCAACGTCGTTATCGACAAATCCTTCGGCGCGCCGCGCATCACCAAGGATGGTGTGACGGTGGCCAAGGAGATCGAACTGGAAGACAAGTTCGAAAACATGGGCGCGCAGATGGTGCGCGAAGTCGCTTCGAAGACCAACGACATCGCCGGCGACGGCACCACAACCGCGACCGTTCTGGCCCAAGCCATTGTCAAGGAAGGCGCCAAGGCCGTCGCCTCGGGCATGAATCCGATGGATTTGAAACGCGGCATCGACAAGGCCGTGGAAGCGGTCGTCGCCGAACTGAAGGCCAACGCCCGCAAGGTGACGAAAAACGACGAGATCGCCCAGGTCGGCACCATTTCGGCCAATGGCGATCCCGAGATCGGCCGGTTCCTCGCCGAGGCGATGGAGAAGGTCGGCAATGAAGGTGTCATCACGGTGGAGGAGGCCAAGACCGCCGAGACCGAACTGGAGGTGGTCGAAGGCATGCAGTTCGACCGCGGCTATCTCAGCCCGTACTTCATCACCAACCAGGACAAGATGCGCGTCGAGCTCGAAGAGCCCTACGTGCTGATCCACGAGAAGAAACTGTCCAACCTGCAAGCCATGCTCCCCGTCCTCGAGGCGGTCGTGCAGTCGGGCAAGCCGCTGCTGATCATCGCCGAGGATGTCGAGGGCGAGGCGCTCGCCACGCTGGTCGTGAACAAATTGCGCGGCGGCCTGAAGGTCGCGGCAGTCAAGGCGCCCGGCTTCGGCGATCGCCGCAAGGCGATGCTGGAGGATATTGCCATCCTCACCGGCGGCACGGCGATCAGCGAGGATCTCGGCATCAAGCTCGAGAACGTCACGCTGCAGATGCTGGGCCGCGCCAAGAAAGTGGTGGTCGAAAAAGAAAACACCACCATCGTCGACGGCGTTGGCCGCAAGGAAGAGATCCAGGGCCGCATCGCCCAGATCAAAGCGCAGATCGAGGAGACTACCTCCGACTACGACCGCGAGAAACTGCAGGAGCGGCTGGCGAAGCTCGCCGGTGGCGTCGCCGTCATCCGTGTCGGCGGTTCGACGGAAGTCGAGGTGAAGGAGCGCAAGGACCGTGTCGACGACGCGCTGCATGCGACCCGTGCGGCGGTCGAGGAAGGCGTACTCCCGGGCGGCGGCGTCGCGTTGCTCCGGGCCGCCAAGGCGCTCGATGCCTTGCCGATCGACAATGCCGACCAGAGGACCGGTGTCGAGATCGTGCGGCGTGCGATCGAGACCCCGGTGCGCCAGATCGCGGAGAACGCCGGCGCCGAGGGCTCGATCATCGTCGGCAAGCTGCGTGAGAAGAGCGAGTTCGGCTGGGGCTGGAACGCCCAGACCAACGAGTTCGGCGATCTCTACGGCCAAGGCGTTATCGATCCGGCAAAGGTCGTGCGCACCGCGCTTCAGGATGCCGCTTCCGTCGCTGGCCTGCTGGTCACCACCGAGGCGATGGTGGCCGAGAAGCCAAAGAAGGAGGCCGCGACCCCTGCCATGCCCGCCGGCGCGGGCATGGACTTCTAGGACGCCGGGAGGCCGCCCGCTCCCACAAGTGGGAGCGGGCGGCCTCCCGGGGAAAGTTTGGAGAGAGACCACTATGACCGGTATCGGTTCCGTTTCGGCGCCCACGCATCCGGCAAACGAATTTCTCGCCTACGAGGCAGAATGCAGGAGCGTGCTGGGGCCATTGTTGATGCGCGTTCTCGACATGGCCGAGTCCGAAGGCTGGAGCCGCCGTACGGCGGCGTCGACGCTGATGTTCCTGGCCGCGCAGCATGTGTCGGCAGCCTCGGAAGGCTCCGGCGGCTCAACCAGGGATGGAGGACGCGATCATCGGAGCCCCACAGCAAACGATGGACCGATGTCCGGTTGGGAAGAGGACCGACATGATCGTGGGCCAATTGCGTGAATGCCTGAAAACGTTGAGGTGGAAAGCGGCAGACCTCGTCGACGAGCTTGGTTGGCCGCAAGGCCAGGTCGCCGCCTGGCTCGATGGGCGGGCGCGGCCGCCGCTTTCCGTCCTTGCCTGGCTCGAGGCGCTCGCCAAGGCGCATAAGGCGCTACCGGCGCCCGGCCGAGGCTCGCCGGTGCTCAAGCCAAGCCCGGTCGAGCCAGCCGAGATCAGGCTCGCGGCCGCCGGAAATCCGACGACACCGGCGCACCCGCCCTATCCGCGCCGACCTGTCTTCGCGCACCAGGCTGCCCGACATGCTTCGGTTCGTTTGCCATCGAATGGAGGTTTAAACCATGGCACAGATGCGCTTTGAAGAACCCGTGACGATCTTGGTCGGAATGGGGCTTCCGGTGACGATCGAGACTGCGATGGAAGCATATGCCATGCTGCAGGACTGGCCCGTTGCCAGCCGGAACGGCGCCCATGCCGTCGCCCTCAACGCTTGCAAAGCCGGCATTGCCGGCGAGATCGATGCGGAAACCGTGCGGGCGACCTTGATCGCCTTCGCGCGCCGCAATGACATTCTGGTGCCGAATATGATCTCGCCTGCCAGTATCGCATCCGGTGGCCGCGCCGTGCGAGCGGATTGAGTATCTATTTGCGACCTATCGGTGAGCGCCCCGGCGATCCAAAATGATCGGCCCGTCAGCCTCGAGCTGGCGGGCTGTCTCGTCGCCTCAGGCCGTTTCGACGAGACGCGAGCGTTTCTTCTCGGCGGCCGCCAGCAACTCGACGAAGGCGCGGACCTTGGCTGGCCGGAACCGGGCCGGAGGGAAAACGGCATGGATGCCGCCGACAGGCAACATCCAGTCGGCAAATACCGGCACGAGACGTCCCTCGGCGATATCGTCGCCGACACTGTAGTCGGGAAATACGCCCAATCCGATACCGGCGAGCACGCAGGCAAGAGCCGCCGGGCTCTTGTCGCACATGATGACCGGGTTGAGTTCGGTCAACACCGTTTCTCCCTCTCTTGAAAACAGCCATTGGCCGACGCCGCGCAGCTGGGCGTTGCCGACCCAGGCAAGCGATCTTGCCTGGCGCGGGGTGACATCGGGCGGCAGGCTTGCGGCGAAGCTCGGGTTCGCCACCACGACCTGCTGTATCGTGCCCAGGCGCCGCGCCTGATTGGACGAATCCGCAAGCCAGCCGACGCGGATGCCGAGGTCGATCTGCTCGTCCACCAGATTGCTGACGGCGTCATCGAAAATCGCCTCGACGCGCATATGCGGATAAGTTCGGAGATAGGCGGCCATGACCGGCGCAACGATCTTCGTGCCATAGTCGAGCGGCGCGGTCAGCCTCAGCATTCCCTTGGGTTCGATCGCCCCGTGCGAGATCTCGCCATAGGCCGCTTCGGCTTCGCGCAGGATGATCATCGCGCGGTCGTAGAACAGGCGACCCTCCTCGGTCGGCGTGACACGCCGCGTCGTGCGCCGCATGAGCGTCGCGCCCAGTTCCTGCTCAAGCCTGCCGATCTGATGGCTGACCACGGCCTTGGCCACGCCAAGCCGGTCCGCCGCCGTGGTGAACGAGCCTGTCTCCATCACCGTGGTGAAATAGACAAGCCGATTGAGATTGAGGAGTTCGGTCACATGCTTTGTCTGATTGGATCAGACAGTTTGTATTATTGGACGCCATTTATTGCAAGACCATCACCTGCCACATGTAACCAGACAATTTGGGGGACGGGGCAACCAACGCCACCGCAACGGAGACCGGGCGACCGTGAGCAATCCAGAAGTGACCTATCTTTTCGATCCGCTCTGCGGCTGGTGTTATGGCGCAAGCCCGATGCTCGAAAAACTGTCCGGCAGCGGCGTGCGCGTCGAGCTCTTGCCGACCGGGCTGTTTTCGGGGGCAGGCGCTCGGCCGATGGATGACGGTTTTGCCGCCCATGCCTGGGCGAACGACCAGCGCATCGAGCGGTTAACGGGACAGGTTTTCACGCAGGCCTATCGGGACAACGTGCTGAATGTTCGCGGCACGTTGCTGGATTCCCATGCCGCGACCCTCGCGATTACCGCAGCGGGCCCGGAAGATCCCGGCCGCCGGCTGGCCGCGCTGAAGGCGATCCAGAACGCGCGCTATGTCGATGGGCGCGATATCGTCACGGTCGGCGGTGTCGCCGAGGTGCTCGCCGACGCCGGCATGGCCGATGCCCGCGAACTGGTGAAGGCGCCAACCGAAGGATTGCTGACAGCTCACCGCGAACTGGTCGGCCGAGGCCGCGCGCTGTTCCAGCGCCTGCATTCCAACGGCGTGCCTTCGCTCGCCATCATCAGCAACGATGCGCCGCGCCTCATCGGTTCGAACGCGCTGTTCGGCAGTTTCGACAATCTCCTCGCTCATATCGCGGCCGCGTGATCCCCAACCGACCTCCAACAAGGAATGGAAAAAGATATGGCAAAAGTCGCTCTCATCGGCGCATCGGGCGAAGTCGGTTCGCGCCTGCTCAAGGAACTCTCCGACCGTGGCCATACCGTCACCGGCATCGCCCGCAATCCTGAAAAAATCGCTGCGCTGCCTGGCGTGACGGCCAGGAAGGGCGATGTCTTCGACATGGAAGGCCTGGCCAAGCTGATCCGCGGCCATGATGTGGTGATCAGTTCGGTGCATTTCCTCGACAGCGATGCCGACACGCTGATCGCCGCGGTGCGAGCCTCCGGCGTGAAGCGCTACCTGGTCGTCGGCGGTGCGGGCAGCCTTGAGGTCGCGCCCGGCAAGCGGCTGGTCGACACGCCCGAATTTCCCGACATCTACAAGGCCGAGGCGCAGAAGGGCGCCGACTTCCTCGACAAGTTGAAGACCATCGATGACCTCGACTGGACGTTCCTGTCGCCGTCCGCCATGTTCATCCCGGGCGAGCGAACCGGCAAGTTCCGCCTCGGCAAGGACACGCTTCTGGCTTCGGACAAGGGCAGCAGCATTTCCTTCGAGGATTACGCCATCGCGATGGTCGACGAGATCGAGAAGCCCGCCCACATAAAGCAGCGCTTCACCGTCGGTTATTGACTAGGCAGGCCAGGCCAGCTGCTTCTTGTCCACCAACATTCTAAACGTCGCCCGTCATCATCGCTCGCAGCCATGCCGTGATGGCATCGAGGTCGATCGGTTTCGTCGTGTCGACGTCGAAGAGCGGACCGCGCCGCAGCGGTTCGGCGCGCCTGGCGAGTTCGATCAGTTCGGGGATATAGGACGCGCCTGGATGGCCGGGGAGACGCTGGCCGAGCCGGGCGCCGTAACGCTCGGCAAGGACTTCGCCGGGCGCATGGCACCAGATTTCGACGGTCTGTTCGACCCCGGCATTCCTGAGATGATCATCGAGCAGCTCGCGCGGCTGGAAACCGAACCAGGCGTCGACGATGAATGTGGAGCCCGCTGGGGCTTCGCCGACGACTGACCAGATCGCCCGATAGCTGGCGCGGCCGAGCGTGCGGTTGAATGCGCGGTCGCCGCCGCCGAGCACCTCGAGAAACGGATTCTTGATCGTGTCGAGCGCAAGCAACGGCCATCCCATGCGGTCGGCGATGCCGCGCGACACCGTGCTCTTGCCGCTGGCCGGGATGCCGTTGACCAGCACGGCGCGCCTGGCCGCGCCGGCTTGCACAAAATGCCGGCCAAAAATCGGCGCTGTCGCCATGTCTGTTCCGGCCAGCGCCTGCAATCCCGCCCCGATCACGCCGGCGTCGTCGCCGAGCTGCGCCGGCTCGACCGGGCACTGGTACCACGGCGCCAGGGCCGGCGCGCGGCCGAGCGCCTTGTGTGCCGCCCAGCCAAGACCGCCGCCGAGCAGGACGACACCGGGGTCGAACATGGCGACGCTGGTATCGATGGCGGCACGTAAGGGCATTGCCCAGGCTTCGAGTATAGTGCGCGCCTGGATGTCTCCGGCGGCGTCGCGGGCAAAGAGCTGGTCGACCGAAAGGTCGGCACGCAAGCCGGCCCGCGCGATGTGACGG
This sequence comes from Mesorhizobium sp. B2-4-1, assembly GCF_006442185.1. Classification (NCBI taxonomy): domain Bacteria; kingdom Pseudomonadati; phylum Pseudomonadota; class Alphaproteobacteria; order Hyphomicrobiales; family Phyllobacteriaceae; genus Mesorhizobium; species Mesorhizobium sp. B2-4-1. The sequence goes on along the minus strand of NZ_VFVN01000012.1, from coordinate 121,590 downwards.
CCAAGCGCGGTGCCCGAACTGGTGGTCTCGACACAACCGCGCCGGCCGCAGGCGCAGACCTCGCCATTGACGTCGACAGTGATGTGGCCGAGCTGCCCTGCCGTTGCCCGGCCACGCACGATCCGCCGATGTTGAGCGACGGCCCCGCCAATGCCGGTGCCGATGGTGAACATGGCGACGTCGTGATGGCCCCGGCCGGCGCCGAGCGCCATCTCGGCGACCAGTGCCATGTTGCAGTCATTGTCGATGACGACGGGCTTGCCGGCCATGTCTTCCAGGCGCTGCGCCAGCGAGACGGAGGCCAGATTGACGTAGCCGCCGGACAGGACCGCGCGGCGATCCGCGTCGACGCGACCGGGAACACCGATGCCGATGGCCGAAACCTCCGATGTGTCGAGCCGGCGCACCATCCCGGCGATCCGCGAGAGCACAGCCTGCGGGTCCGGCGCGCTCTTTTCGGACAGACGTTCGAGGATTTCGCCGGCGCCCGAAATGCGGGCGGCCCGCAGATTGGTGCCGCCTATATCTATCCCTATGCTGAGAGGCATGACGTCCTGCACGTGTCGGTGATCCAACGCGGATATCAGGCGGCGGCCTTGCGCCGGTGATGCCCGATTACCGCCTGGATCTCACGCAATCGCGGCACCGCGATGGTCTTAAGCCTTTCGCGCTGAATGTCACGATCGAGCGAGATGCAGTCCTTCCACAGCGAGCGGCCGGCGATGACGCCGGAGGCGCCGTTCTGCATGGCAATCTCGACCTGGCCGAGGAAGGTGGCGTGGTTGACGCCGGCCGAAAGCACCGCCCACGGCACCTCGCCAGCCATTCTGGTGATGTTGGCGCAGGCTTCCGGCGTTCCGGGATACGGAAGCTTCAGCACCTTTGCCCCGCACTCCAGCGATATCCTTGTGCCTTCCTCGACGAGCCAGGGGGTCTTCGCCGCATAATCTTCCGGGCTTTCGTCTTCGAGCTGATAGGTCAGGAATTCGACGACGAGCAACAAATCTTCCTGCCCGAAATCGGCGATGCATTGGCGCAGGATGGCGATGTTGTGCTCATTCGCTTCGGGCTTGTCGGCCCGCAGATACACCATGATCTTGCCGCCCGTGCCACCCAGTTCGCGCACGCGGCGCGCATCGATGCCGGGGACAAGGCGCGACAGGCGATAGCCTTCAGGCGAGACGTCGAAACCCGAGGCGTCGAGGCCGATAAGCAGCGCGGTATCGCGGTTCAGCACGCCCTCCTCGACAACCCGCGGCACCGCGCAGAGCGGGTCGAGCAGCACGCAGGACGCGGCACTTGCAAGGTAGCGCGTGATGTCGGCCTTGGTGTCGCCGAGCATGTCGTTGGTGATCCTGGCCTGTTCGGCCGGATCCGACGCCAGCAAGGTGCGCATGCCGCCGCGCTGGTCGCAGGCGATGGCCAGCATGGCCCCGTCCTTGCCGCATATCTGCTGATAGCCGCGCAGCTCCGCGGTGGTCATCTTTGTCATGGTCTCTGTCCGATGTTGGCGCTCTCTGGCCGAGGGCGCGGATCCCGTGGAAACAAGAATGTTCAGTTTTTGCCCGCCTGCCGGCAGGGGAGAATTGCCGTCTTGATGCGCCGTCCATTGCCCGGAAAAGCACACCTTGCCGGCGCCTGGGCAGGACGGCCTCAAGTTGCGAGTTCGCCGGATTTGCGCGATAACTCCCATCGGCGTATACGTGTGTAACACGTTGCTGAAAGGAATTGCAAGCTGGCTGTCCCTCCCATTCAGGATGCGACCGCATCGCGCACGATGCTGCACACGGTCGCCAAACTGCATTACGAGGCGGAGATGTCGCAGGTCGATATCGCGCGGCAGCTTGGCGTCTCCACCGCGACCATATCGCGCCTCTTGCAGCGGGCGCGGGCGGAAGGGATCGTCCGTATCGAGGTTCTCGATCTGGCGGCGCCTGAGGAGATCACCGGACAGCTAATCGATAGGCTAGGCCTGCGTGACGCAGCGGTGGTCGAGACGCCGGCCGCAGGCGCGCTGACGGCGCTGGCCGGCCCGCTCGGCGGCCTTCTCAAGCAGGCGCAATTGGTGGCCGGCTCCGTGGTCGCCATCGGCTGGGGGCGCGCGGTGCGCGAGGTGATCCGCGCCGGCCTGCCGCGCATTCCGGGCGTGCTGACCGTTGCCGCCACCGGCGGCATGCAGCAGCACGCGGCGCATTTTCAGGTCAACGAATTCGTCCGCCTCGCCGCCGAGGAGTTCGGCGGGACACCGCACTTCATTCATGCGCCCTATCTGCCTTCCAGTGAATTGCGTGAAGTCTTCCTTGGTGATGCCGCCATCAGCGATGCCGTCGCGCTGTGGGACAGGACCGATGTGGCGATCGTCGGCATCGGCCTGCCGCATGCCATCAATGCACCCGAGGCGAGCGCCGCCACGCCGAGCGAGCAGGCGCTGGTCCATGCGGCCGGCGATGTCCTTCGGCATTATTTCGATGCCGATGGCGCGCTGATCGCCTGGGAAGGAGAGGGCCGGATGATCGCTATGTCGCCGGCGCAGCTCCGCGCCGTGCCGCTGGTGATCGGTGTCGCGGCGTCGCCGGAGAAGGCGACGGCCATCATCGGCGCCGCTCGCGCTCAGCTGATCAACGCCGTGATAACGGATACGAAGACGGCGCAAGCCATCCTCGCTACCCTGCCGCCGCGATAGTGCCGCCCGCCGCCCCGCCGCCGCATTCCAGTTCGCGAGGGCGATTTTACGAAATCGGTTGTGCCGCCGAGAAGTCGAGGCAATAGTTCGGCGGGACTTTGTGGAGCAGTCGGATGTTGCGTGAAAAATCCGGCGTTGCGACCCGGAAAACCGAGTTGCAATTTATTTCTGCAAAGTGTTACAAGTTTGTGAACTTGGCGTGCAATGCATGCCGGGTGCTGTGGTTCTCTGACCTCGCGGAGGCGAGGAAGTGACCGTGGCTATCGTGCCGGTCGGCTGGACCGGCTGACATATCGACTGGAGGGCGCTTGGGAGGAGCTGCCCGCGAAAAGCAAACAGGCGTTCCCGGCCGTCTTGTCCCAAGCGGACGACGGCCATTCGATGTCACTTGCAACGGCAGATCTGCCAACACAATGAGGAGGATGTCATGAAGAAGATCGTTGCCGCGCTTGCGGCTCTCGCCGTCAGCGCGACGGTGCTTATCGCGCCCGCGCAGGCGCAGGACAAGAAATACACCATCGCGCTCGTTCCGGGCCTGACCACCGACGGTTTCTACATCACCATGCGCAAGGGCGCCCAGGCCGCGGCCGACGCCCTTGGCGTGAACCTGGTCTTCCAGGGCGCTCCTGAGTTCAATCCGGTCACCCAGGTGCCGGTGCTCGACGCGGTCATCGCCAAGAAGCCGGACGCGATCCTGATCGCGCCTACCGACAAGGTCCAGCTGGTCGAGCCGCTGCGCAAGGCCAATGACGCAGGCATTCCGGTCATCACCGTGGATACGTTCATCGGCACCGGCGCCTATCAGACCGGAGCGGGTGACGCCGATTTCCCGCTGGCCTACATCGCTTCGGACAATGTGCTGGGCGGCGAAATCGCGGCGCGGGCGCTTGCCAAGGCCGTCGGCGACAAGGGCAAGGTCTACGTCTCCAACGTCAAGCCCGGCATCTCGACCACCGACCAGCGCGAGGAAGGCTTCAAGAAGGAGATGGCCAACCATCCCGGCATCACCGTTCTCGAGACCCAGTTCAATGACGACGACGCCAACAAGGCGGCCTCGCAGCTGCAGGCGGTGTTCGCGCGCAACCCCGACCTCGTCGGCGTGTTCGGCGCCAATCTGTTCTCGGCGCTGGGCGCCGCCAATGGCGTCAAGCAGGCAGGGCAGACGGGCACCGTCAAAGTGGTTGCCTTCGATGCTCCGACCAGCATCGTCGACAACATCAACACCGGCCTTGTGGATGTGGCGATCGCCCAGCATCCCGCAGAGATCGGCTATTTCGGCGTCGTCTCGGCCTATGCCCACCTGACCGGCCAATCCATCCCGGTCACGATCGGCACCGGCTTCACGATCATGGACAAGTCCAACATCGCCGATCCGAACATCTCGAAGTATCTCTACTCCGAGTAAGTCCGGACCAGCTTGGCTCTTCCCGGTGCGCCGGGAGGAGCCTGTGCCGGTCCCGCCAGGGCGGGACCTGTTTGAAGGCAGCCGCGCCGCGGAGTACTCATGACCTCGACATCACCAGCACAGCCAGCCGAGAAGCATGTCGCCCCCCAGGCTGACCACGGCGATCCCGCCAGGAGCTGGATCGCACGCATCGCCGAGGGGCGCGCCTGGCTGTTTCTCGCCGGCCTGATCATCTGTTTCGAGATCTGGTCGCGGAGCGCCTTCGGCGCCACTTTCGTGCTCAATCCGTTCAATCTGCAATCCATCGCGATTTTCGCCGTGGCGCCGCTGCTTTTGGCGACCGGGCAGACCTTCGTCATCATATCAGGCGGCATCGACCTTTCGCTCGGCTTCATCATGGGCCTTGCCGCGGTCATCGCCGCGCATGCCACCAACATGGCGGGCGCCGCCATTCCGTTGCCGTTGGCCATGCTGGCCGGCATCCTTGCCGCGGTGATCGTGGCCGGCGTGCCCGGCGTCATCAACGGCTTGCTGATCTCGCGGCTCAGGGTTCCGCCCTTCATCGGCACGCTCGGCATGTTCGGCGTCGCCCGCGGTGTCGCCTTCCTGCTTGCCGGCGGCACGACAGTGCCGGTACAGAATTCCTGGTTCGCACTGCTCGGCAACGGCAAGTTCCATGGCGTGCCCTATCTGGTGATGATCGCTGCTGTCTTCGTCGTCGTGATGCACTATCTGCTCAGCCAGACCCGTTTCGGCCAGCACAATTACGCCATCGGCGCCAATGTGCAGGCGGCGCGCCGCGCCGGCATCGACATCAGGGGCCACATCCTGCGGCTCTACGTGCTGTCGGCAATGTGCGCCGGCCTTGGCGGCGCGCTTTATGCCGCGCGCTTCACGGCGGGGGCAGCGCAGGCCGGCGAACCGCTGCTGCTCGACAGCGTCGCGGCGGTGGTGATCGGCGGCGCCAGCCTGTTCGGCGGCTCCGGCACCATCTTCGGCACCGTCGCCGGCGCACTGGTGATCGCGGTCATCCAATACGGGCTGGTCTTCGTCAATGTGGAGCCGTTCTGGCAGTTCATCGCCGTCGGCGTCGTCATCATCATTTCCGTTCTCATCGACCAGGCGCAGCGCCGGTTCAGTGGAGCCCGTCAGGATGAATAGCACCGAGCCCCTCCTCGAAGTCCGGAACCTTTCCAAGCACTTCGGTGCGGTACGGGCGCTCAACGATTTCTCCATGGCCGTGCGGCCGGGCGAAGTGGTGGCGCTTGCCGGCGACAATGGCGCCGGCAAGACGACCCTGATCAAGGCAATATCGGGCGTGTTCCAGCCGACGGGCGGAGAAATCCTGCTCAGAGGTCAGCCGGTGGCTTTCGCCACGCCGCAGGAGGCGCGCGAAAAGGGCATCGAGACGATCTACCAGGATCTCGCGCTGGCCGACAATCTGTCGATCGGTGCCAACATCTTCCTCGGCCGCGAACCGATGCGCAAGGCGTTCGGCTTCCTGCCGGTGCTCGACCGCAAGGCCATGGCCGAGGCCGCCAGGGAGACGATGAAGCGGCTGGACTTTCACGTCAGCCGGTTGAACGCGCCGGTCAGCAATTTCTCCGGCGGCCAGCGGCAGGCCGTGGCCATCGGCCGCGCCGTCTACTGGGACGCGCAGATCCTGATCATGGATGAACCGACGGCCGCGCTCGGCGTGCCGGAGCAGCGCAAGGTGATTTCGCTCATCCATCAGCTCAAGGCGCAAGGGCGCGGCGTGATCTTCATCTCGCATAATCTCCAGGACATCTTCGCCGTTTCCGATCGCATCGTCGTGCTGCGGCGTGGGATCCAGGCCGGCGAGCGCAAGATTTCCGAGACCAACCATGACGAGGTCGTCAGGCTGATGGTCGGCGGCTAAGGCCGTCAATTGCTAGCCGGCATCGCGGTTGGTCAGCGCGATATGGCAGCAGCCGCTGCCGTGGCCGGGCGTCCAGGTGACATTGTCGAAACGCACGCCGGTCGCTTCGAACAGGCCACGGTCGAAGGCGCCGGCGATGCGGCAGAGCGTGGCGAGCTTTTCCTCGCCGACGCCGGCCTCGACCCAGGCATCCTTGAGGGGGCAGCGTTTCACCTTGAAGGCGATGCGGTCGGGCCCGCGTTCGACATCGGTCGGATACATCCGGCCGTCATCCGGGCTGACCGACAGGAAAGCTTCGCCGATTGAGCGCGCGTCGTTGGGACCGAATGCGGCGAAGGCGGCTGCGGCCACTTCCTTGCCGCGCTGCTCGATGGTCCGGGTCATTATCGCCTCGGCTCTTTCGGCGCCCAGCTCTCCGGTCAACTCATCCAGGAACAGGCGATAGAGGTCGGCCCGGTTGCGGAAAGCGGAATCGAGTTCGCGCGACAGTTTCTCGGCTCTGGCTTCGGGGTCGATCATGATGCTTCCTGCGTGGTTCTTCTGAGTTTTGGTGCGGCGGCCACAAGCGCCTTGCCGATAGCCGATCGCGGCGCATCGATGACGGCGCGGGCATCGCCGCTCTCGGCAATCCGCCCGCCATCGAGAAGGATGACGCGGTGGGCTACGGCCCTGACGACGCCGAGATCATGCGAAATGAAGAGATAAGCGATCCGTTCCTGGCGTTGCAGGTCGAGCAAAAGATCGAGGATCTGTCCGCGCACCGAAACATCGAGCGCCGACACCGCTTCGTCGAGCACGATCAGCGAGGGTTTCGTGGCCATGGCGCGGGCAATCGCCACCCGCTGCCGCTGGCCGCCCGAGATTTGATGGATGGCGCGAGAGGCGAGCTCCGCCGCAAGCCCGACGCGCTCCAGCAGGGCGGCGATACGGCGCGGGCGCTCGGAACGGGAGGCGAGCCCGTGGATACGCAAGGGATCGTCAAGCACGCGCGCCACCGTGGCGCGCGGATTGAAGGCGGCAAGCGGATCCTGGAACACCATCTGCAAGCGAGCGCGACGCGCACGCAAGCTGGCGCCGCCCAGAGCCAGGAAATCATGGCCTTCAAACTCGATCCGGCCGGCATCCGGCTCGATCAGCCGCAACACCAGCCGGGCGATCGTCGACTTGCCGCTGCCGGAGGGTCCGGCCAGCGCCAGCGTCTCGCCGGGCCCGATTTCGAAAGAAACGTCGTCGGCCGCGGTAACTGTCTTGCCGCCACGGCGGTAATGCCTGGTAAGGTTGGAAACCGCCAGCACAGGGGCGCTCATGCCATCACACCGTGGTGCAGCGGTTCGGCGTCGAGGCCGATATGGGCCTCGAGCAGCGCGCGCGTGTAGGCTTCAGTTGGCGCACTGACGATCTGTTGCGTGGCGCCAAGTTCGATCAATTCGCCATGCCGGAACACGGCAATGCGGTCCGCCAGCTCGGCGGCCAGCGCAATGTCGTGACTGATGAACAGCAGCGTCATGCCGTCTTCTTCCACCAGCCGCCGGATCAGTGCGACGATCTCGGCCTGCACGATGGTGTCGAGCGCGCTGGTCGCCTCATCGGCGATCAAAAGTCTTGGGCCGGCTGCGATCGCGGCTGCAATCGCCACACGCTGCTTCTGGCCGCCGGACAGCTGATGCGGATAGGCGCGCAGGGCCGAGTCCGGGTCGGCCAGGCGGACGCGTTCGAGCAGGTCCTTCGCCCTGGCGTATGCCTGAGGCCATGTGAGACCGAGATGGGTTCGGGAGACTTCGGCGATCTGTTTGCCGACGGTCATGACAGGATCGAGGCTGGCGGACGGGTCTTGAAAGATGAAGCCGATATCGCGGCCGAGGAGGGGTGCCTTTTCGAGAAAACGGGAAGGTAGGCGTTCTGCCTTGGCACCCAACATCGACGGTCGCAAAACCCAATCGATACGTCCGTCAATCCTGGCGCTCGCCGGCAACAACCCCGCAATCGCCAAAGCCAGCGTACTTTTGCCCGAACCGCTTTCGCCGATGACGGCCAGCCGCTCGCCTGCCACGATGTCGAGGCTGATGTCCCTCAGCGCCACCACCTCGCCGTCGTCACGGCGGTAGGTCACCGCGAGGTTGCGGATCGAAGCCAGCGCGGTCACGACAGGCCTCTTCTGACCGCCGTGGTTTCAACGATGCCTTCACCGGTGAGATAGACGCCGAGCACCGTCAGAACCAGTGCTATGCCGGGTACGATCGACAGGAAGGGCGCGGTGCGCAGCACGGCGCGGCCCTCCGCTATCATGCCGCCCCAGGTGACCCGATTGGGGTCGCCAAGGCCGAGGAAGGACAAAGCCGCCTCGGTGAGGATCGCCGCTGCCACGATCACCGAGGACAGCGCCAGCACCGGCGGCAAGGCATTGGGCAGCACCTCGCGAAAGGCGATTTCCAGCGGATGCATGCCGATGACGCGCGCGCCGGCGACGTAGTCGCGCTCGCGGATCGACAGCACTTCCGCGCGGGCCACGCGCGCGGGCCCGGTCCAGGTGCCGAGCGCTATTGCCGCCACGACGACGCCGAGCGAAGGGCCGACGACGCTGACGAAGGCCAGAGCGAGCAAAAAGCCCGGCACGGTCTGGAAGGCATCGGTGACGCGCATCAGCACCTCGTCGGTGAGGCCGCCGGCAAACCCGGCCATCGTGCCCACCATCGAGCCGATGGCCAGTGCGGCGGCGGCTGCCGCAAGGCCGACGGCAAGCGATGTGCGGGCGCCGTGGAAAAGCTCGGCCAGCACGTCGCGGCCGAGGCGATCCGTGCCGAGCGGCAGCGACCAGTCCTGGAAGGGCGGCAGCAGCGCCGGGCCGGCGATGGCTTGCGGGTCGCCCGGAAACAGCAGCGGCGCTGACAGGGCCGTGACGCACAATGCCGCCAGGAGGATGGCGCCGGCGACCGCCTCCGGCGTGCGCAGAAAGCGGCGGAGCGTGCTCATGTGCCGGCCTCGCTGGCGCCGACGCGCGGGTCGAGAAAGGCATAGGCGACATCGACGAGAAGATTGATGACGATGACCAGGACGGCGCTGACGAGAATGATGCCGAGCAGCAAGGGCGTGTCGCGCGCGGCCACTGCCTCCTGCGCCAGCCGACCCAGACCGGGCACGGCAAAAACACTCTCGATCACGACGCTACCGCCCAGCATCTGCGCCGACTGCAGGCCGAGCATCGTGACCAATGGCAGCAGCGCATTGCGGGCGACATGGGCAAGCACGATGCGGCGGCGCGACAAGCCCCTGGCGCGGGCGGCCAGCACAAAATCCTGCCGCCAGACCTCGGTCATGCCGGCACGCATCATCCGCAAATAGAGCGCCAGGTAGATGAAGCCGAGGGCTGAGACCGGCAGGACGAGATGGATGGCGATGTCGGCGGCGCGGTCGAGGCCGGCCTTGCCGGAGGCGATGGTCTCGATGCCGCCGATTGGCAGCCAGCGCAGGTCGACAGCGAAGACGACGATCAGCACCAGGCCGAGCCAGAAACCCGGCACCGCGTAGAGCGCCAGCGAACCGATGGAGAGAAAACGGTCGCGAAAACTGCCCGGCCTGGCGCCGGCATAGATGCCCAGCGCCGAGCCGAGGCCGAAGGAAAGCGCGGTGGCGCTGCCCATCAACCACAGCGTGGTCGGCAGGCGCTCGAGGATCACGTCGCGGATCGGCCGCGAAAAGGTGACGGACTGGCCGAGATCGAGATGCAGCAGCGCCCAGAGATAGTTGGCGAGCCGCGTCAGCTCCGACTGGTCGAGGCCCCAGCGATGGCGCAACAGCTCGATCATGCCGGCATCGCCGCCGGTCGAGACGATATAGGCATCGACCGCGTCGCCCGGGGCGGCTTCGAGCAACAGGAACGTGCCGATGACGACGATCAAAAGCACGAAGACGCTGCCGACGAGGCGACGGCGGAGAAGCGTGAGGGCGCGGTTCATGCGGCCCTCGATGGGTTGGCGATACGTTGGTTAGGACCGCGCCTGGGCACCCCCCTCTGTCCTGCCGGACATCTCCCCCGCAAGGGGGGAGATTGGCTGTCATTTTTGGCTTCGCCAATCCCCAACGTCGGAAAATTCGCGGGACAGACAAGTTGCCAATCTCCCCCCTTGAGGGGGAGATGTCCGGCAGGACAGAGGGCGGCCTCGTAGAACTCAACGCCTACGATGATTTCGCGAACGTTCATCCGCGAAATACTGTCACGATTCCAGATATGTGTCCGCCCAGTTCGATACCGCCCAGCGCGGATTGTTGGCGATGTTGCCGACCGTCTCGCGCGCGACGCTGATGAAGCTCCATTCGGCGACATTGATCAGCGGCAGGTCGGCGGCCACCTCTTTCTGGAACTCCTTGTAAAGATTGGTGCGGGCCGATGTACCGAGCGTCTCGGACGCCTTGGCGATGAGCGCGTCCAGCGCATCGTTCTTGTAGCCGCCCTGGTTGGAGAACGGCACGCCGTCCGGAATGCCGCTCTGCACCAGGATGGTGGTCGAGATCGCCGGGTCGCCGCGGAACACCGGCGGGCCGACGGCGAGGTCGAAAGCGTGGTCGGTGTAGACGGCCTTGATATGCGCGGCGGAATCGTTGTTGACGAGCTGGGCGTCGATGCCGATGGCGGCGAGCGCCTGGCGCAGATAGTCGCCGAACTGCTTGGTTTCGTTGAAATAGGGAGCCGGCAACAGTTTCAGCGAAAAGCGCTTGCCGTCGGCGCCCTTCTTGTAACCCGCCTCGTCGAGCAGCGCATTGGCCTTGGCGACGTCGAAGGCATAGGTCGGGACGTCGGCGGTATAGAACTGCGGGTCGTTCTTCGGCACCGGGCCGGTGGCGGTGGCGGCATAGCCGAGGAACACCGTCTTGACGACGAAATCCTTGTCGATGGCATGCGCGATGGCCTGGCGCACCTTCAGGTCGGCGAGCTCCTTGCGACGATGATTGATCTCGACGACGAGCTGGTAGGTCAGTCCCTCATAGCCCTTGGTGATCACCTTCAGGCCCGGCACTTTCGAGATGCGGTCAAGATCGGCCAGCGGCACGGCGGAGAAGGCGGCGAGCTGGATCTCTCCTGCTTCCAGCGCGCTCGCCGCCGAAGTGCGGTCGGGCAGCACCTGGTAGATGATCTCATCGAGATAGGGCTCGCCCTTGCCCCAATAATCCGTGTTCTTCGTCAGCCGGTAGTATTGGCCGGCCTTGTATTCGGCGAACTTGAACGGGCCGGTGCCGATGGGCGCGTTGTTGGCCGGGTTGTCCTCGATCTTGCCAACTTCGTAAACGTGCTTCGGCACCACGCTGCTCAGCGCCGGCAGAGCGTTGCGGATCAGCTGGAAGGGCGTGGGCTTGGCGAATTTGAACACGGCGGTCAATTCATCAGGGATATCTACCGAGGCAAGATCCTTGAACACGGTGCGGCCGAGATTCTGCAGCGGCTTCCAGATCTGCAGCGCCGAGAAGGCGACGTCGGCCGAGGTAAACGGCTTGCCGTCATGCCATTTGACCCCTTCGCGCAGTTTGAAGGTCGCCGACAGCCCGTCGGCGGCGCCTTCCCAACTGACCGCCAGGCGTGGTGCAAGCCCGTCCTTGCCATCGAAGGAGGCTTCGGCCAGCGTTTCGACGATCTTGCTGGAGATGAAGAAGACGCCATTCGAGGCGACGATGGCCGGGTTGAGGTTGCGCGGCTCGGAATCGGCGGCGAGCACCAGGCGGCCACCCTTCTTCGGCGTCTGCGCCCAGCTCAAGGCCGGCATCGCGGTGGAGGCCAGAAGCACGGCAGAGCCCGCAAGCACCGTGCGGCGTGAAATCCTGAACTCCGACATCATCCTATTCCCCCTCTATCTCATATCTTGCACGGAGGCCTTTCGGGCGTTTCCATGCACGTTTGATTATGGGCCTTGCCGTGGCTTTCGCCAGAGACGGAATTGGCGCATCGTGGCGTGGCTTTGAAATTTTTGTTCGCTGGACCAGTTACGGGAGAGTGGTCGATAAACCTGACCTGGTAAGACCAGGTCATCCGATGCACCTCACATTATGGGCACCGGCGACGGCCATTCAGCTGTGCGAGCCTGTTTCTGGCTGGACCAGATGGGCGAAAATGGTGCAGATTTGACCCGAAGTCGGTATCGGGATCGGGCAGCCGGCGGTCCAGCGCGATCTGCGCCGAAAATTCAGGGAGAGAGACAATGAACATAGCTCCGGGGAAGAGCGCGGTCGGCGACATCCCATTCGACCACGCCAGGGTCGATGGCCTGATGCAAGAGGCTGATATCGACGTTCTGCTCGCGACATCCAAGCACAACACCCAATATCTGCTCGGCGGCTACAAGTTCATCTTCTTCGCCGCCATGGATGCGATCGGCCACAGCCGGTACCTGCCGATCGTGATCTACGAAAAAGGCGGACCGGACCACGCCGCCTATATCGGCAACCGCATGGAGGGTGGCGAACACCAGAACCACCCGTTCTGGACGCCGACGCTGCATGCCGCCTGCTGGGGTACGCTCGATGCCGCCAATCTCGCCGTCGAGCATGTGCGCAAGATCGGCAAGGGCGACGCTCGCATCGGCATCGAGCCGGGTTTCCTGCCGTCGGACGCCTATGCCCTGATCCGCAAAGCGCTCCCCGACGCCAAGCTGGTCGATGCCACCGGCATGCTGGAGCGCATGCGCGCCATCAAGACCGAGGCCGAGCTGGAGAAACTGCGTATCGCTTCCGAACTGATCACCGATTCCATGCTGGCGACCATCCAATGGGCGCGCGAAGGCACGACCAAGAGCGAGATGATCGAACAGCTTCGCCGCGAGGAGACGAATCGCGGCGCGCATTTCGAATATTGCCTGCTGACGCTGGGCTCCAGCCACAACCGCGCGGCGTCGCCGCAAGCGTGGAAGAAGGGCGAAGTGCTGTCGATCGATTCCGGCGGCAATTATCATGGCTATATCGGCGACCTCTGCCGCATGGGGGTTCTCGGAGACCCGGATGCCGAGTTGGAGGACCTGCTGGCGGAGGTCGAGGCGGTGCAGCAGGCGGCGTTCTCGAAGGTAAAGGCGGGTACGCTGGGTGGTGACATGATTTCCCATGCCGAAGGCGTGCTGAAAAAATCCAAGGTCGCGCCCTACACGGATTTCTTCGCTCACGGCATGGGGCTGATCACGCATGAGGCGCCGTTCCTGATGACCAACCATCCGGTGACCTATGAAGGCACCTATGCGGGCAAGCCGCTGGAGAGGAACATGGTGCTATCGGTGGAGACGACCATGCTTCACCCGACGCGCGGCTTCATCAAGCTGGAGGATACGGTGGCGGTTACCGATACCGGCTATGTGATGTTCGGGGATCGGGGTCGGGAATGGAACCGGGGTGGCATGTAACCTGCCACGTTACAAATGAGCGTGCCGGTCTCGATTGTCTCTAAGGCGCGTCGCGTCGAAACGAATTCATGCGCGGCGCTTTGCCGTTGCCGCTAAACAGAAGTCACTTTTGCGCGACAGGCACTAAACCATTCCAGTGCAGACGACTTCCAATCTTCCGTCGATCGTCTGGGTGCAGCATATGGTAAGCCCCTCGGATGCGGAGACGACGGCGCAATCGGATGCAAACGTTGACGCCCACGGACTGCCGGATTTGGCGTTGCGATGGAACCAGGAGAGTTGGCTCTGAAGCCCGGCCATGATCATAAGCAGGGCATTGATGTCACGTTGATCCGGCGAGGGCGGTGTAAAAGCGATCTTGACCAGCGGATGCTTATGGTCTTTGCAGTTGACCGTCCGTACCTGCTCGACCGTCTGGATCAAGCTCAGCGGCACGGGTATCCAGGATTCGCAGGACAAATCGGTCGAAAAGAGAAGCGTTGACGGGTCGGCGTCGTTGGCCTTGACAATACCGCCAACCGTCATGGCCGGGTTGCCGTCCGGCAGGCTGCCCGTTGCGAGCTTTTCCACGAATTCCTGGGGACTGAAACGCGTCATCGCTTCTCTCTCAAGGAGGCATGCTGGACGATAGCATATCGGAAGGGCGCCTCAAAGTCGCGAGCGAGGGGAGTTCCCGGCCGGCAGCAACCTGAAATCCGGCAGTTCGCGCAATCCCAGTTCCGGCCCTGCCGGCGAATAGACGACGAACAGCTGCATCGGCCCGTCGCCGGTGTTGAGCGTCGAGTGGAAGCGGCTCTCCGGCACGTAAATGGTGCAGCCGGGGCCGACCTTCTCGACCACCGGATTGCCTTGCTCGTCCTCGACCATCTGCTCGCCATGGCCCGAAATGACAAAGATGATTTCCTCCGCGCCCGGATGGTTATGACGGGTATGGCCCTTGCCGGAGGGCAGGTCGACGACGCCGCCGGAAAAACGGGTCGCGCCGTTCACTTCCGGAGCGACCGTCAGCGACAATTTTCCCCAGTCGAATCCGAAGGCGCTGACATCCTTCGGGTACACGAACACCTTGCTCTTGTCGGTCATTCTCATGATCCCTTCTTTTTCTTCGTGGTCGTCTTCAGGCCGCCAAGCGTGACGGCCTTGAAATCGGCGGTCTGCCGGGCGATCGCCGCTTCCGCCGGCAGCCGCTCCATCGAGCTCGCGCCATAGAAGCCGTGCAGCCCCTTGCAGCGTTCGAGGATGTAGCGGGCGTCGTCCGGCATCGAGATCGGCCCGCCATGGCAAAGCAGGATGACATCCTTGCGCACCGAACGGGCCGCTTCGGCGATCGCGTCGATGGCGACCACGCAGTCGTCGAGCGACTTGGCAGAGGTGGCGCCGATCGAGCCCCCCGTCGTCACGCCCATATGAGCCACGACGATATCGGCGCCGGCCCTGGTCATGGCGCGCGCCTCGTCCGGGTTGAAGACATAGGGCGTGGTCAGAAGATCGAGCTTGCGGGCTTCGGCGATCATGTCGACCTCGAGCCCAAAACCCATGCCGGTCTCCTCGAAGCTCTGTCGCATGCTGCCGTCGAACAGGCCGATGGTGGGGAAATTCTGCACCCCGGAAAAACCCATCGTCTTCAGTTCGGAGAGCAGCAGCGGCATGATGACGAACGGATCGGTGCCGTTGACACCAGCCAGCACCGGCGTCTTCCTGACCACCGGCAGCACCTCGTAGGCCATCTCCTTGACGATCTCATTGGCATTGCCATAGGCAAGCAGGCCGGCGGCCGAGCCGCGACCGGCCATGCGGTAGCGGCCGGAATTGTAGATGATGATGAGGTCGATGCCGCCGGCCTCTTCGGCCTTGGCCGACAGGCCGGTGCCAGCGCCGCCGCCGACGATCGGCACGCCCTTGTCGATCATCCCCCTGAATTTCTTCAGTATGTCCTTGCGCGGTATTGCCGGCATGTCTTGGATCTCACTGTCTGGCGATTTCGAGGAAAGCCGCGACCGCGGCCTTGGCGAATCGGGGATCATTGATGTGCAGCGGCAGGCGTGTCAGCCGGCGCGTCGCGTTCGGCTTAATCGTGCGCTCAATGGCTTCGAACAGGGCGGCATCGGCTTGCGGGTCGAAGAAGGCGCCGCCTTCGATGTCGAGCGCCGAGACGCCTTTCTCCGGGACAAGGAAATGCACAGGCCCCTTGCAGCGGGCGAGCCTTGTGCCGATCCACTCGCCGATCTTGCGGCATTCCTGCGCCGTCGTGCGCATCAGCGTGACGTTCGGGTTGTGCTCGTAGAACAGCCGCCCGCGATAATGGTCCGGAATGGTCGCAGGCGCCCAGAAATTGACCATGTCGAGCGCGCCGACCGAGCCGACATAAGGCAGGCCGGTGCGGGCAACGGCACCGAAACGATCCTCCGTCGCCGGCAGCACGCCGCCGAACAGGAGATCGCAGACCTCAGTGGTGGTGATGTCGATGACGCCGGACAGCAGGCCGCTGTCGGCCAGTTTCTCCATGCTGCGGCCGCCGGTGCCGGTGGCGTGAAAGACCATGCAGTCATAGGTCGAACGGAGCTGATCCGCGATTGCCGTCACGCAGGGCGTGGTGACGCCGAACATGGTGAGGCCGATCGACGGCTTGCCCTCGGGCGGCGGCGGCGGTCCGGCGGCCATGCCCGATATCGCTTGGGCCGCATTGTGCAGAACGACACGCGAGAGCTGGTTCAGCCCGGCCATGTCGGTCACCGACGGCATCATGATGATGTCCGAGATGTCGACATAGGGCGCGGTGTCGCCGGAAGCGAGCGTCGAAACCATGATCTTGGGCAGGCCGAGCGGCAGCGTGCGCATGCCTGCGGTGATGATCGACGTGCCGCCGCCGCCGCCGATGCCGATCATGGCGGCAATGTCGTTTCGTGATTGGGCAAAGCGAGCGAAGGCGATGCCCATGGCGGCGACCGCGGCGCCGCGGTCGTTGCCGGCGAGCACCGCGTCTCGCCCGCCGGGATGGTGGCCTGCCACATCCTCAGCGGCAATGTCGACCGGCACGCTCGCGCCGCGCGTTCCGACGTCGACCCGGCAGACAGCGGCACCCGTGGCGGCGATCGCGTCGGCCAGGAAGGCGAGTTCCTCACCCTTGGTGTCCGCGGTGCCCACCACATAAATGCGCTTCATCGATGCCTCCCTCTGCCGGTCCAAGTCACCCAAGGCTCAGTGCTCTACAGAGCGTCAACCTAGCCATTCCAAAAATGAGGAGGTCATTGCAATTTTTTGAGACGCGCGTATCATATTGATATGGATGTCTCACGTCAACACGCCGCAGCAAGCGACGACACCGCCGGGGGACCCGAACGTGGACCGCGCGCGCGCACGAAACGGCTGATGCTGGAGACGGCGACGAGGCTGATGCAGGCAGGCGCAACACCTTCGGTCAGCGAGGTTGCCGAGGCGGCGCAGGTGTCCCGCGCCACCGCCTACCGGTATTTTCCGAGCCAGGCGGCACTGGTGCAGGCAGTGGTTAACGAGGGGCTCGGGCCGATCCTCACCTGGAAATCCACCTCTGCCGATGCCGAGCGCCGCGTTGCCGAGCTCTTCGACACGGCCATGCCGCGCATCGAGGCTTTCGAGGCGACCTTCAAGGCGGCATTGAAACTGTCGCTCGATCAGTGGGCGCGGCGCCAGGCCGGTACTTTGGGAAACGAACCGGCCTTCAAGCGGGGCCACCGCGTCGAATTGCTTCAGGACGCGCTCGCTCCGCTCATGGGCCGGCTGCCGCCGCGCGACCTCAAGCGGCTGGCGCAGGCGCTGTCGCTGATCTTCGGCGTCGAGGTGCTTATCGTGCTGAAGGACATCTGGGGACTGGACGGTCGCCGGACGATGTCCGTTGCCCAGTGGGCGGCGGTCGCCCTGGTGCGCGCGGCGATCGCGGAATCAGTCTCCGAAGCACAAGCGATCGAACCAACAAGGGTCACGAAATAGCAGGTATCTGGTTCTACCAGATTTGCATACTGGTTGCCGATATTAACCGCAATGCTGAAGCATGAACAAGGCCGATGTCTATCAATGAGTAGGAAAATTTAGGAAAAACAGGCAGATAAGGCTGGAATTCGAGGCTTCGAGCTGTCACCATTGCTCAAGAAAGGGCTTGACGGAGCTTCAAAATTGGTAATACCAGATCAAAGGAGAAAAGCGGATCGAAAGTGAGGGCTGCGATCCATTTCCGGACGGGCGAGGAGGCTCCAAACCGGAAGGCGCGACCAAGGGAGGAACTACCAGGGCCGGCCCCGTTTGCCGGCTCGCTTGATACGGTAGAATGCGCACAAGGGAGGAAACATCATGCGCAAGATAGTGACCAGCTTGCTTGCTGGTATCGGCTTGACACTTGCCTGCGGAACATCCGTCTACGCCCAGGACAAATCGCTCACCATCTTCTGGGCGGAATGGGATCCTGCCAACTACCTCCAGGAACTCGGCAACGAGTACGAGAAGGAAACCGGCGTCAAGATCACGGTGGAGACCACGCCCTGGGCCGACTTCCAGACCAAGGCCTTCACCGAGTTCAACGCTCATGGCGATGCCTATGACCTGGTCGTCGGCGACTCGCAGTGGCTCGGCGCCGGCTCGACCGGTGGCCACTATGTCGACCTCACCGACTTCTTCAACAAGCACAAGCTCGGCGAGGTGATGGCGCCGGCGACGGTGAAGTACTACGCCGAATATCCTGGCAACAGCGGCAAGTACTGGGCCATCCCGCTCGAAGGCGACGCCGTCGGCTGGTCCTATCGCAAGGACTGGTTCGAGGATCCCAAGGAGAAGGAAGCCTTCAAGGCCAAATACGGCTACGACCTCGACGTGCCGAAGGATTTCAAGGCGCTGCGCGACATCGCCGAATTCTTCCACCGGCCGGACCAGAAGAGATACGGCATCGCCATCTACACCGACAATTCCTATGACGCGATGGCGATGGGCTTCGAGAACGCGCTGTTCTCCTATGGCGGCGAACTGGGTGACTATTCGACCTACAAGGTCGACGGTTTCATCAATTCCGACAAGGCTGTCGCCGCGCTCGACGCCTATAAGGAGCTCTACAAGTTCACGCCTCCGGGCTGGGCCAAGTCGTTCTTTGTCGAGGACAACCAGGCGATCACCGAAAACCTGGCCGCGATGAGCATGAACTACTTCGCGTTCTTCCCCTCGCTGATCAACGAGGCGTCGAACCCGAACGCCAAGAACACCGGCTTCTTCGCCAATCCTCCCGGGCCGAACGGCGACCAGTTCGCCGCACTCGGTGGTCAGGGCATCTCCGTCGTCTCCTACTCGCAGAAGCAGGACGAGGCGATGAAGTTCCTCGAATGGTTCATCAAGGACGAGACCCAGAAGAAGTGGGCGGCACTCGGCGGCTACACCTGCAGCGCAGCCGTGCTCAAGTCCGAAGAGTTCCAGAATGCGACGCCCTACAACAAGGCCTTCTACGAGACCATGTTCAAGGTGAAGGATTTCTGGGCGGTGCCGGAATATGCCGAACTGCTCCAGCAGCTCAACCAGCGCGTCTATCCCTACATGATCGGCGGCGAAGGCACCGCCAAGGAAACGCTCGACGCACTGGCCGCCGACTGGAACGCGACCTTCAAGAAATACGGCCGCGGCCAATAATCGTTCATGTCCCACGGAGGGGGCGCTCATGCCTCCTCCGTTTCTTTTTCTTCAAGCGGGAGCAGGGTCTTGGCGACCACGATGATCACCACGCTGGACAGATCTTCACGCGCGGCCGCGCGTGGCCTTAGCGATATTTCGATCCGCAATCTTTTCATCATCCCGACGATCCTGTTCCTGATCGTCTTCAACATCTTTCCGCTGATCTATTCGCTCGGCTATTCCTTCACCGATTTCCGCGCCTCGACCAACGCGCCGGCGAATTTCGTCGGGTTGCAGAACTACCGCGACCTGCTCAGCGATCCTTATGTCTGGTCCAACTTCGCGATCACCGCCAAATACGTGATCATCTCGGTCGCCGGACAGTTGCTGGTCGGTTTCGGCGTGGCGATGCTGCTCAACCGCGATATTCCGCTGAAGGGGCTGCTGACGACCCTGCTGCTGCTGCCGATGATGCTGTCGATGGCCGTCGTCGGCCTGTTCTGGAAACTGCTCTACGATCCGTCATGGGGCGTCATCAACTATGCGCTTGGGCTTGGCAATTTCGAGTGGCTGGCCGACCCCAAGATGGCACTCTACGCGGTGGCGCTGACCGACATCTGGATGTGGTCGCCCTTCGTCATGCTGCTGTCGCTGGCCGGCCTCTCGGCGGTGCCGAAGCACCTCTACGAAGCCGCCGCTATCGACCGCGCCGGTCCGTTCTACACCTTCTTCCGCATCACCTTGCCGCTGGTCGCGCCGATCCTGATGATCGCCGTCATCTTCCGCACCATGGAAGCGTTCAAGACCTTCGATCTGGCCTACATCCTGACCACCCAGCCGACGGCTGAACTGATCTCGATCCGGCTCTACAAGATGGCGTTCCAGGAATGGCAGACCGGGCGCTCCTGCGCGCTCGCCTACATCGTGCTGATCATGGTGCTGGCCATCACCAACATCTACGTCAAATATCTGAACAAAGTGAAGGAGCGCTGAGATGGCCGCCGTCCGCACTTCTTCCGAGATCGCCCTCAACCGCGTCGCAATCGTCGCCGTGCTGGTGGCGACAGTGATCTTCCTGGCACCGATCTACTGGATCGCCTCGACGGCGTTCAAGCCGCGCAACCTTGCCACCACCATCCCGCCGACGGTCGTGTTCCAGCCGGAGATATCGCCCTTCGTGAAGCTGTTCACCAAGCGCTCGCAATTGCGCAGCCCGCCTTCGCCCGAAGAATACGCGGCGGCGCCCTGGTGGGAACGCGTCGTCTTCGACGGCGGCGAAAAGATCGTGCGCGACGGCAAGGGCCAGGTGCAATGGTCGGGCTATCCGAACCGTTTCATGAATTCGCTGATCGTCGCGATCACCTCGACGGTGCTGGCGGTCGGCATGGGTACATTCACCGCCTATGGCTTCTCGCGCTTCAGGGTCAAAGGCGAGGCGGACCTTTTGTTCTTCATCCTCTCGACCCGCATGCTGCCGCCCGTGGTGGTGGCGATCCCGATGTTCCTGATGTACCGGGCGGTCGGCCTCAACGATTCCCATATCGGGCTGATCATCCTCTACACCGCCTTCAACCTGTCCTTCTCGGTTTGGCTGATGAAGGGCTTCATGGACGAGATCCCGAAGGAGTACGAGGAAGCGGCGCTCGTCGACGGCTATACGCGCATGGAAGCCTTCTTCAAGATCGTGCTGCCCGAAGCCGCCACCGGCATCGCCGCCACGGCCGTGTTCTGCTTCATCACGGCATGGAACGAATATGCCTTCGCGCTGATCATGACCAATCGCCGCGCCCAGACGGCACCGCCGTTCATCCCGAGCCAGGTCGGCTCCGGGCTGCCGGACTGGACGGTGATCGCCGCCGGCACTTTCCTGTTCCTGCTTCCTGTCGCCATCTTCACCTTCCTGCTTCGTAATCACCTGTTGCGCGGCATGTCCTTCGGAGCGATCCGCAAATGAGCTTTCGCGCCATCAACCAGAAATATCTGGAACCAGGCAGCCAGGTGCTGATGGTGCTCGGCATCATTGCGCTATGCCAGCCCTGGAGCTTGCTGCTGCACAGCTATGGGCTGACCATCATCCTGATCGGCCTGATCGGCTTCAACATCACCTCCAAGATCGCACCGCAAGAGGAAGCCGGAACCGGCCAGTCAGGCGATCCGCAGCGAAATCCGGGAGCGCAGCATTGACCCAGATCGAGCTTCGCGGCGTCCAGAAGTTCTTCGGCGCCGTCCAGGTCATCAAGGACCTCAACCTCAAGATCGAAGACAACGAGTTCATCGTGCTGCTCGGTCAGTCGGGCTGCGGCAAGACGACGACGCTGCGCGCCATTGCCGGGCTGGAGACGATCGACGAGGGCGACATCCTCATCGACGGCAAGCCCATCCAGCATCTGAAGGCCGCCGATCGCGACATCGCCATGGTCTTCCAGTCGTTCTCGCTGTACCCGCATATGAGCGTCTACGAGAACATCGCCTTTCCCTTGCGCGCCACGCGAAAGAGCAAGAGCGAAATCGACCAGGAAGTTCGCTCGGTCGCCAAGACGCTGCAAATCACGGACCTGCTCGGCAAGAAACCGTCGGCGCTGTCGGGCGGCGACATGCAGCGCGTGGCGATCGGCCGGGCACTGGTGCGGCGGCCGAAAGCGATGCTGATGGACGAGCCGATCGGCGCGCTCGACGCCAAGCTGCGCGAGGAGATGCGGGCCGAGATCAAGCGGCTGCACATCAAGCAAGGCTCGACCACCATCTACGTCACCCATGACCAGATCGAGGCGATGAGCCTCGCCGATCGCATCGTCATCATGCATGAGGGGGTTCTCCAGCAGGTCGGCTCCCCCGACGAGGTCTATTCGCACCCGGCCAACCTCTTCGTCGCGCAATTCGTCGGCAGTCCGGTGATGAACGTGGCCGACGCGGCGGTGGCCGAAAAAGCCTCGTCGGCCTCGGTGACGGTGGGCGATGCGCCAACCGGTTTCGAATTCCCGCGCGCGCTCCTGTCGAAGCTGAACGGCCATGCGGGCGGCCGGCTGGCACTCGGCATCAGGCCGGAAGGCGTCCTCATCAGCCGTGAGGCGGCGGAGGGCTTCATGGCGGTCGAGACGCAGATCGTCGAGCCGCTCGGCTCGTTCGACATCGTCGACCTGAAAGTCGGCTCCAAGATGCTGCGCGCCCGCACCAAGAGCGGCTTCATTTCAGGTCCCGGCGAGAGGGTGTTCGCCAGGATCGATCCGACACAGGCGCATTTCTTCGACGCGGCGAGCGGCAAGTCGCTCGGAGTGAGACTCTGATGGCCCATATCCAGCTCAAGAACATCTCCAAGACGTTCGGCAATCACACGGCCCTGACCGGGCTCGACCTCGACATCGCCGATGGCGAGTTCTTCGTCCTGCTCGGCGAGACGGGCGCGGGCAAGACAACGACGCTGCGGCTGATCGCCGGACTGGAAAGGCCGAGCGAGGGCCAGGTCTTCATCGACGGGATCGACGTTGCCGACTGGGGCGCCGCGGAGCGCGACGTGGCGCTGGTGCTACAGCAATATTCGCTCTACCCGCGCTATACGGTGCGCGAAAACCTCGAATTCCCGCTGAAGCCGAAGATCCGGCGGCTGCCCGACGCCGAAATCAAGGACCGCGTCGATCGCGCGGCGCGGACGCTCAGGATCGAGCATCTGCTCGACCGCAAGACCGACCGGCTGTCGGGCGGCGAGATGCAGCGCGTCTCGATCGGCCGGGCCATCGTGCGCAAGCCGCGCGTGTTCCTGATGGACGAGCCGCTGTCGGCGCTCGACGCCAAGCTGCGCGAGGCGCTGCGCACGGAACTGAAGAACCTGCAGATGCAGCTCGGCGCCACCTTCCTGTTCGTCACCCACGACCAGATCGAGGCGATGTCCATGGGCGACAAGGTGGGCGTGCTCAACCATGGCCGCATCGTCCAGACCGGCACG
This sequence comes from Mesorhizobium sp. B2-4-1, assembly GCF_006442185.1. Taxonomy (NCBI): domain Bacteria; kingdom Pseudomonadati; phylum Pseudomonadota; class Alphaproteobacteria; order Hyphomicrobiales; family Phyllobacteriaceae; genus Mesorhizobium; species Mesorhizobium sp. B2-4-1. The sequence goes on along the minus strand of NZ_VFVN01000012.1, from coordinate 98,667 downwards.
CCGCATGAGATCTACAACAATCCGCGCGACACCTATGTGGCGAGCTTCGTGGGCTCGCCGCCGATGAACCTCATCGACGGCAGGGTGGTCAACGATCGTGCGGTCATGGCGCCGCTGAATTTCGAATTGCCGCTTTCAGGGGGAGCCAAGGCGAGTGCGGCGACCGACGGTCGCCCGCTCGTCTTCGGCATCCGCCCCGAGGACGTCTATCTCGAGAGCGGTGCGCCGGTCGAGGCGCGCGTCCACGACGTCGAAAACCATGGCGTGGAAAAGATCCTGACGCTGCGCGTGGGCGAGACCACGCTGCGCGCCACGGTGCCGGCGCGGACCGATGTCGCGATCGAGCAGCCGGTGCGCTTTGCCTGGAATCCGGACAAGGTGGTGCTGTTCGACAAGGGCAGCGGCGTGAGTTTGCGGCACGCCGGATGAGGCGAATATCGCGAATGCGATGTTCCGGACAGCGCCCTAAACAAAAAGCCCGCCTTGCGGCAGGGCAAGGAATCCGGGTTAACGGGTCCCTCCGGAGCCTTCGTCGGTGCGCTGTTGATGAAGCATTGAACGGAAAAACCCGCCTGTGCGGCGGGTCCCTGGCGCAACTCAGCACCATAACCAAATATCTACCATAGTTGCCTTCACCCAGTCAAGAAAAAATTCCTATCATGGGAAACTGGCACAGCGGGACCGGCTGTGGTCAGGTCTTGTCAACCCGAGTTCTGAGCCCCCGCAGCAATGTCGGCCGGACAGCCGTCCCGCACCTCTACTTCGGCAGGTAGGTCTCATAGGGCTCGGTGTTGATCAGCAGGATCACGCATTCCGTGTCCGAGAGGCAGGCGTCGTCATGCATCTCATTGGCCTTCTGGGTCCAGTAGGATCCGGGAGGCAGTTCGACCTTGCTCGCCTCGCCGCCTTCCATCTGCCAGTGCGCCCATAGGCCCTGGATCACCACGGCGCGATAATCGGCGGTGTGCGCGTGAACAGGAGCGCGCCAGTTGCCCGGGACTTTCAGCAAGGTTCCCGCGGGGCCCTTGGCCCTTTCTCCCCATAGCGGACCGAGGCGCTGCGGCTGGTCCGGCGCCTCGGAAACATAGGGAATCTTGCTGGCCGGCAGATAGCTGTCCTCAAGGGCGAAGGCACGGCCGGGGATAGTGAGCATTGCAGCCAGCGTCAGGATTTTTAAGTGATTTGGCATCGCTTCTCCTCTTCGGGCCGACTTGCCGCCGGCGCTCGTCTGTTGGATGACAAGCTATTGCAAATGGCCAAACCGGGAATGGCATTCTGTCCGGAACACTTGGCAATTCATCCAGGCCGGAAATCGCCACTGCAAACAGCGTTGATTTAGCCTTTTCCCGAGCCGCCGCCCGCGGCGCGCAAATGGCTGGGCGCGCTGCCGACGATGCGCTTGAAGGCCCGGCTGAACGACGCTTCCGAATCATAGCCCAATCTGGCGGCGATCACCGACACCCGCATCCCTTCTTCCTCGAGCCACCGTCTTGCCTGATGCATGCGCACCCCGGCGACATATTTTGCCGGCGTCTCTCCGACGACGGCCGTGAAACGTTCGGCAAAAGCCGACCGTGAGGCGCCCATCTCGCGGGCCAGCGCTTCGACGGTCCAGTTCCTGTCAGGCTGCCGATGAATGGCGACCAGCACGCGGCCGATGTCCCGATCCTTGATCGCCGCGATCCAACCCGTGATGTCACCGGCGCTGTTCTCCACCCAGGAGCGGATGATGGCTGCGGCCAATACATCGGCCAGCCGCGCCAGCATCATGCCGGAGCCGGCCCGGTTCCTCGTCGCCTCGTCGGCCATGGCTTCCAGCAAATGCGGGATGCTTGGCTCGCCGGCCATCAGCTCCTTCGCGCGCAGCATATCCGGCATCATGGCCAGCAGTGGATGCGAGCCATCGTGGTTGAAGTGCATGCTGCCGCAGAACAGCAGCGTTTTTGCACCATGGCCGCCGTTCGAGACGGCGTAGACATTGTCCTGCAGGGGCTCGACGCTGTAGCTTTCGAGCGGTTCGGCTTGTACACCGGGTGCGCTGGCAAGGATATGCCCGGCGCCGCGCGGCAACAGCAATGCATCGCCGGCTTTCAGTTCCATCCATTCGCCTAGTGGCGAAAGCAGCCAGCATCCGGCACGGCCGATGAAGTGAAACCGCGCCGCCTTCTGCACCGGAAAGAGCACGGCCCAAGGCGCGCCCAGTTCGCAGCGGCCATAGTCGACGCCCTCGAGGCGCAGCGCGCGCAACATCTCGGTCAACGCACCCCCCGGGGCCGGCACAGTGTCGTTGGGCGAGGTCAAGTCCATGCCGATTCCTACAGCAGTTCAGCGTCCCACGGAAACGCTGAACTGCTGTACCTCTTCGGGCAATTCCGGACGGAATTGCTCCAGCCTGGAGTCACGGCCTGGCGCTTCAGCCGGCCTGGCGGATCTCAGCATGTTCCTCGGCACGCAGGTGGCTGGGAGCCGAGCCGATGACGCGCTTGAAGGCCCGGCTGAAGGCGGCGTCCGACTCATAACCCAGGCGTGTGGCGACGACGGAAATCTTCTGGCGATCGCGCACCAGCCATTGTCGGGCCTGGTGCATGCGCACCTGGGTGACGTACCTGGCCGGCGTCTCGCCGACAATGGTGGCAAAACGCTCGGCAAAGCCCGATCGCGAGGCGCCCATCATCCTGGCGAGCGCCTCGACGGTCCAGTCGCGGTCCGGTTCGAGATGGATGGCGGCCAGAACGCGCCCGATGTCGGGATCCCTGACCGCCGCGATCCAACCGCTTGAATCGCCGCAGCCGCGCTCGACCCATGAGCGGATCACGGTGGCGGCAAGGACGTCGGCGAGCCGCGCCAGAATGCCGCCGGAGCCGACGCGCTCCATCGTCACTTCACGCGCCATCGAGTCCAGGAGATGCGGAATACCCGGCTCATAAGCTTCGAGTTCATGCGCGCGCATGACATCAGGCATCATGCCGAGCAGGGGATGCAGGCCATCGATGTTGAAGTACATGCTGCCGAAAAACAGCAGCGTGCCCGGACAGCGACCATCGGGGCACATGGCTTCATTGGACATGCAATAGACGTTCTTGCAGACTTCTTCGGCCGCGTAGCCCTGGATCGGCCAAGCCTTGGTGCCCGGTTCGCTTGCCAGCACATGCGCTGCGCCACGCGGCAGCAGCGCCGCGTCGCCCGCCTTGAGCTCGACCCACTCGCCCGAGGGCTGCATCAGCCAGCAGCCCTTGCGGCCGATGAAGTGGAATCGCGCCGCTGCCTGGGCCGGAAACTGGATGCCCCAAGGCTCCCGCATTTCGCAACGGGCGTAGTCGACGCCGTCGAGACGCAGCCCGCGCAATATGTCGGTCAGCGGATCGCCAGTGGTCGGAATTTTGGACGAACGGTCAAACATAATGGTGTTTCTAGCATGGAAACTCCAGGCCGTCACTCCCTATGTTGCAGTGCAGCCAAATGTTGCGCTGCAACTTCATCGGAGACTGACCATGGCCGAACCCGCGACGGGCGTCGTCGACGCCGCCCTATTGAACACTGTCGATCAGGAGGAACGAACAGAGCCGGCATGGGGCGCCGTCGTCTCGCTGGCGCTTGGTGTTTTCGGTCTCGTCACGGCGGAATTCCTGCCCGCCAGCCTGTTGACGCCGATGGCGAGCGATCTCGGCGTCAGCGAAGGCGTTGCGGGACAAGCGGTCACCGCGACCGCGATCGTCGGCGCCATTGCCGCCCCCACAATGGCGATCATGACACGGCGCATGGATCGCAGGCTGGTGATGTGGATGCTGACCGCGTTTCTGATCGCCTCGAACCTTTTGGCCGCCTTTGCCTCGTCGCTGTCCATGCTTCTGCTTGCCCGCGTCGTGCTCGGCGTTGCACTCGGCGGCTTCTGGGCTATGTCGGCGGCCATGGCGTTGCGGCTGGTGCCGATGCGGCTGATGCCGCGCGCCATGTCGATCATCCTGACCGGCGTTTCGCTGGCCACCGTCACTGCCGCCCCTGTCGGGGCCTATGTCGGCGACATCTGGGGCTGGCGCACGGCTTTCATGATCGCCACCGTCGTCGCCGCGCTGGCGTTGCTGGTGCAGGTCGCCACCATTCCGAAGCTGCCGCCGATGGGCGTGGCAAGTTTCCGCACCTTGCTCGAGGTGCTGGAACGCCCGTCCATCAGGGTGGCGCTGCTGGTCGTGCTGCTGGTCGCTTCGGGGCACTTTGCCGGCTTCACCTATGTGCGCCCCTTCCTCGAGAAGATCCCGATGCTCGGCATCGAGACAATCTCGCTGGTGCTCCTGGCCTATGGCATAGGCGGCTTCTTCGGCAATATCGCCGGCGGCATCCTGGCCGAACGCAATCTCAAGGCCGCCGTCGCGCTGGCACCCCTGCTGATCGCAGTGGCCGCCGCCTCGATGCTGGTCTTCGGCGCCTCGCCGGCGATCGCCGCCGCCGCCGTGGCGGCCTGGGGCTTTGCCTTCGGCGCGGTGCCGGTCGGGCTGCAGACATGGCTGGTGCGGGCCGCGCCCGATCAGGCCGAGAGCGCCGGCGGCCTGATGGTCTCCACCTTCCAGGTGGCGATTGCGCTCGGCGCCGTCTTTGGCGGCCTGCTGGTCGATCATGCCGGCGTCGCCAGTGCCTTCGCCTATTGCGGCGTGGCGACTTTGCTGGCGGCAGTCGTGGTGTTTCTGCTCGGCCCAAAACGCGCCGAGTAGGCTCTCCCGACAACCATCCCTGACTTGCGCAACGGCCCGAGAACCATCATGGTTCTCGGGCCGTTGCCTTTGCGATGGCGGCGTCGCTGACAGGCAGACGCGGCAGGCTGCCGGCGAAATTCAGGCTGAACGCCCATCGAAGTCGAAGATCGACAAGGCGGACGGATCGACATCGGCGACACAGTTGACGTTGATGTAGGCGCTGCGTTCACTCCCCTCGCGCACATCCTCGGCGAAAGGATGGATGCCGCAGGTGCGACAGAAGCGGTGCGCGATGGCGCGGTTGCCGAAAGTGTAGGTGCCGATCTCGTCGCTCCAGGCCAGCACCCGCAGCGCCTGATGCGGAACGGCGCACAGCAAGGCGCCCTTGCGCGAGCAGATCGAGCAATTGCACCGCACGGCTCCGGTCAGTTCCGCCTCGAACTCGAAGGCGACCTTGCCGCAATGACAGCTGCCTTTGTAGAGCATCGTTCTCTTCCTTGCGTCCGCCAGGGGTGCAAAACCGCCCGCGCCGGGTTAAGTCTCGGCACGCCACGCGCCGGCTGCTAAGCTTAAGACGTCCCAGAGGTCCGGAGTCCGACACCGAAGATGCAATCCGTCCGCGATCACCTGGAAACTACCCTTGCGCGTCTCGCCGCCCGTGCCGGTGAAGAACGTGTGTTCACGAAACTCTATATCGAAGCCGCGCGAGCCGCAGCCGATGCCGCCGACGCGCGGCGGAGGGCCGGCGTGAGGCTCGGACCGCTCGACGGAACGATCATTTCGATCAAGGACCTGTTCGATGTCTGCGGCGAGGCGACCACGGCCGGATCACTGCTGCTCAAGGATGCTGCGCCGGCAATTGGCGACGCCATGATTGTGCGCCGGCTGCGGCAAGCCGGCGCGGTGATCATCGGCAAGACCAACATGACCGAGTTCGCCTTTACCGCCATCGGCGACAACCAGCACTATGGCACGCCTGGCAACGCGACCGATGCCGACCGCATTCCCGGCGGCTCTTCCTCCGGCGCCGGCGTTTCCGTCGGCGAGGGGACGAGCGAAATCTCCATCGGTTCCGACACTGGCGGATCGATCCGTATTCCGGCGGCACTTAACGGCGTCGTCGGCTTCAAGCCGACGGCGCGGCGGGTGCCGCTCACAGGCGCCTTTCCACTGTCGGCCACGCTGGACTCGGTCGGCCCGCTCGCCCGCACCGTGGCGCAATGCGCCGCAGCCGATGCGGTGATGGCGGGCGAGGACTTGGCGCTGCCGGCGCCACTCGCCCTTGCGGGGTTGCGCATCGGTCTCCCGCGCGGCGTGCTTTTCGGAGAGACTGAAGGCGCGGTGGCAGCAGCGTTCGAGCGCTGCCTCGGCAAGATCGAGCAGGCCGGCGCACGGGTCGCGGACCTGTCGATCGACGACCTGATCGCCGACCTTCGCGCGGTCACAAAACGCGGTTCGATCGCCGCGATGGAAGGGGCCGAAGTGCATGCAGACTGGCTGGCGGCGGGCTCTCCGGTGCCGGTTGACCCGCATGTGAGCGGACCCTTGTCGCGGGCGGCAATGCTGCCGACCCCGGTTTACATCAGGGCACTGCGTCGCCGTGCCGTGCTGGCCGCCGCCATGGATGAGCGGCTGACGTCGGTCGACGTGCTGGCCCTGCCAACCACGCCGGTGACGGCGCCGACCATCGTGTCCCTGGCGCAAGATGCCGGTCTGCGCGATCGCACGGAGGGCCTGCTGCTGCGCAACACGCAGGTGGCCAACCAGTTCGATCTCTGCGCGATCTCGCTGCCGATACCAGGCATGGCGCTGCCGGCCGGCTTGATGCTGGTGGCGCGCCACGGCCATGACCGCCGTCTGCTGAGCATCGCCGCTGAAGTGGAGAGATTGCTGGGCGGCTGATCGGGACTGAACCGAATGTCAGTGTGAAGAGCAGTGCTTGCGTTCGCTGTCCTTGGCGGCGCGCTCGACGGCCGTCGCGATCAGCCACGGCAGGCTGTATTGCTTGCCGGTGATGGTCTGGGTGCGTCGCTCGATCGATCCCCTGACGACAATCTTGCCGGCAGAGAGCGCATCCGACGCCTCGACCATCGCCTTGTCCTTCGTCGGCAATCCGCCGGTGTCGATCGACACGCCTTTGATGATCTTGCCGGTGGCGAGGTCGAGCACGCTGTTCGATGGGCAGGGAGCTTTGAAGCAGCGCAGCCCGTTGTCGCAATAGACATAGCTGCTTTCGGCCGCGGCGAGCGAGGGCAGCAGGCCCGCTGAAGTGGTGGCAAGGCAAAGGAATGCGAGGCGGAGAACGGACATGGCTCCAGCGTCGCGAAGAATTGGGGCGAAACGGCGATGGTCTAGCTGTCGGCGGGAAACCGTCGCCGATAGTGCCCGACCACTTCCGGGTTGCGCAGATTGACCGGCAATTTGCCTGCCAGCACCAGCAGGGCCTCGCCGGCCGCGCCAACGCCCATGCGCATCATCGATTCCTCGGTGATGCCGGCCATGTGCGGGGTGATCACGACATTGTCGAAGCTGAAATAGGGATGATCCGGTGGCAGCGGCTGCGTCGAGAACACGTCGAGCGCGGCACCGCCGATGCGGCGCTCCCGCAAGGCCTCGATCAGCGCGTCGTCATCGACGACGGGCCCGCGCGACACGTTGATCAGCAGCGCGTTGGGTTTCATGCGCGATATGCGTTCGCGGCTGATCAGGCCGCGCGTTTCCGGCGTCAGCGGACAGCACAGGACGATGATGTCGCTCTGCTCGACCAGCGCGTCGATCGACAGGAAGCCGACCTTGTCCGGCGCCGGCTGCATGCTGCGGGTCGTTGCGACCACTTTCAGGTCGAACCCATGCGCGGCGATATGGCCAACGGCCTGTCCGACGGCGCCGAGACCGACGATGCCGATCGTCTTGCCGGCGAGCTCGATGTTGGAATTCGCGTGCTCGCGACCGGCAAGCCAGCCCTTGGCGCGCAGGTCGCGGTCGACGACACGAAACTGCCGAAGCAGGGCGAGGGCTGCAAACATCACATGCTCGGCCACCGAGCGTGCGTTGACCGCCGGCACGTTGGCGACCAGCACACCTGCCGCGGTCGCTGCTTCCATCGGGATCATGTCGAGCCCGGCGCCATGGCGGATCGCTGCCCGCAACCTGGTGGCACCCTCGAACAACAGTGGCGGCAGGGGCGCGCGCACAATGACGATGTCGGCATTCCTCGCCTCGGCGGCCAGCGTGCCCGGATCGATGGCCGAGGCGACGACAAGCTCACCCGCCCCCGCCAGCATGGCCGCGGCGCGCGGATGCAGTCTGTGCGTCGACAGGATGCGCGTCATCCCCGTCAGGCCTGTTCGAGCGTCGGGTTTTGCGACGCCGCCCCGAGGCCTTCGATCAGCCCCTTCCAGTAGCTTTCCGCGCCCTGCAGGTGGGCGCTCATCAGCGCCTGGGCGAGATTGCCGTCGCGCCGCAGCAGCGCCTCGTATATCTGGATGTGTTCGGCATGCGAGCGCACGCTGCGCTCCGGATCGTTGAAGTAGATCGGTAGGCGCTGCTCGCCCATCAAATAGTAAACGCTGCAGATGTTGTGGAAGACGCCATTCTTGGTGGCGCGCACGATCTCGAGATGGAATTCGCGGTCCTCCTTGGCGAGGCCTTCGCCTGCCGCGATGCGTTCTTCCGAGGCCTTCAGGATCTCGCGCAGCCGTTCGAAATTCTCCTCGGTGGCACGCGAGCATGCAAGTTCGGCCGCCTTGATCTCATGGATCTTGCGCAATTCGACCGTCTCGTAGATCTGCAAGGGATCGAGCGGCAGGCCGGCGCGCGCGAACAGCGCCAGCGCCTCGACGCTGGCCTGCTTGGTGTCGATATAGATGCCGGACTTGGCCCTGCGCTCGACGATGCGCATGGCCTCGAGAATGGCCAGCGCCTCGCGGATCTGGCCGCGGCTGACGCCGAAATGCTCCGCCAGTTCGCGTTCCGACGGGGTTCGGCCCGTCTCCTTGTCGGAATGGGAGAACAGATAGGCGGCAAGCTCCGCGAGAAGGTTGTTTTCTTTCATCGTCAATTGCGTTGCGCGTGCGCCTCCAGGAATCGCTCCGAAATGGTGAATCCCAATCCGGGTTTTTCGGGGATCGCTATCATACCGTCCCTGGCTTCGACAGTCTCTTCGACAAGGTCGTGGATCATCGGATTGGCACCGAGCGAATATTCGACGGTGAAGCTCGACGGCGAGGCGGCGCAGACATGCAGCCCGGCGAAGAAGCAGGGCGCGCCGGCCCATAGATGCGGCGCAAAGCGCAGGTTGAAGGCGCTGGCGATGGTTCCGATCTTCATGGCCTCGCTGATGCCGCCGCAGAAGGCGGGATCGGGCTGGAAGATGTCGGCGGCCTTGAGCACGGCGAGGTCGCGGAAGGCATAGCGGGTCGCATCGCTTTCGCCGGTGGCGATCGGTATGGCGCCGGAGGCACGGACTTCGGCAAGGCCGGACTTGTCGTCGGCGATCACCGGCTCCTCGAACCAGGCAAGGTCGAGATCGCCGGCGAGATGGATGAAACGCTTGGCCTCCGCCACCGTATAGGTGCCATGGGCGTCGACCATCAACTCGACGTCGGGGCCGAGCGCCTCACGGGCGGCGCGAACGCGAGCGGCCGACACATGCGCGGCGCCATCCATGGCGCCGATGCGCATCTTCAGCGCCTTGAAGCCGCCCCTGGCGACATAGGATTTGAGCTGGTCGCCGATCGCGTCGGCGGACGCCCAGCCACCCGAGGCGTAGGCCGGCATGCGATCGAGCTTGCGCCCACCGATCAGCCGCCAGACCGGCTGCCCGAGCGATTTGCCCAGTATGTCCCAGAGCGCGATGTCGACGGCGCTGATGGCGGCCACGCTCATGCCGCGCCGCGCCAGCTGCGGCATGGCATGGCCGGCGCGCGCCGCGCTGTCGTGGCGCACGCCGTTGTAGAGCATTTCCCAGATGATGCCGATATCGGCCGGATCGCGGCCGACGAGCTGCGGCCCGACCTCGCGGTTCAGCATATGGACGAGCGCACCATAGCTGCCGGCGCTGCCGGCGGCGTTCTTGCCTTCGCCCCAGCCGACCAGCCCGTCATCGGTTTCGATGCGCAGGATGGCGGCGTCGAAGGTCGTCACCTGACCGAAATCGCTGCGGTGCTGCTTGGCCGCCTCGATCGGTATGCGAATCCACCAGGCCTGGACGCTTTTGATGCGCATGGTCTTCCCCGGCCCTGCCGCCGGATGGCGGGAGGGCTCATTCCCAATCGGATCGGCTACTTGATCAGCGGCAGCAACGTTTCGGCAGTGATCCGCATCTGGTCGGTGTAGAACTTTTCCGTCAGCACGCTGGAGCCGTGATCCTGGATGAATTTGAGCTGCTCGGGCGAGATGTCGACCGGGTGGCGTTCGACCATGTCGGGGTAGGGCGCGGCCGGGGTGCGGTCGACAGGCGCGACGAACTCGTTGGTCAGCGCCCCGTCATAGCCGACCTCCCGCAAGGTCGCGACGATCTTCGGCCAGTCGATCTGGCCAAGGCCTGCGGCGAAGCGGTTATTATCGGCGACATGGAAGTCGAACAGGCGCTTCCCGACCTTACGGATCGCGTCGTAAACGTTAAATTCCTCCATATGGAGGTGGTAGGCGTCCAGGCAGACGCCACATTCCGGGCTGACAGCGTCGGCCAATGCCAGGGCCTGGGCGCCGCGATTGAACAGGTAGGTCTCGAAACGGTTGAGTGGCTCGACCGCGATCTTGACGCCGACCTTCTTGGCGTGGGTGAAGCACTCCCTGGTGGCATCGACCACCCACTTCCATTCCTCTTCCTCGGTGCCGTCCGGCACGACCTTGCCGACGGTCGCGGGAACCAGCGTGATGATCTCGCCGTCGAGTTCGCTGACCATGGTCAACACGTCCTTGACGTATTGCACGGAGCGCTCGCGCTGGCCCTGGTCCCGGGCGGCAAGGTTGCGTTCGCCCAGCATCAAGGTCACGGCGCCCCAGCAGCGTATGCCGTGCTCCTTCAGGAGCGCGCGCGTCTCCTTGGTCTTGTATTGGTCGGGCTCGCCGGAAATCTCGATCGACTCATAGCCGAATTTCTTGATGCGCTTGAGCGTCGTCTCCAACGGTTCCGCGCGCATCCAGTTGTGCGTCGAAAGATGCATGGTCTGTCCTTCCCGGATCGTCCCTAATGGTTCGCCTGCAACATGCCGTCACCGGATGTGACGGACGGTTCCTCCCCAAGGCGTTCCAGCATTTCTTCGCAAACTGGTTCGACCAATTGGGCCCAAGACGAGGTCTACAGCAATTTCCCACGCGCGGCAAGAACTGTGCGATGGCAACTTGATGTCTGGATTACTCCATTGATTATATTGGACTATGCTGCCCTCCCGTGGCACGGTGGAGGGCTCTGAATGTGAGTGGCAAGGCTTGACCAAATCGCCACGTTTGGTAATACCAGAATGACAATGCACGCAAGTGACCGTTGAGAACAGACCAAAGTGGCTGGCTCTGTCTTCAATCGGCGCTATGCTCGGGCGCGACAACAATGAGGGAGGATGCCGATGCCGAGGACGATGAAGGGCCCTGGACTGTTCCTGGCGCAGTTCGCGGGCGATGCAGCGCCGTTCAATTCGCTTGCATCGATCACAAAATGGGCGGCCGGCCTCGGCTATAAGGGCGTGCAGATCCCGACCTGGGACGCGCGCTTGTTCGACCTCCAGAAGGCTGCGTCTTCCAAGGCCTATTGCGACGAGGTGAAGGGCATCTGTGTCGACGCCGGCGTTGAGATCACCGAACTATCGACGCATCTGCAGGGGCAATTGGTGGCGGTGCATCCGGCCTATGACGCGCAGTTCGACGGCTTTGCGCCGGCTTCGGTGCACAACAACCCCAAAGCGCGGCAACAATGGGCGGTCGAACAGATGCAGTTCGGGGCCAAGGCGTCGCGCAATCTCGGGCTCGACGTCTCGGTGAGCTTCAGCGGCGCGCTGGCTTTCCCCTACCTCTATCCCTGGCCACAGCGGCCGGCCGGATTGATCGAAGAGGCGTTCGCAGAACTAGGCAAGCGCTGGAAGCCGATCCTCGATGTCTATGAGGACAATGGCGTCGACGTCGGCTACGAAATCCATCCCGGCGAGGATGTGTTCGACGGGGCGACGTTCGAGATGTTCCTCGACGCGGTCGGTGGCCACAAGCGCTGCAACATCAATTACGATCCGTCGCACTTCCTGTTGCAGCAGCTCGATTATCTCGAATTCATCGACATCTACCACGAGCGCATCAAGGCCTTCCACGTCAAGGACGCCGAGTTCAACCCGACCGGGCGGCAAGGCGTCTATTCCGGCTACCAGAGCTGGACGAACCGCGCCGGCCGCTTCCGCTCGCTCGGCGACGGACAAGTGGATTTCGGCGGCATTTTCTCCAAGCTGACGCAGTACAACTATGATTCCTGGGCGGTGCTGGAGTGGGAGTGCTGCCTGAAGCATCCGGAGGACGGCGCGGCCGAAGGCGCGCCCTTCATCCAGCACCACATCATCCGGGTGACGGAGAAGGCGTTCGACGATTTCGCCGGCGGTGCCACGGATAAGAAGGTGCTGCGCGCCATGATGGGAATCTAGCGCGGGTTTTCCCTCTCCCTCGAGGGAGGGGTATCTCAGACACGAGGGAGACGACATGGTCGGTGCATCGAAGTCGGAAACGGGAGGCGGCCCGATCCGCTATGGCATGGTCGGTGGCGGGCAAGGCGCTTTCATCGGCGCGGTGCACCGGATCGCGGCGCGCATGGACAATGAGTTCGTGCTGGTCGCCGGCGCGCTGTCGTCCGATCCGGCGCGCGCCAAGGCCTCTGCCGCCGAGCTCGGGCTCGACCCTTCGCGCAGCTACGCGTCCTATGCCGAGATGGCCAAGGCCGAGGCAAAGCGCCCGGATGGCATCGAGGCGGTGGCCATCGTCACTCCGAACAATGTGCATGTGCCGGCGGCCAGGGCGTTTCTTGAAGCCGGCATCCATGTCATCTGCGACAAGCCGCTGGCGACGACGCTGGCCGAGGCAAAGAAGCTCGCGGCGATCGTCGAGAAGACCGGCAAGGTGTTCGTGCTGACCCACAATTACACCGCCTATCCGATGATCCGCCAGGCGCGCGAGATGGTGGCCAAGGGCGTGCTCGGCGACATCCGCATCGTGCAGTCGGAATATCCGCAGGACTGGCTGACGGAGGACCTTGCCGCCACCGGTCAAAAACAGGCGGCGTGGCGTTCCGACCCCAAGCAGGCCGGCGCCGGCGGCGCGCTCGGCGACATCGGCACGCATGCCTACAATCTTGCGCGCTTTGTCTCCGGGCTGGAACTCGACACTCTGTCGGCCGATCTCGACGCCTTCGTGCCGGGACGGCAGCTCGACGACAATGTCAACGTCATGCTGCGCTTCAAGCCGGTCGGCAAGACGCATGCGGCAAAAGGCATGATCTGGGCAAGCCAGGTGGCGCCCGGCCATGAGAACGGGCTGAAGCTGCGCATCTATGGTTCGAAGGGCGGGCTGGAATGGGTGCAGGCCGACCCGAACTATCTCTGGTATACGCCGTTCGGCCAGCCCAAGCAGCTGATCACCCGCAACGGCGCCGGCGCGCTGCCGGTGGCGGGCCGTGTCAGCCGCGTTCCCTCCGGTCATCCCGAAGGCTATCTCGAAGGCTTCGCCAACATCTACCAGGAGGCCGCACGCGCCATCCGCGCCGCGCGGCGCAAGGGCGGCAAACCTGCCAAGGACGTCGTGTTCCCGACCATTCAGGACGGCGTCGAGGGCATGGCCTTCATCGAGGCCTGCGTGAAATCGTCGAAGAAGAATGGAGCGTGGACGAAACTTTAAATTTGATCTCGCGGGGGGATCATTTTGGGGGAGGGGCGTCGATGAAAATCGGCATGTGCATGTTCTTGTGGACGACGGCGGTGTCGAAGAAGCACGAGCCATTGCTTCGCGACATCAAGGCCACCGGCTTCGACGGCGTCGAGATACCGATCTTTGCCGGCATGCCGGACGACTACAGGAAATTGGGCGAGCTGCTCGATCGCATAGGGCTTGAACGGACCGCCGTTTCAGCGATGGGCGATCCGGCGATGAACCTGATCTCGGCCGATGCGGCAGCGCGCAAGGCCGGTGTCGACTACATGAAATGGGCGATCGATTGCGCAGACGCGCTCGGCGCCAGAACGCTGAGCGGCCCGTTGCATTCGACGCTCGGCGCCTTTTCCGGTTCCGGGCCGACCGCGGCCGAGAAGAAACGCTCCGTCACCTCGCAGCGCGCCATCGGCGATCATGCAGGCAAGAGGAACGTCATCATCGGGCTCGAGGCGCTCAACCGCTTCGAATGCTATCTCCTCAACACGATGGCCGACCTGTCGGAGCATATCGATGCCATCGACCGGCCGCACATCAAGGCGATGTACGACACCTTCCACGCCAATATCGAGGAGGCAGACCCGATCGGCGCCTATACGAAGCATCGCAGGAATGTCGTGCATATCCATATATCGGAGAACGATCGCGGCGTGCCGGGGCGCGGCAACATCCCCTGGAAGGAAACATTCTCGGCCATCCGCAAGAGCGGCTACGACGACTGGCTGACGATCGAGGCGTTTGGACGTTCGCTGAAGGATCTCGCGGCGGCGACCAAGGTGTGGCGCGATTTTTCCGAGAGCCCGGAAGCGGTTTATCGGGATGGATATAAGCATATCAAGAACGGGTGGAAGAAGGCCGCCTAGGTGCCTTGGTCGGGCGATAGTGACGCGAACAAGACCTGCGTCGGCGACCTTTGGCGCAAGGCGAGGCGTTGATTGCGCCTGGCCCATTTTCCAGTTGCGTTCGCGGCGGTTTCCAGGTGGTTCCCCCACTCCGTCTCGGCTTCGCCGAGCCACCTCTCCCCCCTCCGGAGGGAGAGGAAAGGCCCCGGTGGCTCGGGATAGAAAGGAGCCTCCGCCTAGGATCGGCCAGGACGCCCTGGCGCTTTCCTCTCCCCCGTCGATCGGGGGAGAGGTGTCGAGCGCAGCTCGACGGAGTGGGGGTCGACCCTTGGCGCGGCACCATACGATGCCCGCGCTTATGCGTCACAAGGTTAGCCCAGTTCGGCCTGCAACCTGTTGTAGTCATGAATCGTCCGGCTCAGCCTGCGGCGCAGGAAATTGGAAATGTTGTCGAAGATGAAGACCACGACCAGCGTCAGCAGCACCATGTAGAAGACGTTGGCCCAGTTGGAATTGGTGCGCATCGCTTCCCACAGTTTCAGGCCGATGCCGCCGGCACCGACGGCGCCGATGATGGTCGCGCCCCTGGTGTTGGATTCCCACTGATAGAGCGTCTGGCTGATGAACACCGGCACCACTTCCGGCAGTACGCCGTAGCGCTGCACCAGAAGACGGTTGGCGCCTGTCGACACAACACCCTCGCGCGGCTTGTCATCGATGTTCTCCAGCGCCTCGGAATAGGTTTTGCCGAGCGTGCCGATCTCGGTGAAGAAGATCGCGGCGCTGCCGGCCAGCGGACCCGGTCCGAAGGCGCGCGTGAAGAACAGTGCCCAGATCAGCATATCGATGGAGCGCATGAAGTCGAAGAAGCGCTTGAGCAGTTGGTTGACCAGCCGGTTGGGGGTGATGTTGCGGGCGGCGAAGAAGGCGAGCGGGAAGGCGACGATGCCGCCGAGCGCGGTGCCGAGAAAGGCCATGACGATGGTCTGCAACAGCTTTGTCCAGACATCGCCATGCTGCCACTGCGCATTGTTCCAGATGTTGTTGCCGGCGAGCGCCAGATTGGAGGTGCCCGCTTTCAGCTCGGGGCCCGACGTGATCAGTGACACCACCTCGCCGGCGGATTTTCCGAAGAAGGGCGAGCGTGTGTCGAAGACGAAGTTCGCCCAGCCGAGAAAGCGCTTGCGGATCCTGACGCGATCGGGGGCGACGCGGACCTCGCCGGCGAAGCCCATGTCGGCGACGACCTCATCCTCATGCACGGTGACCCAGTCGGGAACAGGTCCCGAGACCAGCGGCTTGCCGCTGTCCAGCGCCACCGCCACGCTCGTCCCAGCGGCGACGATCGTTGCTCGTGCCTTGTCGAAGGTGACCGACTTCGCCGTGCCGTCGATCAGGACCGTCACCGAACCGTCGGCGTTGGTCTTGACCCAATCCGGGTGGGGATTGGGGCCGAGTACAGAAAAGCGGGGGTATTTGGCCGTTATCTGCGGCTCGTCGAGGCGGAAGATCGGCTGCACGTCGTAACTGATCCACTGGGTCAGGAACAGCGGCAGCCGCTCCCAATGCGATTCCCGCAGCACTTGCGGCAGATTGAAGAACCACAGCGCGTAGAGCAGGTAGAGCAAGATGCCGCCAAGCAGCAGCAGCGGCCCGAAGCGCCTGTGGAACGGCCGGCGGAACACTTGCGGGAAGCGGTCCTCGATCGACTGAATTTCGGCGGCGGTCATGGATCAGGCGCTCATCACAAAGGCTTGTTCGCCGACCAGCTTGCGGCGCAGCCAGGCGGAGAACTGGTCGACGATGAAGATGGTCGTGAACAGGAGCAGCACCAAGGCTATCGTCTTGGCGCCGAAGCCGCGCGAGATCGACAGCTTCAGCTCCTCGCCGATGCCGCCGCCGCCGACCGCGCCCATGATGGTGGAGATGCGCACGTTGATCTCGATCCTGAGCAGCGTATAGGACATGAAATTGGGCAGCACCTGCGGCAGGCCGGCAAAGCGTACCCGCTCGAACCAGTTGGCGCCGACGGCCCGCAGGCCTTCCTCGGTGCGCATGTCGACGTTCTCGTTGATCTCGTAGAACAGCTTGCCCAACGCGCCGATCGAATGCAGACCGATGGCGATGATGGCGGCGATCGGACCGATCGAAACGATGGCCGCGAACAGGCCGGCGATGACGATCTCGGGAAAGGCCCGCAGCAGTTCCATGAAGCGCTTGACGACAAGCCGCAGCAGCGGATGCGGCGTCAGGTTGCGCGCCGCGATGAAGGAGAACGGCACGGCGAAGACGAAACCAATTGATGTCGAGACCAGCGCCACGTTAAGCGTGGTCAGCATCAGCTCGAAATATTCCGGGATGTAGAAACCGCCCCAGACATAGGCGCGGCCGAGCGGAAAGTTGAATTCCTGCGTGCCGGTGTCATGCGGGGAGGCGATGTCGAACAGCGCCCGCCAGACATCGTTCCAGTCCTTGGGAACGAGCCAGCTCAGGAAATCCAGAATATGCGGCAGCCGGTCGAAGAAGTGCCCGGCATTGGCCTCGTCGGCAAACCACATGGTGCCGCCGAGTGCGACCAACAACAGGCCGACGCCGATGGCGGTGTAGAGCCGGCGCAAGGAGGTCTGGCGACGCCAGGCGTCGGCCATCTGGTGCGTGGCGCCGGAAGGAGCTGTCAGGGAAAGGGTCATGGTCGGAGATGCAAGAAGGGCGGCGTTTTCTCGGCGCCGCCCTTCCTGATTTCTGCCTTTAGCCGCCGATGGCTGCCTTACGGGCTTCGACGATGACGTTATAGAAATCCGCCTTCACCGGAACGTAGCCGGTAAAATCGCCGCCTTCGACGCCTTCGAAGCAAGCCTTGTCCTTCTTGGGCAGGTCGGTGAAGAAGGCGGCCAGCTTGGCCGTCATCTCGTCGCCGAGCGCCGTGCGCACGACCAGCGGACCGTTCGGGATCAGGCCCGAGCGCCAGACCTCGACGAAGTCGTTGGGGTCGACGGCGCCCTTGGCGACTTCCTTGTGGAAGGTGCCGGAGGTGTAGCCGTCCTTGAAGTCGCCGATGCCGGAGGAATCGTCCACCGCCACGTCGACCTTGCCGTCACGCACGGCGAGCACATTGTTCTCATGGCCGCCATTGAACTGGGTCGAGGCGAAGAAGGTCTCGTTCGACGCGCCCGTGTCCTTCGGAATCTGCGTCAGCGGGATCAGGTAGCCGGAGGTCGAATCCGGATCGGCGTAACCGAGCTTCTTGCCCTTGGCCGACTTGATGTCGGTGATGCCGGAGGACTTCAGCGCCAGGCCGATCGAATAGTAGCCGGTCGCGCCGTCGGTCTGCTGGGTTGTGAGAATCGGGGTTACCGCCTTGGGATCCTTGAGGACGACGCTGGCGTAGCCGGAAGCGCCGAGTTCGGCGAAGTCGAGCGTGCCGCCGAGAAGTCCCTGGATGACGCCGTCATAGTCGGCGGCCGGGAACAGCGAGACCTTCTCGAAGCCGAATTCGGCCTTCAGGTGATCGGCCAGGCACTGGTAGTTGCGCAGCCGGTCGGTTTCGTTCTCGCCGCCGAGGATGCCGACGCGGAATTCCTTCATATCGGCGGCATGCGCCGCGCCGGTGGCCATTGCAAGCACCGAAACGGCGCTGAAAACCATTTTCCTGAACATCTGATTTCTCTCCTGTAGGTTCCGGCCCCGCGCCGGCGGCGTTGGTGATTTTGACGGGTGCCCTGACGCGGGCTGGCGATCCAGGTCGCTCTCAGTAACCCGGGAATGCGGGTTCGAGCGGTCCGGCGGATGCGGCGATCTTTTGCTTGAAGGCAACGCTGGTCGAGGTGATGGCCTCGGATATCTCGCCGCCATTGCTGTCGGCGCCATAGACGAGACGGACGGCCTCGCGGTTAAGCTCCTCCGGCGGCCCGTCGAACACGACCTTGCCCGCGGCCATGCCGATGATGCGGTTGCAATAGGTACGGGCGGTGTCCAGCGTGTGCAGGTTGGTGACCACGGTGATGCCTTCGCGCAAATTGATGTCCTGCAGCGAATCCATCACCACCTTGGCGTTGAGCGGGTCGAGCGAAGCGATCGGTTCGTCGGCCAGGATCACCCGGGGCTGCTGCATCATGGCGCGGGCAATGGCGACACGCTGCTGCTGGCCGCCCGACAAGGTGCCTGCGGGCTGCAGCGCGGTACGGGCGATATCGAGCCGCTCGAGGGCGGCGACCGCCTGCGCACATTCGGTTCGCGAGAACATGCCGAAAAGGTTCGACAGGGTCGGACGATGGTTCAGCCGGCCGAGCAGCACATTGGTCAGCACGTCGAGGCGCGGAACAAGGTTGAATTGCTGGAAGATCATGGCGCAGTCGCGCTGCCAGCGCCTGAGCGGCGAACCGCGCAATTGCGAGACCTCGGCGCCGTCGAAGAAAATCGATCCATGGCTGGGATCGATGAGGCGGTTGATCATACGCAGAAGGGTCGACTTGCCGGCGCCGGAACGGCCGATGACGCCGACCATCTGACCCTGCGGGATCGAGATGCTGACATCGTTGACGGCGGTGTTCTTGCCAAATCGTCGGGTGACGCCGCGGATTTCGAGCGTGGCTGACATGGTGCGTTCCCGTCCAGTCGCGGTTGAAGGTCCTGTTGACCCTCGCTAGCGCAGCGCCATGAACCTGCGGTGTCGGATTGATGTCAGTTTTGTTACCACCCACAGCCGCGTCGCGCGCGATCAGGCCAGGACCATCAGTTCCTCGAAATGCTCCACGTCCCTGAAACTGCGGAAGGCAGGCGGCTTGAGAAGACAGCCCCCTGCCCGAACTCTATGTAAGGGATGCGAATAGTGAGCAGCCCTATTCCATTCACCACCGTCATCCACCGTATTTTTCCAGGAAAGCTTCGGCCTCGAGCTGACGGAAATCGTCGAGTGCGGCGCGCAGCCTCGCATGGTCCCAATCCCACCAGGCAAGCGCCTGGTAGCGCTCGGCAGTGCGGCGGTCGAAGCGCTCGCGGATCGGCTTTGCCGGCACGCCGGCGACGATGGTGTAGGGAGCGACATCCTTCGATACCACCGCTCCGGCGCCGACGGCGGCGCCATCGCCGACGGTGATGCCGGGCAGGACTGTCGAGCCATGGCCAAGCCATGTGTCGTGGCCGATTGTGACGCGCCTGGCGCGGCGCTCAGCGAAAAATTCGCTCTCGTGTTCGGCATCGTCCCAATAGTCCGATGCGCGGTAGGTGAAATGGTGCAGCGTCGGCCGCCAGGTCGGGTGGTTGGTGGCGTTGATGCGCACGCTTGCCGCGATGTTGGAGAATTTGCCGATCGTCGCACACCAGACGGCGCAGTCCTGCATCATGTAGGAATAGTCGCCGAGTTCGCTTTCCGAAACCCGACAGCGGTCGGCGATTTCGGTCCACCGGCCAAGCGTCGAATTCTCCACGTCCGCCGTCGGGTGGACCAGCGGCGTCTCCGACAATTTCCTGCTCATGCGGCGAGCTTTCCCGGGGCGAAGGCGGTGACGTCGATGATGCGGTCGGCCACCGCTTCGCGCACATCATGGTCGTGGAAGATGCCGAGCAGGGCGACGCCTGCCGCCTTCTTGGCGGCGATGAGTTCGATCACCACATCGCGGTTCCTTGCGTCGAGCGAAGCGGTCGGCTCGTCGAGCAGCAGGATCGGGTGCCCGGTGATGAAGCCACGCGCGATGTTGACGCGCTGCTGCTCGCCGCCGGAGAAGGTCGCCGGCGGCAATGCCCAGAGTTTTTCCGGCAGGTTAAGCTGCGCCAGCAGGGCGCGCGCCTTGCTTCTTGCTGCTTCGCGATCCTCACCGCGCTCTACGAGCGGCTCAGCGACGACGTCGAGCGCCGATACGCGGGGCACGGTGCGCAGGAACTGGCTGACATAGCCGATGGTCTGGCGGCGCACGGCAAGCACGGTGCGCGGGCTGGCGCTGGCAAGGTCGATCAGCCCGTCTTCGTGCGTGACGATGATCTGGCCTTCGTCGACGGCGTAATTGCCGTAGAGCATCTTCAGGATCGAGCTCTTGCCGGCCCCGGACGGGCCGCCGAGCACGGTGCATTCACCGGCGCGGATCGAGAAGGAGACACCGGCGACGACAGGCAGTTTGATGCCGTCGCGCAGATGCATGGTGAAGCTCTTGGCGACGTCGGAAACAACGAGAGGCGTCGGCATCAGAAGGTACTCCAATCGTTATTCGTTTGCGGGCAGGACAGAGGGGGGTGACTTGGCGCCATCGTCAAACCTGCAGAATCGAGGAAACAAGTAATTGCGTGTACGGCGCGCGCGGGTCGTCGAGCACGCGGTCGGTGAGGCCGCTTTCGACGACGCGGCCGTCCTTCATCACCATCATGCGCTGCGACAAAAGCCGCGCCACCGCGAGGTCATGGGTGACGACGACGGCGGCGAGGCCGAGATCGGTGACGAGGCCGCGCAAGAGATCGAGCAGGCGCGCCTGCACCGAGACGTCGAGGCCGCCTGTCGGTTCATCCATGAACACCAGCCGCGGGCCGGTGACGAGGTTGCGGGCGATCTGCAGGCGCTGGCGCATGCCGCCGGAAAAGGCGCGGGGCTCGTCGTCGATGCGATCTTCCTCGATCTCGACGCGCGACAGCCAGTCGACGGCGGTGGCGCGGATCTTGCCGTAGTGGCGGTCGCCCACCGCCATCAAGCGTTCGCCGACATTGGCGCCGGCCGACACCGTCATGCGCAAGCCGTCGGCCGGATTCTGGTGGACAAAGCCCCAGTCGGTGCGCATCAGGAAGCGGCGCTCGGCCTCGCTCATGCGGTAGAGTTCGCGGAACTGGCCGTCGCGCATGCGGTAGCTGGCGGTGCCGGATGAGGGCAGCAGCCGCGTCGACAGGCAGTTGAGCAATGTCGTCTTGCCGGAGCCGGATTCGCCCACGACAGCCAGGACTTCGCCCGGCCACAGATCGAAGGTGACGTTGTCGCAGCCGACGCGCGAGCCGTAGAATTTCGAGAGCGCCGAAACGCGTAGCAAGGGTTCGTCGGTCATTGTATCTCCTTACCCTCCCCCTTGTGGGGAGGGTCGGCGCGCAGCGCCGGGGTGGGGGCTGCCGATGGGTCGCTACCCCCACCCGCGCCTTCGGCGCGACCTCCCCACAAGGGGGAGGTAGGGGTGCTGCGCCGCTTCTCGCAGTGGTCGGTGTCGGAGCAGACGAACATGTGGCCGCCGTGATCATCGAGGATGACCTCGTCGAGATAAACGTTCTCGGCGCCGCACAACGCGCAGGGCTGGTCGAAGGTCTGCACCTCGAACGGATGATCCTCGAAGTCGAGGCTGACCACATCAGTAAAGGGGGGCAGCGCGTAGATGCGCTTCTCGCGGCCGGCGCCGAACAGCTGCAAAGCCGGCGAGCGGTGCATCTTGGGATTGTCGAATTTCGGCGTCGGAGACGGGTCCATCACATAGCGGCCCTCGACCTTCACCGGATAGGCATAGGTGGTGGCGATGCGGCCGTGCTTGGCGATGTCCTCATAGAGCTTCACATGCATGAGGCCGTATTCCTCCAGCGCATGCATTTTGCGCGTTTCGGTCTCGCGTGGCTCGAGAAAGCGCAGGGGCTCGGGGATCGGTACCTGGTAGACCAGCACCTGGCCTGCGGCGAGCGGATGTTCGGGAATGCGGTGGCGGGTCTGGATGATGCTGGCGCTGGCGGTATCGGTCGTAACCGCCACATTGGCGACCTTCTTGAAAAAGGCGCGGATCGAGACCGCATTGGTGGTGTCGTCGGCGCCCTGGTCGATGACCTTCAGCACATCGTCGGGGCCGATGATCGAAGCGGTAACCTGGACGCCGCCGGTGCCCCAGCCATAGGGCATCGGCATTTCGCGCGAGGCGAACGGCACCTGATAGCCGGGAATGGCGATGCCCTTGAGGATCGCGCGGCGGATCATCCGCTTGGTCTGTTCGTCGAGATAAGCGAAGTTGTAGGCGGCGATGTCGGTCGGTTGCGCGCTCATTCCGCGGCCTCTTTCTTCTCTTCAATCTTGCCGGGATTTTCGCGGGCGCCGTACTCGGCGCGCATGCGGCGCACGAGGTCGAGTTCGGCCTGGAAGTCGACATAATGCGGCAGCTTCAGATGTTCGACGAAGCCGGTCGCCTGGACGTTGTCGGAGTGCGAGATGACGAATTCCTCGTCCTGGGCGGCGGCGACAATGTCCTCGCCGAGTTCGCTTGCACGAAGAGCGCGGTCGCAGAGTGCCATGGCCATCGCCTTGCGCTCGCTCTGGCCGAAGACCAGCCCGTAGCCGCGTGTGAATTGCGGTGGCGCCTTGGCCGAGCCCTTGAACTGATTGACCATCTGGCATTCGGTAACGCGCGCGGTACCGAGCGGCACAGCGAAAGGCAGTTCGGGCACGTCGAGCTCCAGCTCGACCTCGCCGATGCGGATCTCGCCGACGAAGGGATGGTTGCGGGCATAGCCGCGCTGCGTGGAATAGCCGAGCGCCAGCAGGAAGCCCTCGTCGCCGCGCGACAGCGCCTGCAGGCGGATGTCGCGAGCCATCGGGAACTCCAGCGGCTCGCGGGTAATGTCGCCGGGGACATGGTCCTGCGGCATGTCTCCGTCCGGCTCGATCAGCCCATCGCGAGCGAGGATCGCCGAGACGCGCGGCATTGGCTGCGCTTCCGTCTCGCGCCGCAAGGGCGCGGCGACATCGGCGCCGGCGGCAAGCTCGGGATCGAGCAGCCGGTGCGTGTAGTCGAAGGTGGGCCCAAGCAACTGGCCGCCGGGCAGGTCCTTGTAGGTCGCCGAAACGCGGCGTTCGACCAGCATGGTGGCGGTGTCGATGGCATTTGTATAGCCAAAGCGCGGCAGCGTGGTGCGGTAGGCCCGCACCAGGAAGATCGCCTCGATCATGTCGCCGCGCGCCTGCACGATAGCGAGTGCGGCGAGTTCGCGATCGTAAAGCGAGCCTTCGCTCATCACCCGGTCGACGCCGAGCGCCAGCTGTTCGACGATCTGGTCGAGGCGCAGTGCCGGTACCGAGCGGTCACCGCGCCGACGGTCAGCGAGCAGGCTGTGGGCGTTGGCGATCGCGGCTTCGCCGCCTTTTACCGCAACATACATCGCTAGGCCTCCGTCGTCTTGATGCGTGTCGTACGCGGCAGGCAGGCGAGGCTGTCATGTGCCGCCAGGATGATGTCGACGCCGCGCGGAAAGCGGTTGATGTTCTGCTTCCACTGCTCGATGAAATGACGCGGCATGCGGGCCGGCGCGATCGTCGCCGTCTTCTCGATGCCAGGACCTTCGAGCAGCAGCGGCGTGCCTGACGTGAGATCGCCTACCTGCAGGATCAATGTGGTCGAGCGGTCGGGATAGTCCTGCGTGCCTTGCGAGAAACCGTCGAGCGCCATCATCTCGGCCGGCGAGGCCACAAACGCGAAATGCGCGTCGGCCGGGGTGTTGGCCAGCGGCGCACCGCTGTGAAAGCCGAGCCAGGACATGACCGCTGCCGAGGCATGCAGGGCCGGGTCGAGCCAGAGCGGCGTGTCATTGTCGCACAATGCCAGCGCAACCGCGCCCGATGTCGCCGAAAGCGGCGCCGGCGGGCGGGCCAGGGCCGGCAAGGGTTGCACGCTGCCCGGCCGCGCCATTGCGTCCATGACGGCGCGAAACACCGTCTGGGCGTTGAACACCGGATCGGCGAACCCGCCCTCGATCGATTGCGCTGCGATATCCATCAATCTTCTCCGCGAACCATGGTGAAGAAATCCACCTTCGTTGCCGCCGTTTCGGCGCGGCGCCTTTCTCGTGCCGTGGTCAAGGCAGCCCGCAGCGGCGCGAGAAGGCCCGTTTCGACCGCCTCTCGGTGGGCGGGGTCCTGCCACAGCGCGTCGGCGATGGCCGCCAGCTTCGCCTTCTGCTTGTCGCGGCCGAGCGCATAGCAATGGCCGACCTGTCCGGACGGCAGGCGCACTGTGGCGCGGGTCACGGTGGCCTCGCCGACATTGAACGGCGCGCCGCCGCCGCCGATGCGGCCGCGCATGGTAACCAGGCCGGTCTCGGGACCGCGCAGCAGTTCGGCCTCGGCAGGCAGGCCGGATTCGTTCCAGAGGCGAACGATGTCGTCGCCGCTGGACTGCGCCAGGGTTGCCATGGCCGCCTTGCGTTCGGCCTGGTCGCGCGCTTCCTGTCCTCGCATGAGCAACACCCTTGCTTCTAATTTGTCTATTGATATAGACAATCATACGAATTATACCCATTACCTAACGCGAGTCCATGACGGGTGCGTGACAGGGGCCGGCCAGGGGCGAAACCGTGAACGGAAAACACGTGGCTGACGGTATCGAGCGGCGCAGCGGCGTCTCGTTGTGGCGCCAGATCGCCGACCGAATCCTGCAATCGATCGCTGCCGGCGATTTTGCCGAGAATGCCGCGCTGCCGCCGGAGGTGGCGCTGGCCGAGCGCTATGGCGTCAACCGTCACACGGTGCGCAGCGCCATCGCGGCGCTCGTGCAAGACGGGGTACTGCGGGCCGAGCAGGGGCGCGGCACTTTCGTGCTGTCGCGCAAGCGGCTGTCCTATCCGATCGGCGCGCGCACGCGATTTTCAACCGGCTTGCAGGGCCAGGCGTCGGAGCGGCATATCGTGCTGCTGGCCTCATCGGTCGAGCCCGCCAGCCGGCGCGTCGCCGAAGCCCTGGGCGTTGCCAGGGGATCGGATGTGATTCGCCTGGAGACGCGCGGCGAGGCCGATGGGAAGCCGGTGTCGCGCGCTTCCGGCTGGTTCGACGCCAGGCGCTTCGCCGGCATCGATGTGGCCATGGCCGAGACCGGGTCGATCACCGCATCGCTCAAGCGTTTCGGCATAGACGATTATCTCAGGCAATCGACGGTGCTGTCGGCGCGTCACGCCGATGCTTCCGACCTTGCCGACCTCGATCTGCAGCCGGGCGGCATCGTGCTGGTCACGATGGCCGTCAACATGACGACGGACGGCCGGCCGATCCAATTCGCCGAGGCGCGCTTCCCGGCGGAGCGGGTGGAGCTGAAACTGTCGGCGCTGTAGGGCGTGTCGGCCTTATACTAACGCTGGTACCAGACCAGCTCGGTTGTCAGCGGCTTGGCGGTTTGGGGGTCGCCCTGCGCGGGGCGTGGTCAATACGGGCCGGGTTCACGATCTGCCAGCTTATGCCCCCACCTCGATCACGGCCTTGATCAGGCCGGATTTCTCATGCGCCCAGCGGGCGAGATCACGTGGCGTGTCGGCAAGCGTGGTGCGGTGGGTGACGAGCTTGGCCAGCGGCACGGCGCCATCGCGGATCGAAGCGGCGACGTGGTCAAAGTCGGCCCTCAAGGCATTGCGGCTGCCGACAAGCGTCATCTCGCGCTTGTGGAATTCGGGGTCGGAAAAGGCGATGTCGTCCTTCACGACGCTGACCAGCACCAATGTCCCGCCATGCGCGACATGAGCGAAGGCCGACTGCACCGAGCCGGTGTTCCCGGTGGCGTCGAAGACCACGTCGAAGCCTTCGCCTGATGTCGCTTCGCTGACCAGATCGGATGCCGCGCCGCGCGACCCGTCGAGGGTCTTGAAGCCGAGTTCATTGGCGGCGAAGCCGAGCCTTTCGCTGCTCATGTCGAGCAGCGTCACGTCGAGCCCGGCGATGCGGGCGAAGATGGCGGTGCCGAGCCCGATCGGTCCGACGCCGATGACGAGCGTCCGTGCGCCGGGATCGGCACGCGAGCGCCGCACCGCATGGGCGCCGATGGCCAGGAACTCGACGGCCGCGGCATCGGCCAACGACAGGCCGTTGGCTGGATAGAGGTTTTGTTCCGGGATAAGGATCTGTTCGCACATGGCGCCGTCGCGATGCACGCCGAGCACTTCGATCCGGACACAGCAATTGGGTTTACCGTGCCGGCAGGCGATGCATTTGCCGCACGCCAGATAGGGATTGATGATGACCGGCTCGCCCGTGGCAAGACCAACGCCTTCGCCCGCCTCGACGATGGTCCCCGACACTTCATGGCCCATGATGCGGGGGTAGGCGAGGAAGGGATGCTTGCCCTCGAAGATGTGGTAGTCGGTGCCGCAGATGCCGACAAGGCTGACCGCCACCAGCGCCCAGCCGGGAGGCGGCGAGCCAGCCGCGGGACGGTCTTCCACGACAAGGTCGCCGGGCGAACGGCAGACAACGGCTTTCATGCTTCAATCCAGTCGGTTCATGGAATCGTCGGCCGATTTTCGACCCGGCCGGCGATCGATTTTACTTGCCACCTCGGCGGCGCAGGCCGTCGAAGTAGACGATGACGATGATCAACATGCCGGTGATGACGCGCTGCCAGAACGTGTTGACGTTGAGCAGGTTGGCGCCGTTGTTGATGGTGGAGAGGATGAACGAGCCGATCAGCGGCCCGTGCACCGAACCGATAGCGCCGAACAACGACGTGCCGCCGATCACCGACGAGGCGATGGCTTGCAGCTCGTAGGTGTCGCCCTGCGTCGGATTGCCGATGCCGATGCGGGACGCGAGCAGCACGCCGACGAAAGCCGCGCACAGGCCGGACAGCACATAGGCCATGTAGATCGTGCGCGGCACGTTGACGCCGGAGAGGCGCGCGGCTTCCGCGTTCGAGCCGACGGAGAAGAGATAGCGTCCCCATCGCGTGTGGTGCAGGAAGACGTAGGAGGGCAGGGCAACCACGATCACCATCCAGAACAGATAGGGGATCCCCAGCAGCGAACCGCGCGAAAACGCCTGGAACGCGTCGCTGTTGATCGATATCGAATTGCCATTGGTCATCAGGAGACCGATGCCGCGCAGCGAAGTCATGGTCGCCAGCGTGATGATGAAGGGCGGCAGGCCCATCCTGACGATGCCGAAACCGTGGAACAGGCCAATGGCGACTCCGACCAGCAGCGTCGCCAGTACCGCGATCCAGACCGGCCAGCCGGCATTGATCAGCAGCGCGACGATGACGGTGGCGAAGCCGACGATGGCGCCGACGGAAAGGTCGATGCCGCCGGTGATGATGACGAAGGTCTGGCCGACGGCCAGGATGGCGATCAGGGAACCCTGGCGCAGCAGGTTGGTGATGTTGAGCGCCGAGGCGAAGGACGGCGTCGCGACCGCCAGGATGACCCACATCAGAAGCAGCAGGCCAAGCAGCGTCAGCCCGAACAGGGCATTGTAGTTGCGCTTCGGCTTTTCGGCAGGGATCGCCTCGGTGCTCATGTCTGTCCTCCCGTCTTTTCTTGTTTCTCGGCCAGGGCCTGGCTCAGAATGTCCTCGTGATCGGCGGTGCGGAAACCATGCGTGGCCACCAGCTTGCCGCGCCTGAACACATGCAGCGTGTCAGCCAGTTCGTAGACCTCAGGCAGATAGGACGAGATCAGGATGATGCCCGCGCCCTTGGACAACAGCACACTGAACAGCCGGTAGATCTCGGCCTTGGTGCCTACATCGACGCCGACCGTCGGCTCGTCGAAGATGAACAGTTTGGCGCCGTGCGCCAGCCACTTGCCGATGACGATCTTCTGCTGGTTGCCGCCCGACAGGCTGGAGGCCAGCGCGCCGCGCGTCGGCGTCTTGATCCTGAGGTCGGCGATCTGCCGGTCCGCCTCGGCCTTCTCCTGCGCAGACGAGATCAGCAGATTTTTCGATATGCGCTTGTAGATCGGCAGGTTGAGATTCAATGCAACCGGCAGGTTGAGGCACAGGCCCTGGTCGCGGCGGCTTTCCGGTGCCAGCGCCATGCCGAGCTTGATGGCGTCGTGCTCGGAGTTGACCTGCACCTCCTTGCCTTCCCACAACACCTGGCCGGCCGATTTGCGGTGGCGGCCGTAGAGGGTGGTGACGAATTCGCTGCGGCCGGCTCCGATCAGGCCGTAGAGCCCGACGATCTCGCCCGCGCGCACCGACAGAGAGACATTCTCGAAACCCTTGCCGGACAGGTTCCGCGCCTCGGCGATGACGGCGCCCGGCGTGAAATGCTCCTTGTGATAGATCTGCTCGATCGAGCGGTTGATCATCAGCTTGACCAGCTCCGGCTCATTGGTCTCGGCGATGTTGCGGGTGCCGACCAGCGTGCCGTCACGCAGCACCGAGACGCGGTCGGCGAGCTCGAACACCTCCTCCATGCGATGGCTGATGTAGATGATGGTGACGCCTTCACCCTTCAGGCGGCGGATCAGCGTGAACAGCTGGTCGGCCTCTTTGCGGGTGAGGTAGGCGGTCGGCTCGTCGAAAATCAGGAATTTGGTGCCGCGCACGGTGGCTCGGGCGGCGGCGATCAGCTGCTGCTGGCCGATGGTGAGATCGCCGAGCACGACATGCGCCGGCAGGTCGAAGCCGAGACCGTCGATGATCTTCTGCGCTTCCCTGACCATGGCTCGTTGCTGGAGGATGCCGAAGCGCGAGTTCTCCTCGCCGAGGAACATGTTGGCGGCGACGGTCAGGTGGCGGCAGAGCACGACTTCCTGGTGCACGGCGTTGATGCCGAGCGCCATGGCTTCGTGCGGCGTCGCCAGGGCAGCCGGCTTGCCTTCCCACACAACCTCTCCGGAGGTGCGCGGGATGACGCCGGTCAGAAGTTTGATCAGGGTCGATTTGCCGGCACCGTTCTCGCCGACGATGGCGTGGATCTCTCCCGCCTTGAAGGCCAGGGTCACAGGCTTCAGCGCATGCGTGCCGGGATACCGCTTTTCCAGACCCTGCAGCTCGAGGATCGTCCTGCCGGGCTCCAGCACGGGGGCCGGATGCAGTTCCTGCGCGGTCGACGTCATGGCAATCCTCCCTGTTGTTTCCGGGGCGCAGAGGCCCCGGAAACAGTTGCGCGTGCCGATGCTCAGTTGAGCTTCGGGTTGAGCAGCGCGTCGATCTTGGGATCCTTCATGTTGGCCTTGGTGACCAGGTTGGCGCCGGTGTCGACATTGGTCTCGACCTTTTCGCCCTTGGAGGCGGCAAGCGCGGTCTTGATGCCGTCATAGCCCATCCGGTAGGGATCCTGGACGACGAGGGCGGAAATGACGCCGTCGTTGAGGAACTTGATCAGCTTCTCGTCGCTGTCGAAGCCAACCAGCGCCAGCTTGCCGCCGAGGCTGTTTTCGGCGACAGCCTGCCCGACGCCCTGCGCCATGATCAGGTTGGAAGCGAAAATACCCTTGAGGTTCGGATTGGCGGTGATCAGGTCGGTGGCGATGTTGAGGCCGGTGGTGGCCTGGCCGTCGGCATATTTGTCGGCGACCAGCTTCAGGCCCGGATATTTCGCCTTGAGCTGTTCGATGAAGCCCTGCTTGCGCTGTTCGAGCGAGCCGGCGCCAGGCGTGTTGGTGATCAGGGCAACGTCGCCCTCGATCTTGCCGCCATTGGCTTCGCCGATGGCCGCTGCGAGGCCGTCAGCGGCGACGCGGCCGCCCTGGACGTTGTCGGTGGTCAGGAAGGAGGTGAAGGCCTTGGAGTCGGCGCCGGAATCGATGCCGATAACCTTGACCTTGGCGGCGGCTTCGTCGATCGGCTTGCCGAGCGCCTTGAACTCGGTCGGCGAGATGACGATCGCCGCCGGATTGCTGGCGACGGCGTTTTCGAGGATCGAGATCTGGCCGTTGACGTCAGTTTCTGCCTGGGCGCCGAGCTCCGGCACGTTGACGCCGAGATCCTTGCCGGCCTTGCGGGCCCCGGCCAGAACGATCTGCCAGTAGAAGGACGTGGTGTCCTTGACGATGATCGGAATGGTCACGTCCGCCGCCGAAACCGGCGCCGGGTGCATGACGCCGGCAAGCATCGACGCGGCCGCCAGCGCCATGACAGCGCGGCGATTGAGAATGCTGGTCACGAATTTCATGGAATTCCTCCCTAGGTCGCCCGGTGAACGATACGGAAGCTCGGTTCGGATAGGCGTAGCCAAACAGAACTTTATCAATAAAAAACAGTTGCAGCATTCTGATAGTGCATCGATCCGGTCGATGCAAGCAGTGTTTATGCCATCCTCGGGACACGGCGGTCATGACCGCACTGGCGCCTTGCTCTCTGCCCGACGCTTCCGTTTCGCGTGACTAACGTATGGAATATTAATTCCATAAATTAGTCAATATAGAATGCCCGTTCCTTCTCCGGTTCGCGGGATCGTGAAGCCCCGCGATCGCACGCCTTCGCCCGGGCGGACGGGGCACTTCATGCCAATTCCTGCACTACGGTGTAGGGGCGGTATCTGGCGTAGTCCGCCTGAGGCACGTCGACATCAAGCAGTTCGAGATTGCGGGTCAGGTTCGCCAGCTTGGCGGTGCCGGTCAGCACGGTGGCGACCGAGGATTCCTGGAGGGGGAACTGGAACGCGGCGGCAGCGAGCGGGTAACCACCTTCGGCGGCGATCCGCTCCATCGCGCCGACGCGGTCGAGCACGTCACCGCTGGCGGGCTTGTAGTCGAAATGGGCGCCCTGCACCGGTCCGGTCGCCAATATGCCGGAGTTGAACACACCGCCGATGACCAGCGAAGTCTGTCGGGCGCGGCAGAGCGGCAAAAGTTCGGCTTCGGCGCTGCGATCGAGCAAGGAATAGCGGCTGGCGAGCAGGATACAATCGAGCGGCGCGCGACGCATCACGTCGAGACATATCCGGACTTCGTTGACGCCGAGCCCGTAGGCGGAAATGACGCCGGAGTCTTTCAGTTCTTCGAGCGCCTTGAGCCCACCGTCCATCAACTGGCGAAAGTGCATCTTGGTCTTCTCGACGCCATGCGTGTACACGCCGATGTCGTGCACAAACAGGATGTCTATCCTGTTTAGACCAAGCCGCGCATAGCTGAAGTCGACCGAGCGCATGATGCCGTCATAGGAATAGTCGTAGTCGAGCGCGAAGGGCAGCGGATCGACATAGGAGTGATCGGGAACCTGATCCTCCGGAACGGGCCGGAACAGGCGCCCGACCTTGGTCGACAGCACATAGGAATCGCGCGGCTTATAGCGCAGGAAGTCGCCGAAACGCCGCTCCGACAGGCCGAAACCATAGAAGGGCGCGGTGTCGAAATAGCGCAGGCCCGCCTCCCACGCGCCTTGCAACGTTTCCATCGCCGCCTCGCGCGAACAGGCGCGGTAGAGCCCGCCGATCGCGGCACCGCCGAAGCTTACTTCGGTGACCTCGAGCGCCGTCTGGCCGATGCGGCGTTTTTCCATGCACAACCTCCCCGTTGCCCGCCATTATCCGGCGCGGCAGATTCCAAGACCTCAAGCCGCAGCATTCCAGGAAAGTTCGTGGCCACTTTCCGGACTGCGCGACTTCAAAGAGCTAGAGCGTCGCGCCGAGATGCCAGGGCACGAACTCGTTGTCGCCGTAGCCGAAATCCTCGCTCTTGGTCTTGCGGCCGGAGGCCGTCTCGACGATCAGTTCGAAGATCTCGCGGCCCATGCCGGCGATGGTCTTCTCGCCGGAGGCGATGACGCCGCAATTGACGTCCATGTCCTCTTCCATCTGATGATACATGGTCGAGTTGGTGGCGACCTTGATCGACGGCGTCGGCCGGCAGCCGAAGCAGGAGCCGCGGCCGGTGGTGAAGACGATGATGTTGGCGCCGCCCGCCACCTGGCCGGTGGCGGACACCGGGTCGTAGCCGGGCGTGTCCATGAACACCAGCCCGCTGCCGGTGACCTTTTCGGCATAGCCGAAGACGCCGTTGAGCGGCGTCTGGCCGCCCTTGGCTACCGCGCCCAGCGATTTCTCCAGGATGGTGGTGAGGCCGCCGCGCTTGTTGCCGGGCGAGGGGTTGTTGTCGATCGAGGCGCCGTGCTTGGCGACGTGGTCCTCCCACCACTTGACGTAGCCGTCGAGCTTCTTGGCGATCTCGGGCGTCGCGGCGCGATAGGCGAGCAGATGTTCGGCGCCGTAGATTTCCGTCGTCTCGGAGAGAATACCGATGCCGCCGACGCCGGCCAGGATGTCTACGGCAGCGCCCAGCGCCGGATTGGCTGTGATGCCTGACATGCCGTCGGAGCCGCCGCATTGCAGGCCGACGACGATCTCGCTGACCGGGATGGGTTCGCGCTTGAGCTGGCCGACTTCCTCGGCGATCTCGGCCAGCACGCCCATCGCCTTTTCGACCGATTTGCGCGACCCGCCGGCATCCTGGATGTTGAAATGGCGTTTACCGGCGGCCGCACCCTTCTGGCCGTACAGCGTGAGCTGGTTGACCTCGCAGCCGAGCCCGACCATCAGCACACCGCCGAAATTGGGATGGCGGGCATAGCCGGCCAATGTGCGGTGCAGCACCATCATCCCGTCGCCGGTGGCGCTCATGCCGCAGCCCTGGCCGTGGACGATCGGGACGAAGCCGTCGATGCCGGGATATTTTGGCAGCAGCGTGCGGTTGGCCGCGTCGGCGATGGCGTGGCAGACGGTGGCCGAACAGTTGACGCTGGCGATGATGCCGATGAAGTTGCGCGTGCCGGCGCGGCCGTCGGCGCGGCGATAACCCATGAAGGTGCGGGCGCGGTCGGCCTCGGTCGCATGCTCGGCCTCGCTTGGCGGCACCACCGGCAGGCGGCCGGCCTCGAACACCAGATTGTGCGAATGGACATGTTCGCCGGGCGCGATGTCCTGCGTGGCGCGGCCGATTGCCTGGGCATATTTGACCACGGCGGACCCGGCGGGAATCGGCTTGATCGCCACCTTGTGGCCGGGCTCGATGACGGCGGCGGCAAGCGCGCCGCCGGGCAGCGCGGTGCCGGTCTCGATGCGGCCGTTGGCGACCGCGACATTGTCGGCTGGGGACAGAAGAATTGAGTTGGAGGCGTTCACGGGCGTTTCCTGGGGTGATCCTGGGAGGCGCGGATTGACACGCGCTTGTTAAGAGTTAATGTCTTTTATCGTGAAAAAACAGTTTTGCGTCAATTGTTTTTTCCGGCAGTTCCTGTGCGGCTGGATGAGTAGCGGCGCTGCAACCGGTAAGCGAGCCCCTCGGCAAAGCGATTCCGCTTTCGAGGGCGATAGGAACGTCATATTGCGCTTCAAGCCGGCCGCCGCAAGCGCCGGCCAGCGATGGGTCAGGGCATGTCGAAGAGCAACAACGTCTACAAGGATGCCTATAACAGGTGCCTCAGGCTGCTCGACGAGACGCGCAGCCTGCCTTCGGAACCGGAGCTGGGTACGCTGCTCGGCGTCAGCCGCACCACGGTGCGCAGCATCCTTGCGCGCATGGAAGAAACCGGATTGATCGCCTGGAACAAGCGCGCCAAGACGGTGCTGCGCGAAACGCGCCCCGATGATTTCTTTCCCGAGGAAGAGACCGACACGCTGGCCGAGATCATCGAGCGGTCGTTCATGCGCAGGCTGCTCGCCGGCGGCGCCGAGGCCGGCATGCAGATCAACGAGCTCGAACTGGCGCGCGAGATCGGCGTCGGCACCACCAGCGTGCGCGAGTTCCTGATCCGCTTCTCCCGCTTCGGCCTGATCGAGAAGCGCCGCAATAGCCATTGGGTGCTGAAGGGTTTCACCCGCGCCTTCGCGCTGGAGTTGACGGAAATCCGCGAGATGTTCGAGCTGCGCTCGGCATCGGCATTCACCGCACTGCCGCAGGACAGCGCGGTGTGGGCTGATCTCGACAATCTCGAAGAGGAACACCGCGGCCTCGCCCGTGACATCGCCACGCGCTTCAACGAATTCTCCGAGCTCGACGAGCGCTTCCATCGGCTGATTCACCGCGCCTCGCACAACCGCTTCATCGTCGATTTCTATGATGTCATCGCCATGATCTTCCATTACCACTACCAGTGGAACAAGGCGCAGGAGCGCGAGCGCAACGAAATCGCGATCGGCGAGCATCTGGCCTATATCGCGGCGCTCAAATCACGCGACCTGGGCAAGGTCGATGCCGCCTGCCGCAAGCATTTGAAGTCGGCGCGCCAGACGCTGCTGACCTCGATCCCCGAGAGCCGGCACCCACAGAGGCCCTGATCGCGCCGCGTTGCCGCAGCACCGATTTGCCGATTTTCCGTCTCTTGCTGCCGTGGTAGACATCTTCCGGTGATCGCTTGAAGATGCAGATGGTTTGAACAGGCAAGTCATTTGACCAAAAAGGGGAGACGGTGGAGCATTCCGGTCGCGCTTGTCGCGGCCTACCTGCTGCTGCTTCAGTCGACGCTGAGCGCATTCGCCTTCGCCACCGGACCGGCCGCCTCGCAAATCGACGCCTTCGGCAACGTCATCTGCACCCACGAGGGCACTGCCCAGCTTCCCGATGGCGGCCCGCATCCGTCGCATCTGCCGGCATGCTGCATGCTGGGCTGCAGCATGGTTTCAGCGGCCTTTGCGCCGCCACCCGATGCCGGGCTTGCGCTGGCCTCGCTTTCGTTCGAAGCCGTCGTTTTCATCTTTCCGGCGGCCACGCATCTCAATTTCGCGCGCCAGCGGTCGCCGTCGAACCCGCGCGCGCCGCCGCTTTCGGCCTGAGCCTGCTGTACGCTCGGCGGAACCTTCCGCCGGTGCTTTCATCCAAAGAACGAATCGTTCGCGACCGGCCAACGGCGCGATCCCCTATTCATGGAGCAAACCATGTCCCAAGCTTTTCATATCGCGGCGCCTCCTTCGGGCGGCCGCACCAAATTCCCGCGCCGTTTCAATGAACGTGTCGGCCTTGCCGTGCTGGCGTTTGTGCTCTTGTTCTTCGGTGCCCAGGCCGTCTGCGCGCATGAATTCAAGGCCGGCGATCTCGAGATCGAGCATCCCTGGTCGCGCGCGACACCCACAGGCGCCAAGGTGGCCGGCGGCTATTTCACCATCACCAACAAGGGCAATGCGGCCGACCGGCTGCTGTCGATTTCCTCCGATGTCTCCGACAAGGCAGAGCTGCATGAAATGGGCGTCAAGGACGGCGTCATGACCATGCGGCCGGTGGTGGGCGGCCTGGAGATCCCGGCCGGCGGCAAGGTGGCGCTGGCGCCCGGCGGCTATCACCTGATGTTCATCGGCCTGAAGCGGCAACCCAAGCAGGGCGAAGAATTCGCCGCCACGCTGACTTTCGAAAAGGCTGGCGCCGTCAACGTCGAGTTCGCTGTCGAAGGCATGGGCGGCGGCATGGACGACCACGCCAATTGACCGCGCCATCCACAACTATTGAATTCAGAGGGACCATCATGAACAAGTATCTTTTGTCGGCCGGCGCGCTTCTGGCGCTGGGGACCAGTGCCGCCTTTGCGCATGTCACGCTCGAAACACAGGAAGCGGCGGTCGGTTCGACCTACAAGGCCATCCTGCGGGTGCCGCATGGCTGTGACGGCAAGGCGACGACCGCCGTGCGCGTGCAGATCCCGGAAGGGGTGATCGCGGTGAAGCCGATGCCGAAGCCCGGCTGGACGCTGCAGACCAAGAAGGGCAAGTACGAGAAATCCTACCAGCTCTACGGCCAGGCGGTGGCCGACGGCGTCAAGGAGGTCGATTGGAGCGGCGGCAATCTGCCGGACGAATTCTACGACGAGTTCGTCTTCCGTGCGATGCTGACGGCAGACCTCCCGGCGGGTCAGAAACTCTATTTCCCGGTGGTGCAGGAGTGCGATGGCGCCGCCGACCGCTGGATCGAAATCCCGGCGGCCGGGCAGGACGAAGACGCCCTGGAGAACCCCGCGCCCGGCATCGAGCTCACGCCGAAAAAGTAAGCTCTCGCGGTGCGCTCCATGTCGGGAGCGCGCTGCATTTCATGGCAATGACATGACGGTGATATTCCCTTCCAGGATGGTTCGCATGGCCGGCAAGCTCATCGGCCGGGTTTCTGCTGGGCTGCTGGTCGTGGCCGTGCTGCTGATTGCCATGGCGGCGACAAATCAGGCTTTCGCCCACGCCGCGCTGATCAAGACCGATCCGGCCGATGGCGCCGTGCTGTCGCAGGCCCCGGCGCAATTCGCGCTGACTTTCAGCGAACCGGTCTCGCCACTGGTGCTGACGCTGGTGAAGCCCGACGGCACGCCCGTTCCGCTGACGTCCTTCCGCCTCAGCGACCAGACCGTCGTGATCGACGATCCGCAGGCACTTGGATCGGGCACGCATGTGCTGAGCTGGCGAGTGATTTCCGCCGATGGTCATCCGGTCGGCGGCTCTCTGCTGTTTTCCATCGGCGCGGCGAGCCAGCCGCCGACTGTTTCCGAAGCCGTCGACTGGCAATTGCGCTCGGCGATCTGGATCGGCAAGGTCTGCCTCTATATCGGCCTGTTCCTCGGCGTCGGCGGCGCCTTCGCTCTCGCCTGGCTGGCGCGAAGTGGCCGCGCCGGACAGCGCTGCGTCGCCGCCGCAATCCTGTGCGGGCTTGTCGCGGCACCCATGTCGCTTGGCTTTCAAGGGCTGGATGCGCTCGGCGCACCGCTCTCGCATATGGCGCAGCCGGCCATCTGGACCGCCGGTCTCGGCACCAGCTTCGGCTGGACGGTGTTGATCGCGTTGATCGCGCTAGGGCTCGGCCTTTTGTCGCTGGCCGGACCGCGCGCGGCCGCCAGGCCCCTCGCGCTCGCCGGCCTGGCCGGAACGGGCCTCGCGCTCGCGGCCAGCGGCCACGCAAGTGCCGCCGAGCCACAATGGCTGACGCGGCCGATGGTGTTCCTGCACGGCGCCGGCATTGCCTTCTGGGCCGGTGCGCTGGCGCCGCTCGGACTCGCGCTAAAACGGCAGGATGCCGAAGCCGTCACGTTCCTTCGCCGGTTCTCCGCCGCTATCATGCCGGTGGTGGCCTTGCTCGCCGCCGCGGGCGTGGTGCTGGCCGTCATCCAGGTGCAAACACCCGCAGCGCTGGTCAACACCGCCTATGGCCGGCTGCTGCTGGTCAAGCTTGCGCTGCTGGTCTTCCTGTTCACGCTCGCCGCCGTCAACCGCTGGAGATTGACGGCAATGGCCGAGGCGGGGGCGACGGAAGTGCGGCGCAGGCTCACCCGTTCGATCGGCGTCGAAATACTGATCGTGCTCGCCATCTTCGGTGTTGCCGCCGGCTGGCGCTTCACGCCGCCGCCGCGGGCGCTGGCGATTGCCGCGGCGCAGCCGGTGTCGGTTCATATCCACGCGCTGAAGGCGATGGCCGACCTCAGCATCACGCCCGGCCATGCCGGGCCGGTCGCCGCCTCGATGATCATCATGACCGGCGATTTCGGGCCGCTCGACGCCAAGGAGGTGACGCTGGTGCTGTCGAAGCCGGACTCCGGCATCGAGCCGCTGAAGCGGGCCGCGACAAAGCCCGGCGACGGCAGCTGGCGTGTCGACGATCTCGTCATCCCGGTCCCTGGCCGGTGGATGGCGCGCATCGACATACTGGTCTCCGATTTCGAGATGGTGAAGATCGAGGCGCCGGTAGACATCAGGCCGTGATGGCTCTCCAACACAATTCGGCGAGGCGGTTGACGCGAGCCTGAAGGCCCGTCAATCATCCTGGCAGGATGCATCTTGGCAAAAACCCGGGCAATCGCGGGCTCGAACAAACAAGATCCGAAAGCAGGGAAGAAACATGGAAAAAGCCGAAATTGGCCTGATCGGCCTTGGCACGATGGGCTCCAACCTGGCGCTCAACATCGCCGAGCACGGGCACCGCATCGCTGTGTTCAATCGCACCAAGGCGCGTACGGATGCCTTTGTCGAGAATGCCGGCGCGCTCAGGGATATGGTTGTCCCCTGCTACAGCCTGGAAGAACTCGCCGCCGCGATCCGGCCGCCGCGTCCGATCATCATCATGGTGCTGGCCGGCAAGCCGGTCGATGAACAGATCGCCGCATTGCGCGGCGTGCTGTCCCATGACGACATCGTCATCGATGCCGGCAACGCCAATTTCCGCGACACGATGCGGCGCTTTTCCGAGCTGGCGGGCTCCGGCCTCACCTTCATCGGCATGGGCGTGTCCGGCGGCGAGGAGGGTGCGCGCCACGGGCCGTCGATCATGGTCGGCGGCACCGAGGAGTCCTGGAAGCGCGTCGAGAAGGTGCTGACGGCAATCTCCGCCAAGTTCAAGGACGAGCCATGCGCGGCCTGGCTCGGCACCGACGGCGCCGGCCATTTCGTCAAGACCATCCACAACGGCATCGAATATGCCGACATGCAGATGATCGGCGAGATCTACGGCATCCTGCGCGACGGCCTGGGCATGGCGCCGAAGGAGATCGGCGCCGTATTCGCCGGCTGGAACAAGGGCCGGCTCAACTCCTACCTGATCGAGATCACCGCCAAGGTGCTGGCGTCAGATGATCCCAAGACCGGCAAGCCGGTGGTCGACATCATCCTCGACCGCGCCGGCCAGAAGGGCACCGGCAAATGGTCGGTTATCGAGGCACAGCAACTCGGCATTCCGGCGACCGCCATCGAGGCGGCGGTGGCGGCACGCGTCCTGTCATCGATCAAGGACGAGCGGCTTGCGGCGGAAAAAGCCTATGGCAACATCGGCGTCACCAGGATTTCGGGCGACAAGGCAGACCTGCTCAAGGATCTGGAACTGGCGCTGTTCGCCGGCAAGATATCAGCCTACGCGCAAGGCTTCGCCGTGATGAGCGGCGCTTCGAAGGCGTTCAACTGGAACCTGCCGATGCCGACCATCGCCAAGATCTGGCGTGCCGGCTGCATCATCCGATCGCAGATGCTCGACACCATGGCCGAAGCCTTCGGCCGCGGCGGCGCTTCGACCAATCTCCTGATGGCGCCGGCCTTCATCACCATGATGCAGGAGGCGCATCCGTCACTGCGGCGCGTCGTGGCCAGGGCTTCCGAAGCCGGATCGCCGGTGCCGGCGCTGTCTTCGGCCCTTGCCTATTTCGACAGCTATCGCCAGGGCCGCGGGACCTCGAACCTGATCCAGGCACAGCGTGATTTCTTCGGTGCGCATGGCTTCGAGCGTATCGATGACAAGGGCGCCTTCCATGGACCCTGGGGGAGCGGCGCCGCCGGCTAGCGGTTCAGCGTTTCGCGGAACGGCGTACCGCTCTATCTCTTTGTTTTTTGGGCAATGCCTTAGGAAAGCTACGCGGGAATTGCTCTGGCGGCGGGGCTTCAATCAGCCGCGATAGGCCACAACTTCGCCCGGCGCGCTGAGTGACTGCAGCGAGCCGGGCGCCGCGCCGCCGATCCAGCCGAGCACGGCGCGGGCGAGCTCGGAGCCGGCCAGCCGGAAGTTCTCGTTGACGATCAGCAGTTCCCGGCGGAACAGATGCAGCAGTTCCGACGATTGCTTCGACACCACGTCGATGTCGCGGCCGAGTTTCAACCCGGCGTCCTCGATGCCGGCAACAATGGCAAGCGTGGCGGCCGCGGCGCTGCTGACGATGCCGTCCGGCCTGATGTCGCGCCGCATCAGCTGCGCGGTCCTCATCCTGATCTGCTCGATCGAGTGGTCGATCGAAACGGTGTTGAACGGCACCTCCGAGGCGCCGACTTCGCTCAGCGCGTCGGCAAAGCCGTTCACGGTGTGGCCGTGATAGGTCAGGCCTACCGGCGGCGTCACCAGGGCCAGCCGACGCCGGCCCAGGCCGGCCAGATGGCGCACCGCCTCGGCCGCGAAGGCGTAATTGTCGAAATCATGATAGGGGTGCACGAGCCCCATATCGGTGCGGCCGTGCGTTGCAAAAGGTATGCCGCGCTCCAGCATGTAGCGGGCCCTTGGATCGTTGGGCTGCGTGCGCGAAATGATGACGCCGTCGGCGGAGCCGGTCTCGACGAGATAACGCACCGGATCCAGCGGATCCTGTGAGCGCGAGTAGGGCGTGACGATCAGATGGTAGGGCGTATCGGCGATGACTTCGGTGACGCCGTAGATGATGTCCGAGACAAAGCTCATGATCTCGTGCTCGGTGTTGAGCACGAGGCTGATGACGTTGGTCTTGCCGGTTCGCAGGCGCACGCCGGCGCGGTTCGGCCGGTAACCGATCTGCTTGGCCACGAGCTGGACGCGGCGCCTGGTCTCGGCGCCGATCTCCGGCGCGTCCTTCAGCGCCCGCGACACGGTGGTGACGCCGAGCCCGGTCATGAAGGCAAGCGTCTTCAGCGTCGGCCGCTCCCTGGCCGACGTCTCGTCATCGCTGTCCGTGCGCCGTCTGTCCATTCGTCCCGCCCCGTCAGGCGCTTAGCAGCCGCCGGCCAGGCCGGCAATCGCCGCCGTCGCTCCCATGGCGCGTCTCCTTAGCTGAACAAGCCTATACTGAAACGTTACAGATTGTCACGACCGGTGTTCGACCAGGCTGTGGCCGAGGTCGAAAGTCCGCATGGGCTCGCCGCCGAAAAGCGTTGGGAATCAGCAGGAAAGGCATTGGGAGCAAGCTTCTTGCGAGCTTTCTGTCTTGCCATGTGGGATTTTGCGTCTTGCGCTGCACAACGGGCTCCATCCCGAAAGGATTTTGTTCGCGGCTCGAAAAATATCGAACTGACTTTCAAGGGAAGGGTTGCGCATATCTTGCAATTGCCGTATCGAAAATCTGTAACGTTTCAGATTCTGGGAGGAAACCGAAATGCGATACAAATTCCTGACCGCCGCGCTTGCGGCGACGGTGGCGTTGAATTTTGCCGGGCCGGCGGCCGCAACCGATCTGGAAGTCACCCATTGGTGGACATCCGGCGGCGAGGCCGCGGCGGTCGCCGAACTCGCCAAGGCCTTCGACGCAACCGGCAACCACTGGGTCGACGGCGCCATCGCCGGGTCCGGCGGCACGGCGCGGCCGATCATGATCAGCCGCATCACCGGCGGCGACCCGATGGGTGCCACCCAGTTCAATCACGGCCGGCAGGCGGAAGAGCTGGTGCAGGCAGGCCTGATGCGCGACCTCACCGATGTCGCCACCAAGGGCAAGTGGACCGAGGTCGTGCGGCCGAAGAGCCTGCTCGACGGTTGTACCATCGACGGCAAGATCTATTGCGTGCCGGTCAATATTCACTCCTGGCAGTGGCTGTGGCTGTCGAACGCGGCCTTCGAGAAGGCGGGCGTGCCGGTGCCGAAGAACTGGAACGAATATGTCGCCGCCGCCCCGGCGCTGGAAAAGGCCGGCATCGTCCCGCTCGCGGTCGGCGGGCAGGCCTGGCAGGCATCGGGCGCCTTCGACGTACTGCTCGCCGCAGTGGGCGGCACCGACACCTTCCTCAAGGTCTACAAGGACAAGGATGCGACGTTCGCCGCCGGTCCCGAAGTCGCCAAGGTCTTCAAGGCGGCCGACGATGCGCGCAAGATGGCCAAGAACACCAATGTCCAGGACTGGAACCAGGCGACCAACATGGTCATCACCGGCAAGGCCGGCGGCCAGATCATGGGCGACTGGGCGCAGGGCGAATTCCAGGTCGCCGGCAAGACCGCCGGCAAGGACTATACCTGCCTTCCCGGGCTTGGCCTGAACGAGGTCATCGCCACCGGCGGCGACGCCTTCTACTTCCCGCTGCTCAAGGACCCCGACAAGTCCAAGGCGCAGGAAGTGCTGGCCGAGACCTTGCTCGATCCCAAGACCCAGGTCGCCTTCAATCTCAAGAAAGGCTCGCTGCCGGTGCGCGGCGACGTCGACCTCAACGCGGCCAATGATTGCATGAAGAAGGGCCTCGACATCCTGGCCAAGGGCGCTGTCATGCCCTGGACGGACCAACTGCTCTCGCAGGACAGCCAGAAGCAGAAGGAGGACCTGTTCTCGGAGTTCTTCGCCAAGCCCGACATGACGCTCGAAGAGGCGCAGAAGCGCTTCGCCGACATCATCGCCTCGGCCGATTGACCGCCGACGAGCCGTCTCGCTCCCGACCCGGCCACCGCAGGGCCGGGAGCGAGGCGTGCTGACCTTGCCGCCCTTACCCGATCCAGCATGGCTGCACCGATGAGCAAGAGCGAACGCCCGAGCCAACTCTTCCGCAATCTCAATGCGAAGGTCGCCTCGATCCCGATGATCCTCACCGCGCTGGTGGTGTTTGTCGGCGGCACGGCCTGGACGGTGCTTTATTCCTTCACCAATTCGAAGCTTCTGCCGCGGCTGCATTTCGTCGGGCTCGACCAGTACTACCGGCTGTGGGCGACGCCGCGCTGGCTCGTCTCGATCGAGAATCTCTTGATCTACGGCGTGCTGTCGCTCGTCTTCTCGCTGGTAATCGGCTTCCTGCTTGCGGCCCTGCTCGACCAGAAGATCCGTTTCGAGGACACGTTCCGCACCATCTTTCTCTATCCCTTCGCGCTTTCCTTCATCGTCACCGGCCTCGTCTGGCAATGGCTGCTCAATCCCGATTTCGGCATTCAGGGAGTGGTTCGCGACCTCGGCTGGACGAGCTTCAATTTCGATCCGCTCTACAATTCGAGCATCGTCATCTACGGCATATTGATCGCCGCGCTGTGGCAAGGCACCGGGCTGATCATGTGCCTGATGCTGGCCGGCCTGCGCGGCATCGACGAGGACATCTGGAAGGCCGCGCGGGTGGACGGCATCCCCACCTGGAAGACCTATCTCTTCATCATCATCCCGATGATGCGACCGGTCTTCATAACCACGCTGGTGATCATCGCGTCGGGCATCGTCAAGGTCTACGACCTCGTCGTCGCGCAGACCAGCGGCGGTCCCGGCATTTCCTCTGAAGTGCCAGCCAAATATGTCTACGACTACATGTTCTTCGCCCAGAACCTCGGCCAGGGTTTTGCCGCCTCGACCATGATGCTCTTGTCGGTGATGATCGTCATCGTGCCGTGGGCCTATCTCGAATTCGGGGGCCGCAAGCGTGTCTGATCATGCCGTCTCCCTGGCCGCGTCCCCCGCCGCCATTCGCGCCGATGCCTCGGGGCCGAGCGGACCGAAGCCCCGGCACATGTTCTCGCGCCGCAACATCTTCCTGTACGGCACGCTCATCGTGGTGGCGCTCTACTACCTGCTGCCGCTCTATGTGATGGTTGTCACCTCGCTCAAGGGCATGCCGGAAATTCGTCTCGGCAACATCTTCTCGCCGCCGGTCGAGATCACGTTCGA
Organism: Mesorhizobium sp. B2-4-1; assembly: GCF_006442185.1. Classification (NCBI taxonomy): domain Bacteria; kingdom Pseudomonadati; phylum Pseudomonadota; class Alphaproteobacteria; order Hyphomicrobiales; family Phyllobacteriaceae; genus Mesorhizobium; species Mesorhizobium sp. B2-4-1. The sequence continues at coordinate 55,354 of NZ_VFVN01000012.1, read as the reverse complement.
GCCGTGGGTCAAGGCATGGTCGCAGGCCTGCACCGGCCTTAACTGCGACGGTCTCTCTCGCGGCTTCTGGAACTCGGTGCGCATCACCGTCCCCTCGGTGATCCTGTCGATCGCAATCGCCTCGGTGAACGGCTACGCGCTGGCCAACTGGCGCTTCAAGGGCGCCGACACGTTCTTCGTCATCCTGATCGTCGGGGCCTTCATCCCCTATCAGGTGATGATCTATCCGATCGTCATCATCCTGCGCGAGATCGGCCTCTATGGCAGCCTGAGCGGCCTGGTGATCGTGCATTCCATTTTCGGCATGCCAATCCTGACGCTCTTGTTCCGCAACTATTTCACCTCCATGCCGGAGGAACTGTTCAGGGCTGCGCGCGTCGATGGCGCCGGCTTCTGGGGCATTTATCTGCGCATCATGTTGCCGATGTCGCTGCCGATCTTCGTCGTCGCCGTCATCCTGCAGGTGACCGGCATCTGGAACGACTTCCTGTTCGGCGTCGTCTATACGCGCCCCGACACCTATCCGATGACGGTGCAGCTCAACAACATCGTCAACTCGGTGCAGGGGGTGAAGGAATACAATGTCAACATGGCCGCCACCATCCTGACCGGGCTGGTGCCGCTGGTCGTCTACTTCATTTCCGGCAAATTGTTCGTGCGCGGCATTGCCGCCGGCGCGGTGAAAGGGTGATGTCGATGGCGGCAAACGGCACCAGCGTTTCGATCCAGGACCTGTCGCTGAACTTCGGCTTGGTCTCGGTGCTGCAGACGCTCAACCTCGACGTCGCCGAGGGCGAGTTCATAGTGCTGCTCGGACCCTCGGGTTGCGGCAAGTCGACCTTGCTCAACTGCATCGCCGGACTGCTCGACATTTCGGACGGCCGGATCTTTATCAAGGGCAAGAACGTCACCTGGGAAGAGCCCAAGGACCGCGGCATCGGCATGGTGTTCCAGTCCTACGCACTCTATCCGCAGATGACGGTGGAGAAGAACTTGTCCTTCGGGCTGCGCGTCGCGGGCGTGCCCAAGGACGAGATCGCGAAGCGCATAGCGCGCGCCGCCGAGATCCTGCAGATCGAGCCGTTGTTGCAGCGCAAGCCCGCGGCGCTCTCCGGCGGCCAGCGTCAACGCGTGGCGATCGGGCGCGCGCTGGTGCGCGACGTCGACGTGTTCCTATTCGACGAGCCACTGTCGAACCTGGACGCCAAGCTGCGCTCCGAACTGCGCGTCGAGATCAAGCTTTTGCACCGCAAATTGCAGAACACCATGATCTACGTCACGCATGACCAGATCGAGGCGATGACGCTGGCCGACCGTATCGCGGTCATGCGCGGCGGCGTCATCCAACAACTCGACGCGCCGCAGACCATCTATAACAAACCGGTCAACCGCTTCGTCGCCGGCTTCCTCGGTTCGCCGGCGATGAACTTCATTGACGGCAGGCTCGAGAAAGACGCTGGCAACTGGTTTTTCGTGGCCGACAATCTCAAGGTTCCACTCGGCACCTATCATTTCGACAAGCAACCGGAAGCCGGCCCTGCCGTGTTCGGCATCAGGCCCGAGCATGTCAGCCTGAACAGCGGCACGGGTTGGCCATTCTCGACGGCGGCCAATGTCGAGGTGGTCGAACCGATGGGGTCCGACACGCTGGTGTGGCTGAAGCTTGCAAAGCAGAATTTCAGCGTCCGGGTCACCTCGGAACGGACGCCCAAGAACGATGAGGCGGTGACGGTGGGCTTCGACCCGATGCGCGCCTCGCTCTTCGATGCCCAAACCGGCAGCCGCATCTAAAGCCCGATAACCATCCCCCAAGCAGAACGGACAAAGACGATGAACTGGTCATTCCAACTTTACAGCGCGCGCAATTTCCAGCCCTGGGAAGGCGTGCTCGAGATGCTCGGCAAGCTCGGCTACACAGAGGTTGAAGGCTTCGGCGGCGTCTATGACGATCCCAAGGCCTTCCGCGCTCAACTCGACAAAAACGGCCTTGCCATGCCGACCGGGCATTTCTCCATCGATGCGCTGGAGAAGGATTTCGACGGCGTGCGCAGGATAGCTGAAGCGCTCGGCATCAAGCTTTTGATCTGCCCCTTTCTCATGCCTGAGTCCAGGCCTTCGGACGCTGCCGGCTGGCGCGGCTTCGGCGAGCGCCTGGCCAAGGTCGGCGAGACGGCGAAGAAGGGCGGCTACGGCTTTGCCTGGCACAATCATGATTTCGAGTTCAAAAAACTCGCCGACGGCTCGCTGCCACAGGATCACATCCTGGCTTCAGCGCCCGACATCGGCTGGGAGATGGATGTCGCCTGGGTGGTGCGCGGCGGCGCCGATCCGCTGCCCTGGATCGAAAGGCACGGCAAGCGCATCGTTGCCGTTCACGTCAAGGACATGGCAAGGCCGGGCGAGGGGCTGGACGAGGACGGCTGGTCGGATGTCGGCCACGGCACGATCGACTGGGCCGGCCTGATCGAGGCGCTGCGGGCCAAGAGCGCGGCCAAATATTTCATCATGGAACAGGACAATCCCAATGACATCGAGCGCTTCGCCCGCCGTTCGATCGCAACCGTAACGGCCTATTAGGAACAAGCATCATGGCAAACAAACTTGGCGTCGGCGTCATCGGCTGCGGCAACATCTCGAAGGCATATTTCTCGCTGGCGCCGCTGTTTCGCGGCATCAAGATGCGGGCTTGCGCCGATATCAACATGGACGCCGCGAAAGCGCGGGCGAAGGAGTTCAAGCTGCGCGCCGAGACGGTCGAGGACCTGCTCAAGGCCGACGACATCGACATCATCGTCAACCTGACCATTCCGGCCGTGCACTACGAAGTGTCGAAACAGGTGCTCGACGCGGGCAAGCATGTCTATTCGGAAAAGCCCTTCGTGCTTTCGGTCAAGGAGGGGCTCGACTTGAAGAAGCGGGCGGAGAAGAAGGGACTTCGCATCGGCTCGGCACCCGACACCTTCTTCGGCGGCGCGCATCAGTTGGTGCGCAACCTGATCGATACCGGCAAGCTCGGCAGGATCACCAGCGGCACCTGCCATGTCATGGGGCACGGCATGGAGCACTGGCACCCCAATCCGGACTTCTTCTTCCAGCCGGGCGCCGGCCCCGTGCTCGACATCGGGCCGTACTACATCACCAATCTGATCCAGCTGATCGGACCGGTGAAGCAGGTGGCGGCCTTCGCCACAACCCCGGCCAAGGAACGCACGATCAGTTCGAAGCCGCGCGCGGGCGAAAGGATCCCGGTCAACACGCCGACCACCATCCACGGCCTGCTGGAGTTCGAGAATGGAGCCGTGATCACGCTCAACACCAGCTGGGACGTCTGGAGCCACGGCCATGCGCCGATGGAGCTCTATGGCGAGATGGGAAGTGTGTTCGTGCCGGATCCGAACTTCTTCGGCGGCGACGTGCGCTTCACTGAAGCGGCCAAGCCGGTCAAGAAGCTGCCGAAATGGCAGCATCCGTTCGGCGTGCCCAATGAGATGCATTCACAGGGCATGATGGCCAATTATCGCACCGCCGGTCTCGCCGACATGGCGATTGCGATCTCCGAGGGCAGGCCGCACCGCTGCTCGATGGAGCTGGCGCTGCACGCCGTCGACGTCATGACGGGAATCCTGCGCTCGGGGGAAACCGGCAAGTTCGTCGCCATGCAGACCACCTGCGAACGTCCAGCCGCGCTCGGCATCAAGGAAGCCAAGGCGCTGATGGCGAAGAAGAGCTAGAGCGCGGATTATCGATAATTTTGATGAACCCTCTCCCCGTTTTCGCGGGGAGAGGGTAAGGGTTGGGGCGCAGGGCCTGCGCGTCGCGTTCCGATGACAGTGCCCAATCCATCCAGCTTCGAGGATTTTCCCCATGCCCTATGTCGCCGCCGAAAACCGCTATGAAAAAATGGTCTATAACCGCTGCGGGCGGTCCGGCCTGAAGCTGCCGGCGATCTCGCTGGGGCTGTGGCACAATTTCGGCAACGACACGCCGCACGGGACCAAGCAGGCGATCGTGCGCAAGGCCTTCGACCTCGGCATCACGCATTTCGACCTCGCCAACAATTACGGGCCGCCGCCCGGCTCGGCCGAGATTGCGTTCGGTGAGATACTGCGCACCGACTTCGCCGCCTACCGCGACGAACTCATCATCTCGACCAAGGCCGGCTACGAGATGTGGGCGGGGCCCTACGGTCAATGGGGCGGACGCAAATATTTGCTGGCCAGCCTCGACCAGAGCCTGAAGCGGATGGGGCTCGACTATGTCGACATCTTCTATTCGCACCGCTTCGATCCGGATACGCCGCTGGAGGAGACGATGGGCGCGCTCGACCATGCGGTGCGCGCGGGCAAGGCGCTCTATGTCGGCATCTCGTCCTACAATTCGCAGCGCACGCGCGAGGCGGCCGATATACTGAAGCGGCTCGGCACGCCTTGCGTAATCCATCAGCCGAGTTATTCGATGCTGAACCGCTGGGTCGAGGACGATGGCCTGCTCGATACGCTCGATGGGCTGGGCGTCGGCTCGATCGTGTTCTCGCCGCTGGCACAGGGCATGCTGACCGACAAATATCTCGGCGGCATCCCCGAGGGCAGCCGTGCCTCCCAGGGCAAGTCGCTGCGGCCGGCCTTCATCAACGACAAGACCATCGCCAACATACAGGCATTGAACGCGATCGCGGGCCGCCGTGGCCAGACGTTGGCGCAGATGGCGCTGGCGTGGGTGCTGCGCAAGGGCAAGGTGACATCGGCGCTGATCGGCGCCAGCCGGCCGGAGCAGGTGGAGGACTGTGTCGGCGCGCTGGAGGCGCCCGACTTCAGCGACGCCGAGCTTGCCGAGATCGACAATTATGCGCGCGAGTCCGACATCAATCTGTGGGCAGCCTCGGCCGAGCGCAACGGCCCGCCGAGGAAGTAGGCATCGGAGCCGGCAAACGACAACGGTGGGAGCCCTCCCGCCGTTGTCGTTTGCGGAATGCCGCGCCAGCGCGTTTCAACAGAGGAGTAGCAAAGACAGCGGTTCGTCGCTATCTGAATGGGACGGGCCGTTTGCATATGGAAACGGCCTGTATGTGACACAAGGCAGGTCGGAAACAGGATCATGGCGGCAAGGGATGTGCTGACGAAGAACCAGCTGTGCGTGCTCGAGAAACTCGAGGCCGCCAGCGGGCCGCTCAGCGCCTACACCTTGCTTGACCAGCTGCGCGAGCGGGGTTTCCGCGCGCCGCTGCAGGTCTACCGCGCGCTCGACACGCTGGTGAAGTCCGGCTTCGTGCATCGGCTGGAAAGCCTCAATTCCTTCGTCGCCTGCGTCGAACCGCACGATCACAGCCATTCCATGACCGCTTTCGCCATCTGCGACACATGTGGCCAGGTGAGCGAAATGTCCGACCATGATGTCGGCCACCGGCTGGACGAATGGGTGCGCTCCACCGGCTTTGCCGCCAAGAAGGCGGTGATCGAGTTCCGCGGGACATGTGCCAAGTGCCGGGCGCAAGCTGCCTAGTCTAAGGTGTATCGATATTCAGGTGATGCCGGCCTGGCGCTAGTGCGCCTCGTCCCAATTGTTCGCCGCTCGAGCGTCCACATGCAGCGGCACCGACATCGACACCGCCGGCATGGCCGCGTTCTCCATGACATGGCGCACGACGGGGAGCGTCGCCTCCACTTCCGCCTCGATCGTCTCGAAGATCAGCTCGTCATGCACCTGCAAGAGCATGCGGGCCGAAAGCCTGGCCTTCTCCAGCGCCTCGTCCATGCGCACCATGGCGCGGCGGATGATGTCGGCGGCGGTGCCTTGCAGGCGCGCGTTGATCGAGGCGCGCTCGTTGAAGGCGCGGATCGAGGGATTGGAAGACCGGATCTCGGGGTAGTGGATGCGGCGGCCGAAGATGGTTTCGACGAAACCGTGCTCGCGGGCATAGGCCTTGGTCTCTTCGATATAGTCGCGGATGCCGGGGAAGCGCTCGAAATATTTTTTGATGTAGTTGCTGGCCTCCTCGCGCGGGATCGACAGCTGGTTGGCAAGGCCGAAAGCCGAGATGCCGTAGATGATGCCGAAGTTGATCGCCTTGGCGCGGCGGCGCACTTCCGAAGGCATGCCCTCCACGGGCACGTTGAACATTTCCGAGGCCGTGATGGCGTGGATGTCGGCGCCGTCGGCGAAGGCCTGCCGCAATTGCGGGATCTCGGCGACATGGGCGAGCACGCGCAATTCGATCTGGCTGTAGTCGGCCGAAACCAGGCGGTTGCCCTTGTCGGCGATGAAGGCCGTTCTGATCCTGCGGCCTTCGGCGGTGCGCACCGGGATGTTCTGCAGGTTCGGGTCGGAGGATGACAGGCGCCCCGTCGTCGTCGCGGCGAGCGCGTAAGAGGTGTGGACCCGCTTGGTGTCCGGGTTGACGAAGCCGGGCAGCGCATCGGTGTAGGTCGATTTCAGCTTGGTCAGCTGGCGCCAGTCGACGATCTTGCGCGGCAGTTCGTGGCCTTCGGCGGCGAGGTCTTCCAGAAGCTGCGCCGAGGTCGACCATTGGCCGGTCTTGGTCTTGGAGCCGCCGGGCAGACCCATGCGGCCGAACAGGATATCGCCGAGCTGCTTGGGCGAGCCGATGTTGATGCGCTCGCCGACGAGCTGGTAGATTTCTTCCTCGAGCCGGGCTGCGCCCTGGGCCAGTTCGCCCGACAGCCGCGACAGGATCTGCCGGTCGACCGAGATGCCGCGCTGTTCCATGCGCGCCAGCACCGGCACCAGCGGCCGTTCCAGCCGCTCATAGACCGACACCAGGCCCTTGGCGGCGAGCCGCGGCTTCAGCACCAGCCAGAGCCTGAGCGTCACATCGGCGTCCTCGGCCGCGTGGGCGGTCGCCTTGTCGACGTCGACCTGGTCGAAGCCGACGGAATTTTTCCCGGAGCCGGTCACGTCCTTGAGCTGAAGCGGACTATGGCCCAGCCATTTCTCGGCAAGCGCGTCCATGCCGTGGCCATGCGAGGTGCCGGCATCGAGCACGTAGGAGATCAGCATGGTGTCGTCGAAGGGGCCTACGTCGATACCGTAGCGGCTCATGATGACGAGATCGTATTTCAGGTTCTGCGCGATCTTGAGGACAGACTTGTCCTCGAGCAGCGGTTTCAGCACGGCCAGCGCCTCGCGCAGCGGGATCTGGTTGTCGATCGGACCACCGCCGAGCAGGTCGCCATTTCCGCTCCTGTGGGCGAACGGCACATAGGCGGCGCGACCTGGCGCCGTCGCCAGCGACAAGCCGATCAGTTCGGCCTGCATCGGATCGGGCGACGTCGCGCGGGCATCGAAGGCGACGATGCCGGTCTCCAGCGCCTCGGCGACCCAGGCCTTCAGGTTGGCGACGTCGCGGATGCACTGATAGGCTGAAATGTCGATCTTGCGGGCGGTGGCGGCCTCCAGGCGAAGCGCCGACAGAAGCGAGGGGGTGTTGCCCTCCTTGGTGCCGCCGGCTGCGGCCAGGGCCGTCTCGCCGTCCTGCTTCGCCTCGGCGCTGGGCGCGACCAGCGCGCCGGCGCCGACATCCGGCCCATGCGCGGAGTCGGCGCGTTCGACCGTCACAGCGATCGCCTGGACGTCGCTTGCCTCGGTTCCCGTCGTTTCCGCCACGCGGCGGGTCAGCGAAGAGAATTCCATGGTCTTGAGGAAGCCGATCAGCTTCGGCCCGTCCGGCGCGTGCAGGACGAACTCGTCCAGCCCCTCGGCCACCGGCACATCGTTCTTCAACGTCACCAGCTGGCGCGAGATGCGCGCCTTGTCGGCATTGGCGATGATGGATTCGCGTCGTTTCTCCTGCTTGATCTCGCCGGCGCGCTCAAGCAGTCCGTCGAGGTCGCCGAACTGTTCGAGCAGTTGCGCCGCGGTCTTCGGCCCGATACCCGGCACGCCGGGAACATTGTCGACGGAATCGCCGGTCAATGCCTGCAGGTCGATCATCTTCTCCGGCGGCACGCCCCATTTCTCGATGACCTCGGGAATGCCGATCTGGCGATCCTTCATCGGATCGTACATGCTCACCGTCGGGCCGACCAACTGCATCAGGTCCTTGTCGGAGGAGATGATGGTGGTGTCGCCGCCGGCCTCGCAGGCCAGACGGCAATAGGTGGCGATGAGGTCGTCGGCCTCGAACCCTTCCATCTCGAGGCAGGGCAGGTTGAACGCCCTGGTCGCCTGGCGGATGAGGCCGAATTGCGGGATCAGGTCTTCCGGCGGCGCCGAACGGTTGGCCTTGTATTCGGGATAGAGGTCGTTGCGGAACGTCTTCGACGAATAGTCGAAAATGACGGCGAAATGCGTCGGCACGATGCCGACATCGGTGTTGCGGGCATCCTGCATCAGCTTCCAAAGCATGTTGCAGAAGCCGGACACGGCGCCGACCGGCAGGCCGTCGGACTTGCGGGTCAGCGGCGGCAGCGCATGATAGGCACGGAAGATGTAGCCGGAGCCGTCGACAAGAAAGAGATGATCGCCTTTTTTCATGCCGGCAGGGATAGCGCGGCGCGGCGGCTTGGTCCATGCCAAAGGCAGCGCTTCCAGCAACACCCTGACAGGCAGGCGACAGGTTGGTTGGAAAGAGGTGAAATCGGCATTATTTTCGTCCGCGGGACTGCCTGGCTCCGTCCGTCCAACGGCCGCTCACGGCCATGTTACAAAAGTGTAATATTCGTGCCCTTGAATCGCCACGTTCGAGGACACAGATAAATGGCATCGGCAATTTTCGCCGACGTCCGGAGCAAGGCCCGTCCCCCGCCTATCCCGGACACCTGCGGCAGCCTATCCCCCCTCTCCGGGCTGCCGCATCGTTTCGAGTAGAAGGGCCGCCGTGGTTCCCCCTCCACCACGGCGGTCTTTTTTGTTCGAATACGCGCTTGGAGCCCGTGGTCCAATGGTCCCGGGCTTTTCGTTTGTCCGCTCTGCCTTTAGGGTTCCGGCACTGAATCGAAAGGCTCATCAATGTCAATTTCCCCCGTTCTCGACCGTCTCGACAAGAATCTCGACCAGAGCCTGGAGCGCCTGTTCGGCCTGCTCCGGATCAGGTCGATCTCCACCGATCCGGCCTATGCCGCCGATTGCCGCAAGGCGGCCGAATGGCTGGTGGAAGAACTCAAGGTGATCGGCTTCGACGCCAGCGTCCGCGACACGCCCGGCCACCCGATGGTGGTTGCGCATCATGATGGGCCGGCCGGTTCACCGCATGTGCTGTTCTATGGCCACTATGACGTACAGCCGGTCGATCCGATCGAGCTTTGGGAAAACGACCCGTTCGCGCCGGCGGTCAAGGAGATCGAGCCCGGCCACAAGGTGATCACCGGGCGCGGCTCGGCCGACGACAAGGGTCAGTTGATGACCTTCGTCGAGGCTTGCCGGGCCTGGAAGCAGGTGCATGGCAATCTGCCGTGCCGCATCACCATCCTGTTCGAGGGCGAGGAGGAGTCGGGCTCGCCGTCGCTGAAGCCCTTCCTCGAAGCCAATGCCGATGAACTCAAGGCCGATTTCGCGCTGGTCTGCGATACCAGCATGTGGGACCGCGACACGCCGTCGATCTGCGTGGGGCTGCGCGGGCTGGTTGGCGAGGAGATCATCGTGAAGGCCGCCGACCGCGACCTGCATTCGGGTCTCTATGGCGGCGCCGCTGCCAACCCGATCCGCATCCTGGCAAAGGTGCTGGCCGACATTCACGACAAGGACGGCCATATCACCATCCCGGGCTTCTATGACGGCGTCGAGGAAACGCCGTCGCAGATCCTGAAATCATGGGAAACGCTGGGCGAAACGGCCGAGACGTTCCTTGGCCCCGTCGGCCTGTCGATTCCGTCGGGCGAAAAGGGCCGCTCGCTGCTGGAACTCACCTGGGCACGGCCGACGGCCGAGTTCAACGGCATCACCGGCGGCTATACCGGCAAGGGCTTCAAAACAGTGATTGCGGCGCAGGCCTCGGCGAAAGTATCTTTCCGCCTCGTCCACAAGCAGGATCCCAAGAAGATCCGCGCCGCCTTCCAGCAATTCGTCAGGGAGCGCATTCCGGCCGACTGTTCGGTGGAGTTCCACCCGCATGGTGGCTCGCCGGCGATCCAGCTTTCCTACGACTCGCCGTTCCTGGCCAAGGCCAAGACGGCGCTGTCGGACGAATGGCCGAAGCCGGCGGTGACGATCGGCAGCGGCGGCTCGATCCCCGTGGTCGGCGATTTCCAGACCTATCTCGGCATGGAATCGCTGCTGGTCGGTTTCGGCCTCGACGACGACCGCATCCACTCGCCCAACGAAAAGTATGAGTTGAGTTCGTTCCACAAGGGCCAGCGCTCCTGGGCACGCATTCTGGACGCGCTGACGCGCTGAGCCGGGAACTCACGAAAGGCGGGAAAATCAAGTTTATGTTGATTTTTCCACCGATCACGGCAAGGACGGGTTGCCAGCGCAACGTGCTGGAGCGCGCGCGTCCGCTCGATGGATGCGCGATGCCGAAAGCGCGACCCCGGAGAAGACGATGAGCGATATCCGTTTCCACAAAAACGATCTGCCCGACCTGTCCCGCTACAATGTCGGGGCGGTTGCCATCGATACGGAAACGCTGGGCCTGAACCCGCATCGCGACCGGTTGTGCGTGGTGCAGATTTCACCCGGCGACGGCAGCGCCGACGTGATCCAGATCGCGCCGGGCCAAAAGGAAGCGCCGAACCTCGTCAAGCTCTTGGGAAACCACAGCGTGACCAAGCTGTTCCACTATGGGCGCTTCGACCTCGCCGTGCTCTACCATGCGTTCGGTGTGATGCCCGAGCCGGTATTCTGCACCAAGATCGCCTCGCGGCTGACCCGCACCTACACCGACCGGCATGGTCTCAAAGACATCTGCTTCGAGCTTCTGGGCGTCGGCCTGTCCAAGGCGCAGCAATCGTCGGACTGGGCGGCCGAAACGCTGTCGCCCGAACAACTCGAATACGCCGCATCCGACGTGCTCTATCTGCACCGGCTGCGCGACGTGCTGGCGGCGCGGCTGGCGCGCGAGGATCGCACGAAAGAGGCCGACGCCTGTTTCCGCTTCCTGCCGACACGCGCCAAGCTTGACCTCATGGGCTGGGACGAAGAGGATATTTTCGCTCATAGCTGACGGCGTCGCGGCGCTGCCGCCGATGTTCCGTCCGGGACCAGATGCCGGCCGTCGTGTTCCGTCGGCTCGAAAAGAGGGATGACATGGCGGACAGGAAGCCCATATCGACCGCGCCCACCGACGGTTCCAAGGTCACCGTGACCTGGAAGGACGGCGACGGCGTGCTCAACGAATCCATCGCGCAATACCGGGACGGCGGCTGGTGGGTCTACATCGACAGCGATACGCAGAAGAAGGTCGAGCCGATGAGCTGGCGGCCCGCCGGGAGCGACGACGGCGACCAATGAGCAGGCCGCTGGCGAGGGCGGCGGCTTTCGCATAGCCTGAAGCCGTTGATATCGAGGCCGATTCGGGGCTTTCCGCTCCGCGCTCGCCTCTTGCTCGGAGGGAAATCGCCATGGGCGTCGAAAGCCTGCTCGTCTTCATCATCATCGGTGCCATCGCCGGCTGGCTCGCCGGTCTCATCGTCTCCGGTTTCGGCTTCGGCTTGATCGGCAACATCATCGTCGGCATCATCGGCGCGTTCATCGCGGGCTGGCTGTTCCCGCGGATCGGCTTGTCCATCGGCGGCGGCATCCTCGCCTCGATCATCCACGCCACGATCGGCGCCATCATCCTGCTGATCCTGGTCAGGGTCCTGAAGCGAGCCTGAGGCCGGGCACCGAGGAGCGCGCCATGAAACAGAATACGCTTTATCTCGTCATTGGCGCGCTCGTCGTCGTGGTCATCGCGCTCGGCGTCTACGTCTACCGCGAACAGACCAAGCCGAAAGGCGTGGAGCTCAAGATCGACGACAAGGGCATCTCGATCCAGCAGAACTGAACGGAGCCCGGGCTTGCCGGCTCCGCATTGCTCCCCACGCCTGACTATCGCTGCCTGCCGGATTTAACCCGCCTTTAAACCGCCGCATCTACTCTGCAACCCGAACGCCATAGGCATCGGGATATCAAGCGCAGCGCATGGCGAACCGCAGAGACAGCCGCATCGAACCCAGTTTCGAGGGACCGCCACAAGCGAGATCCCAGACAGGTCTTTCGGTGAGCGAGGAGGACCGCGTCGTGCCCAGCAACCGCAAAGCCTCCGCCAAGCGCAAACCGCCAAAGGCAAAATCGTCGCGTGCCAGGCGCGGCAGGAGCCGGCGCGGCCTGTTCGGCGTGCTCGGCCGGCTGGTCTACTGGTGCTTCGTGCTGGCCATCTGGGGCGGCATCGCCGTGGCCGGCGTCGTCGTCTACTACGGTGCCAAGATGCCGGCGGCCACGACCTGGTCGATCCCCGATCGCGCGCCCAATATCAAGATCGTCTCCGCCGACGGCCAACTGCTCGCCAATCGCGGCATGAGCGGCGGCGAGGCGGTCGGCCTGCACGAAATGTCGCCCTACATCCCCGAGGCGGTCATCGCCATCGAGGACCGCCGCTTCTATTCGCATTTCGGCGTCGACCCGATCGGCCTGTCGCGCGCCATGGTCGCCAATCTCGCCGGCGGGCATTTCTCGCAAGGCGGTTCGACGCTGACGCAGCAACTGGCCAAGAACTTGTTCCTGACGCCAGACCGGACGTTGGAGCGCAAGGTGCAGGAGGTGCTGCTGGCGCTGTGGCTGGAGCACAAGCACACCAAGGACCAGATCCTCGAAATGTACCTCAACCGGGTCTATTTCGGCTCGGGCGCCTATGGCGTCGAAGCGGCCTCGCGCCGTTATTTCGGCAAGAGCGCGCGCGATGTCACCTTGTCGGAGGCGGCGCTGCTTGCCGGTCTCCTGAAGGCGCCGTCGCGACTGTCGCCGGCGCGCGATCCCAAGGCCGCCGAGGACCGCGCGCAGCTGGTGCTCGCCGCCATGCGCGACGAAGGCAAGATCAGCGCCAAGGAACTGACCACGGCGATGAGCGCGCCGGCGACGCGCGCGCCGTCCTACTGGACAGGCTCGGAAAACTACGTCGCCGACACCATCATGGAAGAGCTGCCCGATCTGATCGGCGACGTGCGCGGCGACATCGTCATCGATTCCACCGTCGACCTGAACCTGCAGAAGCTCGCGGAACAATCGATCCGCCGGCTGATCGATGAAAGCGGCAAGAAGCTCAACGTCACCCAGGGCGCGCTGGTGTCGATCGACGATTCGGGCGCGGTGCGTGCCATGGTCGGCGGCTACGATTATTCGACCAGCCAGTTCGACCGCGCCTCGGAAGCGCGCCGGCAGCCCGGTTCGGCGTTCAAGCCGTTCGTCTACATGGCCGCCCTCGAGGCCGGCCGCACGCCCGACAGCGTGCGCAACGATGCGCCGATCAAGATCGGCAAATGGACACCCGACAATTACGGCGGCAAGTATTTCGGGAAGGTGACGCTGGCAACCGCCTTGGCGAAGTCGCTGAACTCGGTGGCGGCCCAGCTGACCATGGAAGTGGGGCCGGACGCAGTGGTCGAGGCGGCGCATCGCATGGGCATCCAGTCCGATCTGCAGGCCAACACCTCGATCGCGCTAGGCACGTCGGAAGTGACGCCGCTGGAGCTGACCTCGGCCTATGTGCCTTTCGCCAATGGCGGCTACAAGCCGGACATCCATTTCATCCGCCGCGTGACATCAGCCGAGGGCAAGGTGCTGTACGACGCCGGCAGCGGCAGCGCGCCGCGCGTGGTGAAGCCCGAGATCGTCGGCATGATGAACTCGATGATGACCGGGACGGTGGAGATCGGCACGGCCAGGAAGGCGGCCTTCACCTGGCCGTCGGCCGGCAAGACCGGCACCAGCCAGAATTCGCGCGACGCCTGGTTCGTCGGCTACACCGCCAATCTCACCACCGGCGTATGGTTCGGCAATGACGACGGCAGCCCGATGAAGAAGGTCACCGGCGGCGCGCTGCCGGCGCAGGCCTGGCACGAGTTCATGGTCGCCGCGCATGAGGGCGTGCCCGTGCGGCCGCTGCCTGGTACCTGGAAATCGACGCCGGCCGATAGGATCGTGCCGGACGAAATCCCGTCGGCCGATGCGACACAGCCGGCTCCGAAGCCGCAAGCGCCTGTCGGCCAGTCGGCGCCCGCTGCCGTCGCGGCGCAGCCAGCGCCGGTTCGCGCGCCCCGCCCGGCCCAGACGGTCGACGCCGACGGTTTCGATATGCCGGGCGACTCCGGAACCACCGCCTCGGTCGGACATCCGGTGCCGCCGGGCAGTGTCGGCGGTCCGCTCAAGAAGCGGCAGACGTCGATCCTCGACATTCTCGGCGGAGGCTAGCGGCAACTCGCCTCTCGCCAGCGCCACACCGTTCGGCTACACCTCCCGACATGGCAGAGATCGACACCAGGAAGACCATTGTGCTGACCGGCGCCAGCCGTGGCATCGGCCATGCCACGGTCAAGCGTTTCTCGCGCGAGGGCTGGCGCGTCATCACCTGCTCGCGCCAGGCGTTTGCCGAGGATTGCCCGTGGCCGGCCGGGCCCGAGGACCACATCAAGGTCGATCTCGCCGACCAGGAGGATGTCGGCATCGCCGTCTCCGAAATCCGCCACCGGCTCGAGGCGCATGGCGGGCAGCTGCACGCGCTGGTCAACAACGCCGGCATTTCGCCAAAGCTCAAGGACGGCAACAGCCGCATGAACTCCATCGACACGCCGATGCATGTCTGGCGCGACGTGTTCCAGGTCAATTTCTTCGCGCCGATCATGCTGGCGCGCGGGCTGTTCAAGGAACTGGCATCGGCGAAAGGGTCGATCGTCAACGTCACCTCGATCGCCGGCACCCGGGTGCACCCCTTCGCCGGCACCGCCTATGCGACATCCAAGGCGGCGCTCGGCTCGCTGACGCGCGAGATGGCGCATGATTTCGGCCCGCACGGGATCCGCGTCAACGCCATTGCGCCGGGCGAAATCGACACCGCGATCCTGTCGCCGGGCACGGACAAGATCGTCGAGACCATTCCGCTCAGGCGGCTGGGCACCACGGCCGAGGTCGCCGACATCATCTTCTTCCTGTGCTCCGGGCAGGCGTCTTATGTGACCGGCTCGGAAATCCACATTAATGGCGGCCAGCACGTGTGATGGGGCAGGTCTCAGCCTAGGGATCGTTCATCCGGTCATGGTGAGAACGGCCTTGCCGCTGAAGCTGCGCTGTCGCAGAGCGTCCAGGGCTTGGGCGATGTCGGTCCATGGCATGGTCAGGGCGACGCGGGTTTCCAGCCGGCCGGCCGCAACGAGAGCGAGCAGCGAGGCGATGTCCGAGCCAATGCCCGCGCCAGACGTGTAGTAGGCGAAAGTCTGAAGCCTCGCCCCCTCGTGACCCGGAACGAACTGGCGGAACCCAATTGGCGTGAGTTCGCCACTGCTCGAGCCGAACATGACGATCGTCCCGCCAGGAGCGACGCGTTCGATCGCGTGGGCGAGGCTTTGGCCGCCGACCGACTCGGTGATCAGCGAGAACGCCCCCTCAGCCAGTTCGATCGACTCGACGACTTGCCCGGCACCCAGGCGGCGGAGATCCTCGCCATGCCGGGAGGCCGCGACCGCGGTCACGCTCGCGCCCTGTTCGCGCGCGATCTGGAGCTGGAAACGGCCGACCGCACCGCTTGCGCCGGTGATCAGGACCCGCTGGCCGGCAAGGTCGCCGCCATGGTGCAAAGTCCTGAGCGCGGTCGTGCCCGCGACCGGAAGCGTGGCCGCGGAAACGAAGCTGACGTCATCCGGCAGGACGGCGAGGCGGTCGGTCGAAACCGCGACGCGTTCGGCCCAGCCCGCCTGGTCGACCAGAGCCGCGACCCGGGCGCCCACGGCTGGCCCGGAGCCGTCGGCCGCTGGCCGTTCGACGATCCCGACGATGTCCTGGCCGGGTATCCAGCCGTCCGGGCGTATGGTGAGCAGGCGCAATTCGCCGCGATTCAACGAGGTTGTGTGGACCGAGACAAGCGCCTCGTTTGCGAGAGGCCGAGGGTCCTCGACCTCGGCAAGCGTCAGTCCGGTGGGGCTGTCGGAAGACATGACTAGGGCGCGCATGGGACGTACCTTCCTGCTGGTTTGTGGACGCAAAGCGCGGTGGCATCCTGATCAACCGGGTGCATAGGCAAGCTGGAATCTATCGACTTCCCAACTTGAGGAATTTAGCTATCCTGGCGTTTAATCGCTAAAAGCCGTCAATCATGAGACAACCTCTTCGCTACCCATGGCTCGATTTCAATGTGGATGACGTCCTCGCACCGGCAATCGCCGTGCGCGTCGACGTTACCGAAACCAAGGCCGAAGTCCCCTCCCATCGGCATCGCAAAGGCCAACTCGTCTTCGCGCTCGGCGGTGGCGTCACATGCCGCGTCCCGAGCGGCCTGTGGATGGTGCCGCCGCATTGCGGGGTGTGGGTTCCCGGCGACATGGAGCACAGCAATATCGCGACCGCCAACGCCCGGATCTTCTTCGTCTACATCGAGCCGGGAGCCGCCGAATTGCCGGACCGGTGCTGCACCCTTTCGGTCTCGCCGCTGCTGCGCGAACTGATCATCGAACTGTCCGATGGCGTGGGGGATGATGAGGCGAGGGATGCGCTTTTGATCAGGATGCTGCTTGCCGAGCTGCCGCGCATGCCTGTCCAGCGGCTGCATCTGCCGATCTCATCCGAGCCACGATTGAGGCGGATCGCCGAAGCGTTGGCGCAGGATCCCGCCGACCGCAGCACATTGTCGCAATGGGCCAGCCGGGTTGCGCTCAGCGAGAGCAGTCTCGCCCGTCTCGTCGTGAAGGAGACTGGCTTAAGCTTCGGACGCTGGCGCCAGCAGTTGCATCTGATCGTCGCAATTCGAGAACTGGCCTCCGGTGCGAGCGTGCAGCAGGTCTCCGGCGATCTCGGCTATGATTCCGTCACCGCCTTCATCACCATGTTCAAGAAGGCGCTTGGCAAGCCGCCGGCAAAATACCTCGGCAGCGTCGCGCAAAATGGCGGCTCTGCCTTCGTGGCGTGATCAACCTGGCTGCAGGCGGAGCACCTCGAGCATCCATTGTTGGACCAGGCGACGCCTTGTAGATTCGAACGACACCTTGGAGATGGAAACATGGCGCTCAAGCGGATGGACAACGTAGGAATCGTCGTCGAAGACCTCGGAGAGGCGGTTGATTTCTTTCGCGAACTCGGCCTCGAGCTTGAAGGACGGGCCACGATCGAAGGAGAATGGGCCGGACGTGTCACCGGACTGGGCGATCAGCATGTCGAGATTGCCATGATGCGCACACCGGACGGCCATAGCCGGCTCGAGCTCTCCCGCTTCCTCAGGCCGCCTGTCGTCGCAGATCACCGGAACGCCCCGGTCAACGCCCTAGGGTACCTGCGCGTCATGTTCACCGTGGATGACATCGACGAGACGCTTGAAAGGCTCCGCACGCGCGGCGCGCAGCTCGTAGGCGAAGTAGTCCAGTATAAAGACGTGTATCGGCTCTGCTACATCCGTGGGCCTGAGGGGTTGCTCATCGGACTCGCCCAAGAACTCGGTTAAGCGCAATACGAAGAAATGGCAGGAGTGGCCGATGTCAGCGGGCGCGTCCAAGGCCGCCCCACCTGTTCGAGGTCCCGCCCTCCACGGTCGGCCGCGTTCTCGCTAAGCACGGACTAGTTCCGTGTAGGCGGACGGTTCAGCCGCCCGCGGCTTGTGACCAAGCACCTCTTCCACGATGCCGCGCGCGATCTCGCGTTCGCCCATGATCACCGTATCGGCGCCGAGCCCCTTGAGATGCTCGACCTCGGCATCGGAATGGGCGCGGGCGACGACATTGATGGCGGGATTGGCGGCGCGCGCACGCAGCACGATCTGACCGGCCTCGAAGGCATTGGGGATGGCCAGGATCAGCCGTTTTGCGCCTTCGGGATTGGCGGCTGCAAACACTTCGGCATTGGCGGCGTTGCCGGCCACGGTCTCGATGCCCTCGGCCCTGAGCTTCACCAGTGTCTTGTCGGCATCCTCGACCACCAGGAAGGGCAGGGCGGCTTCCTTCAACGCAGCGCCGACGAGACTGCCGACACGGCCGTAACCAATCAGGATAGCGTGGCCGCTGAGGGCCGTTCTTGGCGGCGGCCCATCCTCCTGCTTCGCCGCCGAGGCGACGGAAGCCACCTGGCCGGGCTCCGTCGCCGGGCCGACCGGTTTGGGCTCAACAGGCGGCGCCGTCCTGGCGGCGCGGGCCTCGAGCCATGGCTTCATCCAGTCGATGACCAGGAACATCACCGGGTTGAGCACGATCGACAGGATGGCGCCCGCCAGGATGAGGTCTCGCCCCTGTTCGGGCAGCAGTTTCAGCCCGACGCCGAGTTCGGCCAGGATGAAGGAGAACTCGCCGATCTGGGCAAGGCTCGCCGAAATCATCAGCGCCGTCGCCAGGGGATAACCGAAGGCGACGACGATGAGGAAGGCCGCCAGCGACTTGCCGACGACGATGATGGCGAGCGTTGCCAGAATCGGCAAGCCGTTGCTGAACAGGCTGAACGGGTCGAACAGCATACCGACCGAGACGAAGAACAGCACCGAGAAGGCATCGCGCAACGGCAGCGATTCCTCCGCGGCGCGGTGGCTGAGTTCGGACTCGCTCATGATCATGCCGGCGAAGAAAGCGCCCAGTGCCAGCGAGACGCCGAACAGCTTGGCCGCGCCGAAGGCGACGCCAAGCGCTATCGCCAGCACCGAAAGCCGAAACAGCTCGCGCGAGCCGGTATGGGCGACATAGTGCAGGATCCAGGGAATGACGCGGCGGCCTACCACCAGCATGACGATGACGAAGGCGGCGACCTTGGCCAGCGTGATGCCGACGACACCCCAGATGCCGTAGCTCGCGGGCAGCGACAGCAGGCCGCTCGCATGGGCATCCGCCTGCTCCTGGCCGCCAAGCACGCCGGCAAGCGCTGGCAAAAGCACCAGGGCCAGCACCATGGCCAAGTCCTCGACGATCAGCCAGCCGACGGCAATGCGGCCGCGCTCGGTCTCGATCAGGCGGCGCTCCTGCAGGGCGCGCAGCAGCACCACGGTCGAGGCCACCGACAGCGCCAGGCCGAAGACCAGTCCTGCTCCCGCCGACCAGCCGAGCATCCAGGAAAGCCCCGCGCCGAGTGCCGTGGCAAAGCCGATCTGAACGATGGCGCCGGGCACGGCAATGGCGCGGACCGACAGGAGATCCTTCAGCGAAAAATGCAGGCCGACGCCGAACATCAACAGGATGACGCCGATTTCGGCGAGCTCATTGGCAAGGCCGGCGTCAGCGACGAAACCGGGCGTGTTCGGCCCAACCAGCACGCCGGCCACGAGATAGCCGACCAGCGGCGGAATGCGGAAGCGGTTGGCGAGAGCGCCGAAGACGAAAGCGAGCCCCAGACCGGCTACGATGGTGGCGATAAGGGGAGTGTCATGCGGCATTGTCTATGGAGCGCCTTTCAAGCCAGCGATGCAGGATATGCGCCGCCCGAAGCCGCCGCCTGTTTGCAATATGGTGGATTGGGTGTCGGCCACGCAACCCCGCAAAACCGGGAATTGCCGGTGAAGCGACAAATACCTCGCCGGTGGGCAAGCAAGCCGGAATCCGAGGTCAGCCGAAATCATGCGCCGCAATGGCGGCGCTCGATAGGCAACGATCAAGCTGCCCGCAACAGAGCCTCGATCTCGAATACCGCGTGGTTGGTCAGCGTCTTGGGAATTTCCGCGCTGACCTTGTCGCTGACTTCCTTGTGCAGGATCTTGCGCATCGCGCCGAGCACGAGCGGCGGCGCGATGAGGATGATTTCGTCAAAAGAGCCTCGATGAGCCAGCTTGTAGAGCCGTTCGGCGAGTTCGTCGGCAAAGCGCTCCTTGCCGATCCGATGCCAATCCGTCTCCTCGACCGCGCTGCGGTGAACCGAGGGACCGTCATTGTAGCGACCGGGACTGTCGCTGCCTTGCTCGCGCGTTGGCGGGTTGTCCTGCCTCACTTCCTGCACCACTTCGAGGTTCGGAAATTTGGTGTCACCTGCATTTCTGAGGAAGAGCGCTTTTTCTCCGTCGGCCACCATGATCCAGATGCCGTGCTTCAACTTGATCGCGCTCATGACGCCGGGCTCCTTCCTTCGCTGCCGCCACGCTTGGCTTCACGCCGCGGCCAGGTATGATTTTGAATTGCGCATGCGGAAGGAACGCGCCTCGATCCGGTAATGTTCCAGCCAAAAAGCCAGGTCATACGGACGCTCCGTCGAGGTGGAGGCGCGCGCACGACCGCCAGGCAGCTTTAATCTACTAAATTAGTAGAATTTAGAAAAAACGGTTTTGTCATAAAGCGCGTTCGGCCCAAAAAAGAGGAGAAATCAAGGCCCGCGACAGCGGCTTGATGCCGGTCTCCGCAACAAGGTGGAATATTTTTCTCTTGGCCGCGGCCCTTTAGAAAAAGCGATTGCATCCCGGAAGGTGATGCGCGAGTGGGTTTCTTCAGCTTTTTCGCGCCCACGCGTAGAAGTGAAGACCAGATCAGGATTCCGTTCGTATCCATGCCGCAGCCCGCCCCCAAGCTCAATGCCTTCCCCGTCTTCGTACGGGTCGAGGACGAAGCCGTAACGATCGTCGGCGGCGGCGACGAAGCGTTGGCCAAGGCACGATTGCTTGGGCAGTCCAGCGCTACGCTGCGCATCGTCGCGGAGAGCGCCTCACCGGACATGCTCGGCTTCATCGCGCAGAGTGGCGCCACCCACATCGCGGCCTATGAGGCGAGCCGGCTGGAAGGCTCGGTGATGGTGTTCGCTGCCAGCGGCGATGAGGCGCTCGACCGGCGCGTTGTCCAGGATGCGCGCCGGCTCGGCATCCCCGTCAATGCGGTGGACCGGCCGGAGCTTTGCGATTTTTTCACCCCGGCGCTGGTCAATCGCGCACCGGTCGCGATCGCCATCGGCACGGAAGGCGCTGGGCCGGTGCTGGCGCAGATGCTGCGTGCCCGCATCGACCGCATGCTGTCGCCTTCGTTGGGCAGGCTGGCGGCTCTCGCCGCGTCGTTCCGGGCCGCCGCTGAAAGCCTGCCCAGGGGCAATTCGCGCCGCCGGTTCTGGAGCGAGTTCTTCGGCGGTGCGCCGGCGCGCGCCGTCGAAGCTGGCAAGCTTTCGCAGGCGCATGACGCAGCCGCCGATCTTCTGCGTTCGGCGGCATCCGCTTCAGGCCATATCGCCCTGGTTGGCGCGGGCCCCGGTGCCGAGGACCTTTTGACGCTGCGTGCGCATCGCCTGCTGATGGAGGCCGATGTCATCGTCCACGACGCGCTGGTGCCGGAGGCTGTCGTCGCCATGGGCCGACGCGACGCCGAGCGCCTGGCGGTCGGCAAACGCAAGGGCTGTCACACCAAGAGCCAGGCCGAGATCAATGCGCTGCTGGTCGAGCTTGGCCGCGAAGGCAAGCGTGTGGTGCGGCTGAAGTCGGGCGATCCCCTGGTGTTCGGCCGGGCCGGCGAGGAGATGGCGGCGCTGCGTGATGCCGGCATCGCCTATGAGGTGGTTCCGGGCGTTACCGCTGCTTTCGCTGCCGCCGCCGATTTCGAATTGCCGCTGACGCTGCGCGGGGTTTCCTCCTCGATGGTGTTCACCACCGGTCATGATCTCAAGGGCAATTCGCTGCCCGACTGGGCCAAGCTTGCCATTTCGGGTGCCACCGTTGCTGTCTATATGGGCCGCTCGGTGGCCGCGGAGATTGCCGGCCGGCTGATCGAGGCCGGGCTTTCGCCCGATACGGCGGTAGCCGTGGTCGAGAATGCCAGCCTCGGCAATCGCCGCCGTTTCCACGGCACGCTTGCCGACCTGCCGTCGTTGGAAGCGCGCGCCGATCTCTCAGGTCCGGTCATGACCATCATCGGCGATGCGGTCGCCGGCGCCAATTTCGAACGGTCCGAACCGCTCGCGGCACACAGGCATGAAGGTGCGCCCATAGCTGCCACCGAGGGAGTTCAGCAATGAAGATACTGACCGCCAACCGGCTCGCCGACGGCATCGCCGTCTGGTACGCAGACGGCGGCTGGGCCGAGAGGGCGGACCATGCCGACCTCGCCCATGACAAGGCGGCCGAGGATCGCCTGGAAGCGATCGGTGCCAAGGCCCACGCCGACAACGAAGTCCTCGACGTCAACCTCATCGATGCCGAAATCGTGAACGGCGTTGTCGAGCCGGTGCGGTTGCGCGAGAAGATCCGCGCCGCGGGCCCGACCATTCGCAACGATCTTGGCAAGCAGGCCTCCCGGGCGGCGTAAGCCCAGACCAGAAGTGAACACGGGCGGACGCGCCCTGAAAGACGAAGCATGTACCGCTACGATGAGTTCGATCACGATTTTGTCCAGGCCCGCGTCGCCGAGTTCAGCGACCAGGTCCAGCGCCGGCTCGCCGGCGAGATCACCGAGGACCAGTTCCGGCCGCTCAGGCTGATGAACGGCGTCTACCTGCAATTGCACGCCTATATGCTGCGCATCGCGGTGCCCTATGGCACGCTGAACAGCAAGCAGTTGCGCATGCTCGGCCACATCGCGCGCAAATACGACAAGGGCTACGGCCATTTCACCACGCGCCAGAACATCCAGTTCCACTGGCCGGCGCTGTCCGACATTCCTGCGATCCTGGCCGATCTGGCGAGTGTCGAGATGCACGCCATCCAGACCAGCGGCAATTGTATCCGCAACGTCACCGCGGACCATTTCGCGGGTGCGGCGGCCGACGAGGTCGCCGATCCGCGTCCCTATGCGGAAATCCTGCGCCAGTGGTCATCTGTTCATCCGGAGTTTTCCTACCTGCCGCGCAAGTTCAAGATCGCGGTAACCGGCGCGGAGCGCGACCGCGCCGCCATCCAGACCCACGACATCGGCCTGCACCTGAAGAAGAACGCGGCCGGCGAGCTCGGCTTCGCCGTCTATGTCGGCGGCGGCCAGGGGCGCACGCCGATGGTCGCCAGGAAGATCCGCGATTTCCTGCCGGAAGCCGACCTTTTGTCCTACTGCACGGCGATCCTGCGCGTTTACAACCTGCATGGCCGCCGCGACAATAAGTTCAAGGCGCGCATCAAGATCCTGGTCCACGAGACCGGCGTCGAGGAGATCACGCGCCAGGTCGAGGCGGAATGGCAGCAATTGAAGGACGCCGAGTTGAAGCTGCCGGAAGCAGACATCCGCGCCATCGACGCCTATTTCGCGCCACCAGCGCTGACCGCGCGGCCGGACGGCGACGAGGCTGTAAAGCTGGCACGCCTCGATTCCAAGGGCTTCTCGGATTGGCTCGACCAGAACGTGGTGACGCATCGCCACCCCGACTATGCGGCGGTGACCATCTCGCTGAAGGGTATCGGCGAAGTGCCGGGCGATGCGACCGACAGCCAGATGGAAGCGATTGCCGATATCGCCGAGAAGTATGGATACGACGAGTTGCGCGTCAGCCACGAGCAGAACCTGATCCTGCCGCATGTGGCGCGCGCCGACCTGAAGGCGGTCTATGACGCGCTGGTCGATATCGGCCTGGCGACCGCCAATTCGAACCTGATATCGGACATCATCTCGTGCCCGGGCCTCGACTATTGCGCGCTGGCCACAGCGCGTTCGATCCCGATCGCGCAGGAGATCTCGCGTCGCTTCGCCTCGCTGGAGCGGCAGCGCGAGATCGGCGAGTTGAAGCTGAAGATCTCCGGCTGCATCAATGCCTGCGGCCATCACCATGTCGGACATATCGGCATTCTCGGAGTCGAAAAGAAAGGCACCGAGCTGTACCAGGTGACGCTTGGCGGTTCGGCCGACGAGAACACTTCGGTGGGCGAGATCATCGGCCGCGGCTTCTCGTCGGAAGAGATCACCGACGCCATCGAGCAGATCGTCGAGACCTATCTCGGCCTTCGGCTCAACTCACAAGAGAAATTCATCGACGCCTACCGCCGTGTCGGTCCCGCGCCGTTCAAGGAGGCGCTCTATGCTGGCGAAGCCAAGGCCGCTTGACCCTATCGTCGACGCCGATGACGGCATCGCCGCCAAAGCGGCGGGGTTTGACGCGCTTTACGGCCACCTGAATCCGCTCGACATCATCGAACGCGCGGCAGGCGACCTGTTTCACGATGAGATTGCCGCGGTGTCTTCCTTCGGTGCCGATTCGGCCGTGCTACTGCACATGATTTCCGAAGTCGATCGCTCGCTGCCGGTCATCTTTCTCGATACTGGCAAGCATTTCGAGGAGACGCTCGGCTATCGCGACGCCCTGGTCGCCGATTTCGGGTTGACCAACATCCAGGTGATCAAGCCCGACGAGGCAGCACTCGAGCGGATCGATCCGACCGGCAATCTGCACCAGACCAACACCGACGCCTGCTGCGACGTGCGCAAGGTCGAGCCGCTGGCACGGGGCGTGGCGCCTTTCCGCGCCTGGTTCACCGGCCGCAAACGCTTCCAGGCCTCGACGCGCGCAGCACTTCCGGTGTTCGAGGCGGTCGGCCCACGTATCCGCATCAATCCGCTGGCGCACTGGACGACGTCGGACCAGGCGGACTACATGCGCGCGCATGCACTGCGGGAAAATCCGCTGGTCGCCTATGGCTATCTGTCGATCGGCTGCTTCCCGTGCACCCAGCCGGTGCAGCCGGGCGAGGACGCGCGCAGCGGCCGCTGGGCCGGCCATGCCAAGACCGAGTGCGGCATTCACCTGTCGGGACTGGAGAAGTCGCTGACCGACGCATCGTTATAGGGTATGCTGATATTCAGGTGAGGCCGGCCTGCAAACGGCGGCTTCGGGGGCTCACGTACTACAAGTACGCTCCGCTCCGGCTCTCGGAAGCTACCGTTTTCGACTCGGGCCTGCTTGAATCTCCACACCCCCTTGAGCTCTTTGAATTTTAGGAAATTTCGATGACTGAACCGACGATACCGGAGACCCGCCTCTGGACCCCGACGGGTTTTCGGGAGGATGAGTGGGCTCATGCCGAAGGCGCGGAAGCGCTGTCCGGCAATGGCCGCTTCATCCTGCCGCTGCAGGCGTTTCTCGATCTCGATCCGGAGGTGCGCCGGTCGGCCAAGGAAAGGATCGGTGTCGTGCTGCAACCCGGCGATCAGCTCGAAAGGATTGCTGGCCTGCTCGACCAACTGTCGCTGGTGGCGCTGGCTTTTCCGTCGTTCAGCGATGGCCGCTCCTTCTCAAAGGGCGAATTGCTGCGCAGCCGACATCATTTCGAAGGTGCCGTGCGCGCCACCGGCCAGGTGCTGGTCGACCAACTGCCGCATATGCTGCGGCTCGGTTTCGATGAATTCGAAATCTCCAATCCCGTGCTCTTGAAGCGGCTGGACGAAGGCCGCACCGGCGGATTGGGACTCTACTACCAGCCTGCCGCCGTGCCGAAGCCCAAGGGACCAAAATACTCCTGGCGTCGGCTGCGTGCCGGCTGACGTCACGACACTTCCAGCGACAGGTTTGCGGCCGCCTGTCCTCTCCCGTCACGACGACAGGAGGTGCCGCCGGCGGATCGGGGACAGCAGAGCCAGGCAGAAGATGGCTACGCCGCCATCCGTGCCTGGCGAAACGACACCAGCTTGCCGCTGTTTTCATCCCACAGCGCCAGCTTGACGCAGCGCAGGCTCTCAAGAAGGGTGATGCGGCCTATGCCGCGCAGTTCCGGATAATCGCGCAGCACTTCCTGCAGGCGGTAGCCTGGCACCTTCGCGGAGAGGTGATGGACATGATGGACACCGATGTTGCCGGTGAACCAGTTCAGCACCGGCGGCAGGTCATAATAGGAGGATCCGTGCAAGGCGGCACGCTGGAACTCCCACTCATCGTCCTTCGCCCATTCGGTCTCCTCGAACTGGTGCTGGACATAGAACAGCCAGATGCCGGCGGATCCGGCAAGGATGACGATCGGCAGGTGGACGACCAGAAAAGCGCCAATACCGACGAACCATATCAGGATCGACGCTGCCAGAACGATGGCGAGGTTGGTGGCCATCGAGGATACCCAGGGCTTCAGGCCACCGCGCATCATCCCGACCGGCAGCCTTTGCTCGAAGATGAAGAGCCATATCGGCCCCAGTCCGAACATGACCAGGGGATGGCGATAGAGACGATAGGCGAGGCGACCTCTCCAGGACATCCGCCGGTACTCCGCGACCGTCAACGTCTTGATATCGCCAACGCCGCGCTCGTCGAGATTACCCGCGCTGGCATGATGGGTGGCATGAGCACTCCGCCAGCAATCATAAGGCGTCAGCGTAAGCACGCCCAGGACGCGGCCTATCCAGTCATCGGCGGTGCGGTTGGCGAAGAAAGATCCGTGCCCGCAATCGTGCTGGATCATGAAAATCCGCACCAGGAAGCCCGCCGCCGGCAAGATCAGCACCAGCCCCCACCAATGGCCATAGGCAAAGGCGATCGAGGACAGCGCCCAGAGTGCTGCGAAAGGGATCAGGGTGATCGCCAGTTCGACGGCGCTGCGCCGCCTGTCCGGCTTCTTGTAGCGCGCCAGGATCTTCAACCAGGCGCGCTTGCTGTTGGCGGCAGTCTCAGGGGAAATCATGTTCATCATGAAGCATAGGCGGAGGGGCCCGGCTCCCGCAAGGCTAATCACGAGAAATTACCGCGCGTAATTGTCGCGATGGGGCGCGGGATCCTCGATCCAGGCCGCGACTTCAGGTTCTGTTCTAACCCTTGCAACTCTGCCAACCCGGATCGCATCCGGTCACATGCATCAATGGCGCGCGCCGCCAGCCATGCTGTTTTCCAGGCCGTCGAGACGTTCGAGTTGGTCCCGGAAGCGGTCGGGAATGTCTTTCTCGGCGCGAAAGGCCGGCAGCGCATGCAGAAAGCGTCTCACCGCCGCCGTGCCTAGCTGGCGCCGGATTTCGGCGGCGATCCGATCTTTCTTTTCGCCCTTGTCGCGGGGTGTCATTTCAAAAATCCTGTGTCGGTTCGAAAATCCTCCAGCCAGCAAATGGTTCCCCGATCGCGCCGCCGGGGCAAGCAAAGGTGGAAGCTATGGTAAAGTTTGAATTAAAATCGAAGCATCGCACTGATCGCCATTCGGTTTGAACGGCTGGGCGCGTGCCTTCGCTTACCCCTTGATTTTTGCCCACCAAACCTCGATATCGGGCTCAAAATCCACACTATTCGAGATGATGGGAAACGGCGATGAGCGACCAGGCAAAAGACGAACGCGCGCCCGACGAAATTGAGGCGACCGAAGCCAATGCCGAGCGCACGGAAGGTGGCGTCGATGGCGATTATGAAGCGGTTGTGCGGCTCCTGAAGGAGAATGAAGAGCTGAAGGACAGGGCGCTTCGCGTTGCGGCCGAGATGGAGAACCTGCGTCGCCGCACCGCGCGCGACGTGCATGACGCGCGTACCTATGCGGTCGCGAACTTCGCCCGCGACATGCTGTCGGTTTCGGACAATCTGCGCCGCGCGCTGGACGCTATTCCCGCCGAGGCCAAGGCGTCCGGCGATGCGGGTTTCAAGGCGCTGATCGACGGCGTCGATCTCACCGAGCGTGCCATGCTGTCCGCACTGGAGCGGCACGGCGTCAAGAAGCTCGCGCCGGAAGGCGAGAAGTTCGATCCCAATTTCCACCAGGCCATGTTCGAAGTGCCCAATCCCGATGTGCCGGCCAACACGGTGGTGCAGGTCGTGCAGCCGGGCTATTCGATCGGGGAGCGGGTGCTGCGCCCGGCCATGGTCGGCGTTGCCAAGGGCGGCCCGAAAATCGCCGCCGGCGAAGCGCCGGTCGAGCCGGGGCCCGTCAACGAGCAGGCGGAGAAGGACGCGTAGTTAGGGGAATAGGGAATAAGGCACTAAGGCACTAAGGCACTAAGGGGCGTATCAAGAGTACGGCTTCGTGCTAAACATACTCCCCTACTCCCCTGCTGCCTTACTCCCTGGTCCCGCCCTTGAACCCCATCGCGCTTCTCGACTATGCCGGCGTTGCGGTCTTCGCGGCGACAGGTGCGCTTGCCGCGTCGCGCAAGCAGCTCGACGTTATCGGCTTCCTTTTCCTGGCGTGCGTCACCGGCATCGGCGGCGGCACTCTTCGCGACGTCATCCTTAACCTGCCGGTTTTCTGGATCGCCAATTCCAGCTATGTGCTGATCTGCGCGGCGGTTGCGGTGCTGGTGTTTTTCAGCGCACACCGTGTCGAATCCCGCTGGAAGTGGCTGCTCTGGCTCGACGCCGTCGGGCTAGCCGCTTTTTCGGTGATGGGTGCGGCCAAAGGGTTGGCCATCACCGGTTCGCCGGTCGTTTCCGTCATCACCGGCGTGCTGACCGCCACATTCGGCGGCATCCTGCGCGACGTGCTGGCAGGGGAGCCTTCGGTGCTGCTGAGGCCGGAAATCTATGTTACGGCCGCCCTGGTTGGCGCGTCGATCTTCACATTGGGCGATGTCGCCGGACTGCCGCAGATCGTGTCAGGCTTGGCCGGTTTCGCCGCGGCATTCGCCGTGCGCGGCGGCGCGCTCAAATTCGGCTGGTCGTTTGCGTCCTACAAGAGCCGGCCCGGCAGGCGGCCGGAGGATATTTCGTGAGAGAAGGGATTAGGGACTAGTGAGTAGTGAGTAGTGATTAGGGTTAATCAGTAGGTGTAAATTATGATGTCTTCACTACTGACTACTGACTACTGACTACTGACTACTGACTACTGACTACTGACTACTGCTCACGCAGCAAAACGCTGCGCTTCCCCGCCGTAATAATTGACGTAGCGGGCGCCGATCTCCTTGACCGGCATCACCACGAACACATCGACCGTCGAGAATTCACGATCGATGACGCAGCCGTCGCCGATGCGGGCGCCGACCCTGAGATAGCCCTTGACCAAGGGCGGCATCGCAGCGATCGCTGCCTTGGCATTGACCGCCTCGATCGGCATCAGGTCCATGGAACAATAGCGCCCGGCGACGGCGCGCACGTCCCAAGCCGAATTCGTGCGGCAGTGATGCGCCAGATAGGTGAGCGCCTCGGCATGGGCCGCCGGCACCGTGCCCTGGAAAGACGCACAGCCGGTCATCACGCCAATGCCGTAGTGGTTGATGTAGGCCCAGATGCCTTGCCACAATGCCTCGATGGTGCGCTTCGAACGGTATTCCGGCAGGACGCAGGAGCGGCCGAGCTCGAGAAAGCGCTGGCCGGGGTGACGGGCGATGAGCTTGGTCAGCTCGAACTCGCCTTCGGAATAGAAGCCGCCGGCGGCCGCAGCGATTTCTTGCCGCAGCAGCCGGTAGGTCCCGACGATGCGGCGATGTTCGGGGCCGGAAAGCGAGGTATCGAAGACGAGCAGGTGATCGCAGTGCGGATCGAAGCGGTCGGCATCACGGCGGTCCTGCACCTGAAACAGGTTCTTCCTGGCGCCAAGCTCGTCGTAGAATACCCGGTAGCGCACTTCCTGCGCGGCCGCGATCTCGGCCTCGTTGCGGGCCAGCCGCACTTCGAGGTTGCCGATACGGCCGAGCGCTGCGCCCTTTGTGACGGAATCGACATTGCGCCCGGCAAGCAAGGCGCCGCCGGCGTTCGGCCGAGTGTCACATTCCGGCATAACTGTATGCACGAGTGATTCTCCTTCGAGCCATCCCTCTTGGCACGGGGATACGGTGTAGGTGCAACAGGATTGTGACAGTACCGTGATACGGCGTCGCGGGCAATACTTCGTCGGCTGGCGAATACGGTCAACCGGCTACGTTATGCAAAAGCAAGGTGGCGCCGCTCGGCAGGAGATTGAAGAAAAAAAGTCTCAGGCGGCGACCTGCCCCTCGATGGCGTCGACCAGTGCATCGGGGTCGAGCGGCTTGGTGACAAAGCCGCTGGCGCCGTGGGCGAGCACCGCATGGCGGGTCTTTTCCTGGCTGTCGGCCGACAGCACCATGATGGGCACTGGCGGCACGGCCGTCTCCTCCTCATGGCGGCGGATGGCGGCGATGGCGTCCATCCCATCCATCACCGGCATGTGCAGGTCCATCAGCACCACGTCGAAGCGGTGTTTGTGTCCGGCACCGGTAACGGCCTCGACCGCCGCCTTGCCGTTGCCGACAACCTTGACGCGATGACCGGCCTTCAGCAGCGTGGCGCGAGCGAGCATGGCGTTGATGTCATTGTCCTCGGCGATCAGCACCGACAGGCCACGCTGGCGATCACTGGCGGCGCGAAGCGCCGGCGGGTGGGGCTTTTCCGGCCGTGTCGGGGCAAGCGCCGGCGCATGACTGCTCAGAAGCACACGCAAAAGTGTTCCGCCTCGCACCGGTCTGGCGAGGAAGGTCGCGTAGCCGCTGGCGCGGAACTCGCCGAGCATGCCGCGATCGGTCGGGGCGATCAGCGTGATGGCTTCGCAATCGGAAAAACCGCTTTGGCGCAGCCGCTTGAGCAGTCTTCCGTCGCCCTCTTCCATGGCCGCGTCGACCAGCAGCACGTCGCAATCGCCGGAGAACGATGCCGCCTGCGCCACGGTGGTGGCGATATCGACCGCGCCGCCATTGGCGCGGATGCTGCGGGCGATGGCGTCGGCCTCGACGATATTTCTCGACAGGATTACCGCGTGCCTGCCCTGAAGCGCGTCCACCCGGCCCGGTGGTGGCTCGCTCGCGGAGATGGCCGGGATATCGAAGACGAATTCCGAACCCTGACCCAACCGGCTGGAGACGGAAATCGTGCCGCCCATGGCGGTCACCAGGCGCTTGGAGATGGCAAGACCGAGACCGGCTCCGCCATGCGCGCGCGTCGAGGTGCCGTCGGCCTGCTCGAACTCCTCGAAAATGCGCTCCATGTCGTCTTCATGCAGGCCTGGCCCGGTATCCGCGATGGTGAAGCATATGCGGTCGGTGGTTTCAGTGCGGGCGCGCGCTATACTCACCAGCACCCCGCCGCTGTCGGTGAACTTGATGGCGTTGCCGATCAGGTTGAGCAGCACCTGCCTGACCCGGCCCGGATCTGCGGTGATCAATTGCGGCACGTCGGGCTCGACATGGCAGCCGAGGCCGATATCCTTGGAGAAGGCGCGCGCGGCGAGGAGCTCGACAACGTTGTCGGCGATCTCGCGCACCGACATTGGCTGCGGTTCGGGATCGAAGCGTCCCGCCTCGATCTTGGAATAGTCGAGCAGGTCCTCGATGAGGGCCAGCAGCGCGCTGGCCGAGGTCGAAATGGCGCCGACATAGGTCTGCTGCTCCGGCGACAGGCTGGTATCGGCCAACAGCCTGGCCATGCCCATGATGCCGTTCATCGGCGTGCGGATTTCATGGCTGACGGTGGCGAGGAAGCGCGATTTGGCCTGGCTTGCGTATTCGGCCCGCTCGCGCGCGGTGATCAGCGAGGATTCGGCACGCTTGCGGGCGGTGATGTCGCGGGCGATGGCGCGATGCGAGACAGAACCGCTGTCCTTGTCGCGCACCGACAGTTCGATCCACGAGAACCAGCGCGAACCGCCAGGGGTGCGGATGGCGACGTCGGTGGAACTCAGGCATTCATGGTCGGAAAAGGCGGCGTCGGGAACGATACCGACTTCGATGCCAAGTTCCGCCAGGGTCTTGCCGGCGAGGTCGCGCTGATCGACCTCGACGAGATCGGCGAACACCTTGTTGGCATAGACGATATAGCCGTCGCGGTCGCGATGAATGACGAGATCGCCAAGCGCGTCGATCAGGCCGCGAAAGCGCTCTTCGCTCTCCTGCATCTCCCACATGCGATCGGCCAGCGTCTCGATCTCGGCACGGCTGCGAGCCGTGGTTTCATCAAGCAGCGCGGCGGTGCGGTATTCGTTCCTTCTGGCGCGCAGGTGCAGGCCGAAGCCGGCAAGGCCGGTCGCCAGCAAAGCGAGGCTGATGAAGATCGGCGCGCCGGTCAGGTGGGTCAACCCCGCCAGCATGATGATGGCGACGAAGGTCAGCAGCGGCAAGCCTTCGCGGCCGGCCAATCGCGGCTCATTCCTGGCCTGTTGCGGCTCAGGCGCCAGCGGCGGTGCGGCGACGAACCGCCGCGCCGACGCCGGCGGGGGTACCGCATCGACGTCTTCGCCAGTCTCCGCTTCCTGGATGCCGGATTCCGCGACCATGCGAAAACCCTACCGGACAGAAATTATGGAAGCCTGCGGGGGATCGTTCGAATTTTAGCGGATAGGTTGTTTTACCCCGGCGAACTCACTGCATGTCTACGACGACGCGGCCGCGGATCTTGCCGTCGACGATGTCGCGCGCGGCGTCGATGATGTTGTCGAAGCCGATGGTCGTGGACAGGCTGGCGAGCTTGCGCAGATCCAGGTCGGCGCCGATGCGGCGCCAGGCCTCGAGCCGCACCGGTTTCGGCGCCATCACCGAATCGATGCCGAGCAGCGAAACGCCGCGCAGGATGAAAGGTGCCACGCTCGACGGCAGGTCCATGCCGCCGGCCAGGCCGCAGGCCGCGACGGCACCGCCATAGGAGGTCATAGAGAGCACATTGGCCAGTGTGTGGCTGCCGACGGAATCGATGCCGCCCGCCCAACGCTCCTTGGCGAGCGGCTTGGTCGGCTGGCTGAGTTCGTCGCGCGATATCACCTCCGCGGCGCCAAGATCGATGAGATACGGGCTTTCGGCATTGCGCCCTGTCGAGGCAATGACGTGATAGCCCAGGCTGGACAGGATGGAGACCGCGACCGAGCCGACGCCGCCGGCCGCGCCCGTCACCACCACGGGCCCGCGATCGGGCACGATGCCGTGCCGCTCCAGTGCCATGACGCACAGCATTGCGGTATAGCCGGCGGTGCCGACCGCCATCGCGTCATGCGCGCTGATGCCGTCGGGGAGCGGCACCAGCCAGTCGCCGTTGACGCGGGCGCGCCCGGCATAGGCGCCAAAATGCGTCTCGCCGACACCCCAGCCGTTCAGGATGACCTTGTCTCCCTTGCGCCAGTCGGGATGGGAAGAGGATAAGACCGTTCCGGCGAAATCGATGCCTGGCACCAAGGGCCAGCGGCGAATGACCGGCGCCTTGCCTGATATTGCGAGCCCATCCTTGTAGTTCACCGTCGTCGCTTCGACTGCGACGGTGACGTCACCGTCCATGAGATCGGCTTCGGTGAGGTCGGTCACCGCCACCGACTGTTTCTTTTCGGCGTCGCGCGAAACGAGGATGGCTTTGAAGGTTTCGGGCATTTTTCTCTCCTCGATCTATCGACGTTTGGACTCTGCTGCGGCGGCCGCGCCGGGTCAATCGGTCAGGCGTCGGGACCCTGGGGCTTGGGCTGGCGCCGCCAGCCCAAAACTTCGTCAAGCACGACCAGCGCGGCGCCGACCGAAATGAAGGCATCGGCGAGATTGAACACGGCGAAGGACCAGACCGGAGTGTGGAACAGGATGTAGTCGATGACGTGGCCGTAGACGGCGCGGTCGATCAGATTGCCGAGCGCGCCACCGATGATCAGGGCAAAGCCGGTGCGGGCAATAACATGGCCCGCTGGCGTGTGCGTGGCCAGATAGAGCACGAAGGCGACGACGAGAACGGCGATGATCACCAGCCCGGTATCGCCGAAGGATGAGAACATCGAGAAGGCGATGCCGGTATTATAGGTGCGAAACAGCGCCAGGAAGGGCAGGAGATCGAGCTTTTCCTGAAAGGGAAGGCCGATCTCGACCAAATGTTTTATCCACTGGTCGAGCGCGATGGCCGCGACGACCAGCAGCGCATAGGGAGACCATGATTTCACGATTGGGCAACCCTCATTGCGAATCCACCATAGGGTCCAGTTTCAGCGCGCCGCGGCGGATCTCGAACAGCATGACGCCGGTGGCGACGGCAAGATTGAGCGAATCGGCACGCCCTGCCTGCGGAATCCTGAGCAGCCTGTCGCAACTCGCCGCCAGGCTTTCGGGCAGGCCTTGCTGTTCATTGCCCATCATCAGCAGCACCGGCCCCCGGGAAAAATCGACCGAGCGGTAGTCGACCGCGCCTTTGAGGTGCGTGCCGGCGACGAGGCCAGAAAACCCGCCGCGCCAGGCGAGGAATGCGTCGGTCGTCGCCTTGGCCACCGGAACGGCGAAGATCGAGCCCATGGTGGCGCGCACCGTCTCCACCGAAAAGGGATCGGTGGTGTCTCCGACCAGGATCACGCCCTTGGCGCCGACGGCGTCCACCGTGCGGATGACGGTGCCGAGGTTGCCGGGATCGCGCACCCGGTCGAGCGCCACCCAGACATCGCCATTGTCGGCGCGGATATCCTTCAGGGCCAGGAATTTCTGCGAGAAAACGCCGATCACCATTTGCGGATTGTCGCGACGGGTTATGGCGACAAGCACTTTTTCCGAGACTTCGAGCACGGTGCCGCCGGCGGCAACCGTACGCGCAGCGACCTTCTCAACCGCCGCGTTGCCGCGTCCGGCCTTGGCGAAGACCAGGGTCCTGATCTGCCAGCCGAGGTCGAGCGCATCGATGACCAGCTTCAGTCCCTCGGCCATGAAGGCGTTCTGCTGGTCGCGGAATTTTTTCAAGGCCAGCGCCTTGATGTCCTTGACCAGCGGATTGGCGAGGCTGGTGACCTCTTTCACCTGCCCGACCGGACGGGCGCCGTCATATCCACTCATCAGGCCACCCAGCGCGAGAACAGCGAGGTCGACAGCGCGCGGCCCGCCGATTTTTCGCGGATGATCAATTCGCCCGATTCAACCTTGCCGCCCATGCCGGCAAAGGTGTCGCGCATGAGGGCATGGATGGCGAAGAAGGAGGCGCGGATCGAATAAGCGGTCAGCACCACGGCAAGCGGTTTCGGCGTCAGGATCGATCGGCAGAGATCGGTCAATGCCGGCAGGTCCTCGAACAACTGCCAGACCTCGCCCTTGGGGCCGCGGCCATAGGCGGGCGGGTCGAACAGAACAATGTCATAGCGGCTGCCGCGGCGCTCCTCTCGCTCGGCGAATTTCACTGCGTCTTCGACGATCCAGCGGATCGGCTTGTTGCCAAGCCCGGCCATCTCCTGGTTTTCGCGGGCCCAGCCGATCGCCTTTTTCGAGGCATCGACATGGGTGACCTCGGCGCCGGCACGCGCCGCCACCAGCGAGGCAAGGCCGGTATAGCCGAACAGGTTGAGCACCTTGACCGGCCGCCTGGCCGCCGCGATCAGTCCGGCCATGTGATCCCAGTGCGAGGCCTGCTCGGGAAACACGCCGACATGGCGAAACGAGGTGAAGCGGCCGAGATAATCGATGCCGTCGTGCTTCATCGGCCAGGTCTCGCCGAGCGGCGTCCCGGGGAAGCGCCAGCGGCCAATGCCTTCCTCGTCGGTATCGCCGGTGAAGACAGCGTCGGCGCGGTCCCATTCCCTTGCCGGCAGCGCCTTCTGCCAGATCGCCTGGCCCTCTGGGCGGACGATCCGATAAGGACCGTATTGTTCGAGCTTCTGGCCGGCGCCGCTGTCGAGCAGCGCATAGTCGCCATTCGGCGCCACTTCGAGGATCAGCGGAAGCTGTTCGGCCGGAAGAGCGCCGTCGCGACGGGCCAGAATGCGGGGCGCCGACTTCGGTTCGGGGCGCTCGTCGGCCCTGGCGTCGGGCCGCTCCTGCGGCCGGGCCGTTCCACGACCTTCATGCGGACGCACCCGTTGCGCACCGCTTTTTGCGGGCGGACGGCTGTCGCGGCGTTTGTCGCGAAAAGATTTCAAGCAGGAGCATCTCCGAGGCGTGGCCGCTTTTGACATAGGGCAACCGGCTTCGCAACCAAGTCCGCCGCGCAAGCGTCGCCTGATCATGTCGGCTTGCGATGGACCAATGTCAAAGAAACAGGCAAATCTTCGATATGTCCCGCTCCGAACGCCTGCTCGACCTGATCCAGACATTACGACGGCATCGCATGCCGGTGAGCGGGCAGTCGCTCGCCGACGAACTCGGGATTTCAATTCGCACGCTTTACCGCGACATCGCAACGCTGCAGGGCCAGGGGGCGCCGATCGATGGCGAGGCGGGGCTCGGCTATGTGCTGAAGCCCGGATTCATGCTGCCGCCGTTGATGTTCAGCGACGAGGAGATCGAGGCAATTGTGCTCGGTTCGCGCTGGGTCGCCAAGCAGCCGGATTCGCGGCTTTCGGTAGCGGCCGTCAACGCGCTTGCCAAGATCGCGTCGGTGCTGCCGGATGATCTGCGCGAGGATCTCGACGCCACCGCACTGCTGGTCGGGCCGCCCAGCGGGACTGTCGAAGGCATCGATCTCGGCCTGGTGCGGCAGGCGATCCGCAACGAGCGCAAGCTGGACTTCTTCTATCGTGATGCCGGTGGCGCGGGCTCGCGGCGCATCGTGTGGCCGTTCGCGCTTGGTTTCTTCGACAAGGTGCGGGTCGTGGTGGCGTGGTGCGAAATACGGCAGGATTTCCGGCATTTCCGCACCGACCGCATAGCCGAGCTCAAGACGACGGATCTGCGCTATCCGCGCCGCCGTCAGGCGCTGCTGAAGGAATGGCGGGCAACGCTCGACACCCCACGGCGTTAGCGGTGTGTAAGCTGTCCAGGGCGCCTTTCGTGACGGATACTGCCAGAATCTGACAGTGATGCGCTTTATATCTGTCCCGGTCGAAACCCCTGGAGAACAGACATGGTCACCCCCAATTTCGTCATCCTCTACGTCGACCAGCCGCAGCGTAGCGGCGCCTTCTACAGCGCGCTGCTCGGCCGCGAGCCGGTCGAAAGCGCGCCGACATTCGTGCTGTTCGTGCTCGACAACGGTTTCAAACTCGGTCTCTGGTCGAGGCATACGGTGGAACCGGCGGCGGCAGCGACCGGTGGCGGCGCCGAGATCGTCTTTGTCCTGGATACGCCCGAGGCAGTCGATGCCGCCCATGCCGACTGGTCCGGACGTGGGCTGAAGATCCTGCAGGCGCCGACCGACATGGATTTCGGCCGCACCTTCGTTGCGCTCGATCCCGACAACCATCGCCTGCGGGTCTACTGGCTGTCGGACGGGCAGCAGGCCGACGGGGAGCAGGAATGAGCGCGTATTGGATCGCGGTGGCGTCGGCGCAGCACGTCCGGCGCGGCCGCGAGGGCGGCTTTATGCAGGTCAACCACGGCAAGGCGGCGCCGCTGCGGCGGATGCAGCCCGGGGACGGCATTGTTTATTATTCGCCGACAACGATTTTGGGCGAGAAAGACGGGCTGCGGGCGTTCACGGCGATCGGCACGGTACGGGAGGGAGAACCCTATCAAGGCGACATGGGCGGCGGCTTCACGCCCTTTCGCCGCGACGTCGACTGGGCGGCGGCCGGGGAAGCGCCGATCAAGCCATTGCTCGACAGGCTGGACTTCACGGCCGGCAAGCCGAATTGGGGGTATCAACTGCGCTTCGGCCTGTTCTCGATAAGCGCGGCCGATTTCGCCGTAATCGCCGAAGCTATGGGCGCTAACCAGCCGAGACAGTAAGCTAGCTCCTGAGCGCCTTGTAGACGGCAATGCCGGCGGCAAGGTCCTCGAGCGCGGCGCCGACCGACTTGAACAGCGTGATCTCGTCGGCGCTCCGGCGCCCTTGCTTCTGACCGCGCGCCAGCTCGTGCAAGTCGGCTATGATGGCTTCCGGTTTCAACACGCCCGAAGCGAGCGGTATGACGATGTCGCCCGCTTCCTTGGTGGCGCCGGCGCGGGTGTCGACATAGACGCGGGCGCGCCCTATCGCCTCGTCGTCGCTTTCGCGCATTGTCGGGGTGAAGCCGCCGACCATGTCGACATGGCTTCCCGGCTTCAGGCGGGCGCCCTTGATCAGCGGATCGGTGGCGATCGTCGCCGACGAGACGATATCGGCCTGGCCGAGCTCGGCATCGAGATCGGTCGCTGCGCTCGCCGCGAAGCCCTCGGCGCGCAGTCCGGCGGCGACCTTCTCGGCGTTGTCCAAGGTGCGATTCCAGATGCGGATGGTCCTGATCGGCCGCACGGCGCAATGCGCCTTGGCGAGGAATGGCGACAGCGCACCGGCCCCGATCACCAGCAGCCGGGAAGCGTCTTCGCGCGCCAGATAGGATGCGGCGAGCGCCGAGGCGCAGGCCGTGCGCCATTGCGTCAGCCGCTGGCCGTCGATCAGGGCCTCCGGTTCGCCGGTGGCGCCGTTGAGCAGGAGATAGACCCCCATCACTGCCGGTTTGCCGATGGCATTGTTGTCGGGCGAGACGGTAATGATCTTGACGCCGATGTGTCCCCCGGCCGAGATGCCGGCTGCATTGAAGTCGGTCCAGGCCGGCATCAGCAGCAAGGTCGAGGCCGCACCGTCCGGCCGTTCGACCGTGTGATGGTGCCGGACAGGTTGCACCGCGCCATCACGGAAAGCCACGCGCAGCGTCTCCACTAGGCCCGGGAAGGTCAACGACTGGTCGACCTCTGCGGCCGAAATGGTCAGCATGGGAAACTCCGTGAAGAAAATCGCGGGCCCGAGAGGGCCCACAGCGCCGTGCGGCGGTCAGTTGGTCGGCTTCGGCAGCACCGGTCCCTGCGGTGTCGACGGGGTGCGGCCGATCGCCTGGCGCAGGTTCTCGGCCTCGACGCCGCGCTGGCGCGCCAGCTTGCGGTAGCGTCCCTGCTTGACCCAGGTCGCCAGGCTGCCGACGACCATGCCGACGGCGAGGGCCAGGAACAGAAAGATGAACAGCGGCAAAGTGAGCGTCAGCGCCGGATTGCCGGGATTGAATGGATCCAGCGTGAAGGCGACGAGTTCGCGATTGGCGACGGCCAGCGCGATCAGGATGATCGCCAGGGGCACGAAGACCACGATGAGCATGAAGCGATTGAGCATGATGTTTTCCGTCGGAAACCGACCTCCCGGGAAGGGCCGGTCTGGCGTCGCGCCTACTTTCCGCCATTCAGCCTTTCGCGCAGTTCCTTGCCGGTCTTGAAGAAAGGCACCCATTTCTCCTCGACCTCGACGGATTCACCAGTGCGCGGGTTGCGGCCGGTGCGGGCCGGGCGGTTTTTCACCGAAAAGGCGCCGAAGCCACGCAATTCGACCCGGTTGCCTTCGGCGAGCGCGTCGGTGATCTCGTCGAAAATCGCGCCGACGATGTTTTCAACGTCGCGCAGGAAAAGATGCGGATTGCGCGTGGCAATAATCTGCACAAGTTCGGACTTGATCATCGGACGGGTCCCCTGAAATCGGTGCGGTCGAAATTATGAGGATGATTTTGTTTGCTTTTTCATCCACCCCAAACGGCATCTCAAGGGTGCCAGACGGAAACGAGACCGTCAAGAAACAAGCGGTCGGCGCCAAGTTCATGGATGATATCGCCGCTGTAGTCCGGCAGGCCGAGCGCGCCGGCGATCGTGCGCACCATCGCTTTGGAAAACAGGAAGCCGCCGCGCCGCTCCGTGTCCTTCCATTCGACCACCTTGAGTTTCGAGTCGACGCCCTTGGTCACCAGCCAGTCGATCGCCTCGGTCTCGCCGCCGACGGCGTCGATCAGGCCGTTGGCGACCCCCTGGCGACCGGTGAAGATCGATCCGTCGGCGAGCGCCAGCGCTTGCTCGCGGGTCATCTTGCGGCGTTCGGCGACGATGCCGACGAACCAGTCGTAGCTGTCGAGGATGAGCTTGCGGACCATGGCGCGCTCGTCTTCGTTGGTCGGCTTGAAAGGCGAGGGCGAGGCCTTGAGCGGCGAGGATTTCACTTCCTCCAGCTTGACGCCGAGCTTGTCCATCAGGCCGCTGACATCAGGATACTGGATCAACACGCCGATCGAGCCGACGATCGAGGTCTTGCGGGCGACGATGTGATCGGTGGCGCTCGCGATCATGTAGCCGGCCGACGCGGCGAGCGTGCCGACCTCGGCCGCGACAGGCTTGTCGGCGGTAAGCTTGCGCACCTCCTCATAGATCGATTCACCGCCGACCGTCGTGCCGCCGGGGGAATCGATGGCGAGGATCACGCCTTTCACCTTCGGCGACTTGCGGATGGCTTCCAGCCGCTCGATCAGTTCGTCGTCCTCGGTTATGGTGCCTTCGATCCTGACCTTGGCGATATGATCGACGGCCGAGCCGCCGAAATCGTCGCGATAGAACCAGGCCGAGATCGCAATGACGCCGAGCGCAACGATGGCGATGGCCGCAGCGCGCCAGAAGGTCAGCCTACGCCGCAAGCGGCGGCGGTCGATCAGGTCGTCGGCTCTCAATGCCATGGTCAGCCTCACGGTCGATGGAAAGAGATGCTTTTAGACCATGACGTCCCGGTCTGGAAGCAGTTCCGTCTGCGCATGACGCGGCAATCCGCGCGCGGCGCACGCGAGGCAAGTGCGCGTCAGCGTCCGCCAAGACGTCGGTTTCGTGATTGGTCCGTGAAACGAACGGCAGGTAAGGGGGGAGCCGATGGTAACGAAAAATGTACGCCAGACGTCTATTTCTGCTATGAAGCAGGGCTGTCGGTGTTGATCCGTTCTGATCTGCACGACCGCAACTGTCACATTTTCGCGGTTTTCGTCGGCTTGTGCTTGCTTGAAAGCGCCGACGTCCCACCTATAGGCGGTGTTGCCCGGCGGGGCAGGGGTTTTAGAAGAAAGCAGTTATGTTAGCGCGAACGAGTGAAGCGAGCAGCACCGAGACGGAGTTGGCTCCCCCGGCGGACGGCCCGGCGAGGGGGGACGCGTTCGATCGCGCACGGCGGCATTCGCGCCGGGTGCGCGTGCTCAAATTCGCCGTGCCGGTGCTAGCGGCGTTGATCGCCATTGCCTTCCCGGTCTATTCCTACCTCGCCGCACCGGTGTCCGTCGCGGTCCAGGCGGAAGGCACCGCCTTTTCCAACGGCAAGCTGGTGATGGCCAACCCCAAGCTCAACGGCTTCACCAAGCAGAAATTGCCCTATTCCATGACGGCATTGCGCGCCATACAGGACGTCAGCACGCAAGGCATCATCGAACTCGACGGCATCGACGCCAAGGTGCCGATCGCGGCCGACAATGTCGCTGCGATCAAAGCCACGCATGGTACCTACGATCGCGAAGGCAATACGATGCACCTGACCAGCGACGTCACGATCGCCACGACCGACGGTCTTCAGGCCAGGTTCAAATCGGTCTTCCTCGACATGGGCAAAGGCACTATGAAGACGGATGATCCCGTGGACGTCAGCCGTGACGGGTCGCAGATCACCGCGAATTCCTTGTCGGTGCAGGACAATGGCAAGGTTCTGGTGTTCGAGAACAAGGTGCGCGTCAATATCGATCCCGCCAATCTGAAGGCGGCAGAGGCAAAGGGCGAAGAAGCGAATGTGGCTCATTAGTTCGACACGGCTTGCCGCCGCAGCTTCGGCGCTGCTTTTGCTGGGGCTTGCGCCGGCGCTGGCGCAATCCACCGCCGAGAGCGCGTCCGGGCTCAAACTGTCGGGCGACAAGCCCATCCAGATCGAGAGCGACAAGCTGGAGGTCCGGCAGGCAGACAACGTCGCCGTGTTCACCGGCAACGTCACGGTCGTGCAGGGACCGACCCTGCTCAAGTCCGGCAAGATGATGGTCTACTACGTCAAGGACCCGAACGCGGCCGCAAAGGGGACGGAAGCAGCGGGAGCGGCGATGACCGGCTCCGCCAACATCGACCACCTTGAAGTCAGCGGAAAAGTTTACATCAAGTCGAATGACCAGATCGCGACCGGTGACAATGGCACCTTCGACATGAAGACGCAGGTGCTGGTCCTGTCCGGCAAGGAAGTGGTGCTGTCGCAAGGCCCCAATGTCCTCAAGGGCTGCAAGCTCACCGTGCAGATGAAGACCGGCCTCGCAAATGTCGACGGCTGCGGCGGACGTGTCATCATGTCGATGACGCCACCGCCGAAATCGGGAGCGACGAACCCCTGATGGCCAGCCTGTCGTCGCTGACGGCGCGTCTTCCGGGGCGGGCCGCCGGCAAGGTTTCGGCTCCGGCCACGGTCACCGCCGATAAGGCGAAGTTCAAGGGAACCTTGATCGCCAAGGGCCTGACCAAGAGCTACAAGGGTCGCAAGGTGGTCAGCGGCGTCACGCTCGGGGTGCGTGCCGGCGAGGCCGTCGGGCTGCTCGGTCCGAACGGTGCCGGCAAGACCACCTGTTTCTACATGGTCACCGGCCTGGTGCCGGTGGACGAGGGCACGATCGAGATCGACGGCTTCGATGTCACCTCCATGCCGATGTACCGGCGTGCGCGTCTGGGCATCGGCTATCTGCCGCAGGAGGCCTCGATCTTCCGCGGCCTCAGCGTCGAGCAGAACATTCGCGCCGTGCTGGAAGTGGTCGAAAAGAGCCGCAAGGAGCGCGAGCGCAGCCTCGACGAACTGCTCGAGGAGTTCCATATCAGCCATTTGCGCAAGGCGCCCTCGATGTCGCTTTCCGGCGGCGAACGTCGGCGCCTGGAGATCGCGCGTGCGCTGGCCACGCGCCCGGCCTACATGCTGCTCGACGAGCCTTTCGCCGGCATCGACCCGATCGCCGTCGCCGACATCCAGCAACTGGTGCGTCATTTGACGGCGCGCGGCATCGGCGTGCTCATCACCGATCACAATGTGCGCGAGACGCTCGGCCTGATCGACCGCGCCTACATCATCCATGCCGGCCAGGTGCTCACTCATGGCCGGGCTGATGAAGTGGTCGCAAATCCCGACGTGCGGCGGCTCTATCTGGGCGAGGGATTCACGCTTTGAGCGTGAAATTTGTTTCCTGACGCGATTTTTTTCCT
Source organism: Mesorhizobium sp. B2-4-1 (assembly GCF_006442185.1). Lineage (NCBI taxonomy): Bacteria > Pseudomonadati > Pseudomonadota > Alphaproteobacteria > Hyphomicrobiales > Phyllobacteriaceae > Mesorhizobium > Mesorhizobium sp. B2-4-1. The sequence continues at coordinate 12,680 of NZ_VFVN01000012.1, read as the reverse complement.
GTCAGGGGCCATTTTCTCGCGATCTTGCTCCGGGATAACGCTCCGGTAAGCGGGTTTTGCTAGCGTTTGCCTTGACAAGCAAAAGCCGGGCCAGTTTCTATCGGTTCGCGAAAATTCTTCCGGCAGTCCGGATGCAGACGAGGCATTTGAAACCGAACCATGGCGTTGGCGGCGAAACTACAGCTACGACAGTCGCAGTCGCTGGTGATGACGCCGCAGCTGATGCAGTCGATCCGGCTGCTGCAGTTCACCCATGCCGAACTCGAGCACTTCATCGACGAGGAGATCGAGCGCAATCCGTTGCTAGAGCGCGCCGAGCCGCAGGACGACGCCGCCAGCGACCAGGTGCCGAGGACCGAGGCGGCACCGGAAACGGCGGCCGACGGCGACTGGTTCGAGACCGAAGCGGGATGGAGCGCCGAGGCGATCTCGGAAAAGCTCGACACATCGCTGGAGAACCTGTTCCCGGACGACCCGGGCACCAGCGAGCGACTCGGACCAGACCTCACGGCACAGTGGAAATCGGCGACCGGCAATGGCGGCACGTCCTCGTCCGAAGGCTTCGATGCCGGCGACATGGCGGCGACCGCGATCACGCTGCGCGATCATGTCAGCGAGCAGATCGCGCTCGCTTTCGCCGATCCGGCGGCGCGCCTGATCGCCGGCGAACTCGCGGACGGCCTCGACGAGACCGGCTATATGCGCGCCGATACGGCTGAGATAGCCTCGCGCCTTGGTAGCGGCGCCGACGCCGTGGCCAAGGTGCTGTCGGTGTGCCAGACCTTCGAGCCGGCCGGCCTGTTCGCCCGCGACCTTGCCGAATGCCTGTCGCTGCAACTTGCCGTGCGCGACAGGCTCGATCCGGCGATGAAGGCGCTGATTGCCAACCTCGAACTCCTGGCGCGCCGCGATTTCCACACGCTGAAGCGGATCTGCGGCGTCGACGAAGAGGACCTGCTGGACATGCTGGCCGAGATCCGGGCGCTCGATCCGCGGCCGGGCATGGCATTTTCGGGCGGCGCCAGCGACGCCGTCATTGCCGATGTCGAGGTGCGCGCGGCCAATGACGGCAGCTGGACGGTCGAGCTCAACGCCGAAACGCTGCCGCGCGTGCTGGTCGACCACATCTATTTCGCCCAGGTTTCGCCGCACGCCAAGAACCAGGCCGAAAAGGATTTCCTGGCCGAGTGCCTGCAGAACGCCAATTGGCTGACGCGCAGCCTCGATCAGAGGGCAAAGACCATTCTCAAGGTCGCATCGGAGATCGTGCGCCAGCAGGATGCCTTCCTCGTCCATGGCGTGCGCCAGCTGAAGCCGCTCAACCTGCGCACGGTGGCCGACGCCATAGGCATGCACGAATCGACCGTCAGCCGGGTCACCGCGAACAAGTACATGCTGACGCCGCGCGGCGTGTTCGAACTGCGCTATTTCTTCACCGCCTCGATCGCCTCGTCGGGCGGTGGCGAGGCGCATTCGTCGGAAGCGGTGCGCGACCGCATCAAGCAATTGATCGACGAGGAAAAAACCGTCGACGTCCTGTCCGACGACGCGATCGTCGACATGTTGCGCGAAAGCGGCGTCGATATCGCCAGGCGTACGGTCGCCAAATACAGGGAAGGCATGAATATCCCGTCCTCGGTGCAGCGCCGGCGCGAGAAGCGGGCCCTTGCCAGCGCCGGGCGCTAGGTTCGGCGATTTCCACAGGGTTCGTGCTTCATTGACAAGCTGCGGTGAAGTGGCTAGAAGCCCGCCCGCATGAGACGGGCTCGGCGCCCGCTAGCGGATGGTCCGTCACGACAATGGCCTAGGGATGGTCAAGAAGGCGGCTTGTGATCAACCGGAAAGTTTGGATTTAAATCGGCGCGAGTGACGCCGCAAAGCTTGTGCGCACGGACCACGAGTATAAACTCCGGCCAGTTTGAAGCCTGAGCAAGGAAGGTCAGTTTTCAGATGAATCTGCGCATATCGGGAAAACACATGGATATCGGCGATGCGTTCCGTACGCGCATCAACGATCGTGTCGGCGAGGCGATCGGCAAATATTTCGACCGCGGCTTTGCCGGACATGTCACCGTCATCAAATCGGGCTCGCGCTATTCGGCGGATTGCATGATCCGGCTGGATTCCGGCGCTTCGCTGCAGGCGACCGGCGATGCCCAGGACCCGACGCTGGCTTTCGAGGCCGCGGCGGATCGTCTGGAAACCCGGCTTCGGCGCTACAAGCGCCGGCTGAAATCGCACAATTCGGGCAATGGCGAGCTCACCGATATCGCCTACACGGTGATGGCGCCGCTCGCCGATGACGACGAGGACATTCCGGAGGATTTTGCGCCGGCCATCGTCGCCGAATCGACCATGACGCTGAAGACCATGTCGGTGGCGTCGGCGGTCATAGAACTCGACACAAAGGACAGTCCGGTCTTCGTCTTCCGCAACGCCGGAAACAATCACGTCAACATCGTCTATCGCCGGCCGGATGGGAACATCGGCTGGATCGATCCGTCCACGACCAAGGTCGCACAGGGATAAAACCGGCCGCACGAGGGATGGGGACTGGTGACGGCAGGCGAACAAGGGATTTTCAAGTATGGATCTGAGCGATCTCATCAACGTTCCGGCGATATTGCCGGCGTTGAAGGCGAACTCCAAGAAGCAGCTTCTGCAATTGCTGTCGGAGAGGGCGGCCGCGATTTCCGGCATTCCGGAGCGGGAGGTGTTCGACACGATCCTGCAGCGCGAGCGGCTCGGCTCGACGGGGGTCGGCAACGGCATCGCCATTCCGCACGGCAAGCTGGCCGGCGTGAAGCGCATCGCCGGCGTGTTCGCCCGCCTGGAGACGCCGGTCGATTTCGAGGCGCTCGACGACCAGCCGGTCGACCTGGTGTTCCTGCTGCTGGCCCCTGAAGGGGCCGGCGCCGATCATCTGAAGGCGCTGTCGCGCATCGCGCGGGTGCTGCGCGACGCCGATACGGTGGCCAAGATCAGGGGAACGCGCGACGCCGTGGCGATCCACGCGCTTTTATCGGACACCCAGGCCTCGCACGCGGCCTGACGTTTTCTGGATGAACAATGGTAGGGCCGCCACGGGCGGCCCCGTTCGTTTTCAGCGGAAAATCGCCTTAATGAATGGCGACCGTGGTCAGGTCGTTTTCCATGGCGCCGGCCAGCGCGCGATCGCGCGCATCTGAAAGCAGGATCGGCTGGCCGTTGGCGGCAAACAGCGCCCACAATTCCATGCCGGGCGCGATTTCGCCAATGCCCGGGAAACGGCCGAGCAGTTCCTCGCTCGTAACCTTGCGCAGATAAGCGACCGAGCCCTCGCCGAGATGGGCGAATTCACCGCTGGTCATGGTGGGATTTTGTGTAGGATTTTGGTCAGTTCTGGTCATTTCAAGCCTCCTTGGCGCGAGACGCCGCCCTGGTTCTGGGCAGTAGGCCATCCCGCATGAGAGCCATCGGCAAAGATCAGTCTTTCACCGATATGTTTATTTTCCGTACCAGCCGCTCGGACTCGGGCCGATCGAGATCGATCGACAAAAGGCCGTTCTTCAGCTCCGCCGCAATCACCCGCATGCCGTCGGCCAGCACGAAGCAGCGCTGGAATTGGCGTGCGGCGATGCCGCGGTGAAGAAATTCGCGCTCGGTATCGTCGGTCTGACGACCGCGCACGACCAACTGGTTTTCCTCCGTGGTGACATCGAGATCGCTTTCGGCGAAACCGGCGACAGCGAGCGTGATGCGCAGCCTTTCGGCCTTGCCGTCGGCGCCGCTGAGCCGCTCGATGTTGTAAGGAGGATAGCTGTCACCGGATTTCGCCAGGCGCTCCAGCGTCTTTTCCATGGCGTCGAAACCCAGGAGAAGCGGGCTGGAGAAAGGCGTCATTCGGCTCATGTTACATTGTCCTCTCAAGAGCGACATAAACTGGAAAAACCCAGATGGCATTTTTCCCGATGGTCTTGATATGGTCCGCCCCACGACCAAGTTCAAGCCATCAAAACACCCGCCCAAAAAGACCACGTCGTGGACTCACAAGAATGATCGACATGGCGCTTGAAACGGCAGTGAGATGCAAGGAGAAGCGCTGCGCCGGGATTCGTCCCCCGGGCGGAGCGGTTCGGCAGCTCAAGGCCGGTTCGGTGCGTTTCGCATGCTCGCTCGGACGCATGAGCTCATGGCCAAACAAGGAATTGAAATGCCCCAAACACGCAAGATCATCATCGACACGGATCCTGGCCAGGACGATGCCGTCGCCATATTGCTGGCGCTTGGCAGCCCCGAGCTGGAGATCGTCGGCATATCAGCCGTAGCCGGCAACGTGCCGCTGAACCTTACCGAAAAGAACGCCCGCAAGATCTGCGAACTGGCCGGCCGACCCGACATCAAGGTCTATGCCGGCGCCGTCCGTCCGCTGGCGCGTGAACTGGTTACGGCCGAGGCGGTGCATGGCCAAACTGGCCTCAACGGGCCACAATTGCCCGAACCGACGATGAAGCTGCAGGATAAGTACGCCGTCGATTTCATCGTCGAGACGCTGATGAAGGAAGAGAGCGGCAGCATCACGCTGTGCGCTCTCGGGCCGCTCACCAATATCGCGCTGGCGCTGATCCGCGAGCCGAAGATCGCGCCGCGCATCAAGGAAATCATCCTGATGGGCGGTGGCTTCTTCGAAGGCGGCAATGTCACGCCGGCGGCCGAATTCAACATTTATGTCGATCCGCACGCGGCCGAGGTGGTGTTGAAATCCGGCATTCCGATCGTGCTGATGCCGCTCGACGTCACCCACAAGGCGCTGACCACCGCCAAGCGCACCCAGGCCTTTCGCAAGCTCGGCACCAAGGTCGGTACCGCAACGGCCGAGATGCTGGAGTTTTTCGAGCGTTTCGACGAGGAGAAATACGGCACCGATGGCGGGCCGCTGCATGACCCCTGCGTCATCGCCTACCTGTTGAAACCGGAGCTGTTCAAAGGCCGCAACTGCAATGTCAGCGTGGAAACCAGCTCGGAACTGACCATGGGCATGACCGTGATCGACTGGTGGGGCGTCACCAAGCGGGAAAAGAACGCCAAGGTGATGGGCGACATCGACCATGACGGCTTCTTCGCGCTGTTGCTGGAACGGCTGGGGCGGCTTTAAATCCGCCTCCTTACCTTCTCCCCTTGCGGGAGAAGGTGGCCTCGCGAAGCGAGGCCGGATGAGGTTGTTCCAGGGAACGCCAACGCCTCACTCCGCTGGAGCACCCCTCAACCATCTCGGCGCTGCGCGCCGATCCACCCTCCCCACAAGGGGGAAGGAAAGGCGGCGGTGCTTACTTCGACCGCGAAAACGCCAGCCACAGGCCGCCGCCGACCATGAAGCTGCCGCTGATCCTGGACAGGAGCTTGACGCGGCGGGCGGACAGGATGCGACCGGCGCGGCCGGCTGCCAGCGCATAAGTCGAATCCGACATGGCGGCGAAGATCATGGCGGTGAGGCCCATGACGGCGATCTGCAGCGAATAATTGCCTTGCGGCGCGATGAATTGCGGAAAGAAGGCGCCGAAGAAGATCAGCGTCTTCGGGTTGCTGAGCGCTACCAGCAGGCCCTGCAGGAAAAAGCCGCCGCGCGGCTTCCGCGCCGTTCCGTCGGCGTTCAGCTTGCCCTTGGACCGGAACATCTGCACGCCCATCCAGATCAGGTAGGCGGCACCGATCAGCCGCACCCATTCGAACCAGTGCCCCATGCCCGATATCAGCGTGTTGAGGCCGATGCCGACGATGGCGATCATGACCGCCAGGCCGGCCTGCGTGCCGGCGACATTGGCCAGGCCGGCGCGGGCGCCATGACGGATGCTGTTGGCGATGATCAGCGTGACCGTCGGCCCTGGCACCAGGATGATGACGACGCACGCAAGGACATAGGCGGCATAGAGTTCCAGCGACATGATTTTTCCCTCGGGGAGAATGCCGCCTGTGCGGCGCCACAATCAATGCACGGCGGCGATGCCGGTGCAAGCCGGCACATGGAGCCGCGCGATACGCAGATGCACCGGATTCAGGCGCCGGACGGCCACGGCAGTGTCGTCTCATAGGCCGCCGCCGCCTTCAGCACAGCCATGTCGCCACGCGGCCGGCCGATCAGCTGCATGCCCATCGGCCGGCCTCTGGCGTCGAAGCCGACCGGCACGCTGACGGCCGGGCAGCCGCCCATGGTCGCGGGCGCCGAAACCTGCATCCAGCGGTGATAGCTGTCCATCGGCCGGCCGGCGATCTCGCGCGGCCAATGGGTGCCGACGTCGAACGGAAAGACTTGCGCGGTCGGCAATGCAATCAGGTCGAAGCGGTCGAACAGCGACAGCAGCATCCGGTACCAGGACGTCCGGACGACCGAGGCGGCGCGAATCCGGGGCGCCGTCAGGAGTTGCGCGTTCTCCACCTCCCAGACGGCTTCGGGCTTCAACAGGGCGCGCCTGGCGGGATCGTCATAATGCACTTTCAGCGCGCAGCCGCTGCTTGCCTGGCGCAACGTCACGAAGGCCTGCCACAAGGCCTCGAAATCAAAATCCTGTACCAGTGCCTCGGCCTTGAACGATGCCTCCCCGAAGCGGTCGAGCGCGGCTTGGCAGAGCTCGAGAATGCCGGGCTCCATGGGCAAATGCCCGCCCAGATCGCCGAGCCAGGCGATACGGCCGCCCGTGGCGGGCATCCGCAGGCCTTCGAGGAAGGAGCCTTGTTTCTCATAGGACAGGGGTGCGTGCGGATGATGGCCCGCCTGCACGTCGAGCAGCAGCGCCATGTCGCCGACATTGCGCCCCATCGGCCCATCGACGCCCATCTGGGCATGAAAGACCTCGACGTCCGGGCCGCCGGGGACGAGCCCCTGCGATGGCCGGAAACCATAGACATTGTTCCAGGCGGCTGGATTGCGCAACGAGCCGCCGAAGTCGCTGCCATCGGCGACGGGCACCATGTCCAGCGCCAGCGCCACCGCGGCGCCGCCGCTCGAGCCGCCGGCGCTCAAATCTGGATCAAAGGCGTTCAGCGTCGGGCCGAACACGGGATTGTAGGTGTTGGAGCCGAGGCCGAATTCGGGAACGTTGGTCTTGCCGATGATGATGGCACCGGCGTTGCGCATGCGCTCGACGAAGAAATCGTCCTCCTGCGGCACGAAATCGGCGAAGATCGGCGAGCCGAAGGAAGTGCGCAGGCCGCGGGTCATTGCGAGATCCTTGACCGCGATCGGCAGGCCGAAAAGCGCACCGGCCCGGTCCGGACGGGCATCGGCTGCGTCGGCCTCGCGCAGGATATCGCTGCGATCGCGCATGGAAACGATGGCGTTGACGAGCGGGTTGACGGCTTCGATGCGGTCGAGGAATGCCGTCACGACCTCACGTACCGAAAGTTTCCTTTGCCGGATCGCGTCGGCCAGTTCGACGGCGGGCAGGCGGCATATATCACCGGCCGGTGGCGCGGCATGCTTTGTCTGGGGGCGCATTCTGGTCGTCTCAGCGGGATTTCAGGAGTGCCTGGTCGACATCGGCGGCCAACGGGATGGCCGGCTGGGCGCCCGGCTTCAGGCATGCCAGCGAGCCGGCCGCGCCGGCCCGGGCGAGCGCCTGTTCGAGGGGCAGGCCCGACGACAGGCCGGCGGCGAAATAGCCGCAAAAGGTGTCGCCTGCACCAACCGTGTCGACCGGGGTGATCTTCAAAGCGGGAACCGTCAGGGAATCGGTCGGCGTCGCCGCCATCACGCCGTCGCCGCCGAGCGTGACGACGATGGTGCGGCCGGTTTTCCCGGCAAAGTCGCGCATCCGTGCCGCGCGGTCGCGCCCGCTCAGCGACAGCACCTCGCCATACAGGTCGAACTCGGTCTCGTTGGCGACGACATAGTCGGCCTTGCCGAGCAAGCCGGCCGCGTCGCGATGGAAGGGTGCGGTGTTGAGCACGGTGACGGCACCGGCCGCGCTTGCCTGATCGAGCGCGGCTTCGACGGTCGCAAGCGGGATCTCGTGTTGCAGGAGCACGACATCGCCTTTTCGGGGGAAGGCCTTGGCCAGGTCGCCGGGCAGCACCGAGGCGTTGGCACCCGGCACCACGGCGATAATGTTCTCGCCATCGTCGCCGACCATGATCAGCGCGGTGCCCGTCGAGGCAAAAGTTTCGCCCACGCCAGACAGATCCACCTTGGCCTGGCGCAGCAGCGCCAGGGCCTCGCCGGCGAAACTATCCTTGCCGACGGCTCCCACCATGCGCACCTTGGCGCCGGCGCGCGCGGCGGCCAACGCCTGGTTGGCGCCCTTGCCACCGGGCGCGGTGGCGAAACCGGAGCCGCTCACCGTCTCGCCAGGGCTCGGCAAGCGGTCGACATTGGCAATAAGGTCGAGATTGATCGAGCCGACGACGATGATCAAGGAATGCCTCCTCATGAATGAGCGGGAAGCTATCCTGTAAGATCGTTGCTTTCCAGTGCATGCCGATATGGCAAGCGCTGCGGTGCCGCGTCATGCGAGTCAGCGGGGCGTCGTCGTTTTCCACGTGACAATGCCGGCGGAAGTTGCCGGCGTTCCCGATTTCAAGAGGTGACCTGTCCAGCCTCCCAGCCCAGAATGGCGCGCTTGCGGGTCAGGCCCCAGTGGTAGCCGGTGAGGTCGCCGGATTTGCCGATGGCGCGGTGGCAAGGCACCACGAAGGAGAGCGGGTTGGCGCCGTTGGCGGCGCCGACGGCGCGGCTGGCGCTCGGCGCGCCGATGCTGGCGGCAATCGAGGAATAGGTGCGAGCCTTGCCCATCGGAATCTGGAGCAAGGCCTCCCAGACGCGAACCTGGAAGTCGGTGCCGATCATCACGACATGCAGCGGCTGGTCCGGGCGCCACAGCGTCGGGTCGAAGATGCGTGCGGCGTAGGGACCGGTCGCGGCCATGTCCTCGACATAGACGGCATTCGGCCAGCGGCTGGACATATCGGCGAAAGCGGCGCGTTCCTCGCCCGGATCGCTAAAGGCGAGGCCGGCAAGCCCGCGGTCGGTGGCCATGATCAGGGCGGTGCCGAATGGCGAGCTATGATAGCCATAGCGGATGGTGAGCCCGGCGCCGCGCGTCTTGTAGTCGCCCGGCGACATCGCCTCATGGGTGACGAACAGGTCGTGCAGCCGGCCGGGGCCGGACATGCCGAGCTCGAACGATGTTTCAAGCAGCGGCATGCCGGAATCGAGCAGCCTGCGGGCATGGTCCAGCGTCACCGCCTGCAGGAAAGCCTTGGGCGAAAGGCCGGCCCAGCGTGTGAACAGCTTCTGCAGGCCGGTCGGCGTCTCGCCGACCTCCTCTGCAAGCTCCTCGAGGGAAGGCTGGTCGCGATAGTCGAGGCTGATCTTCTCGATGGCGCGGCGCACGATTTCGTAGTCGCTGCCTTCGGGCGTGATGTCCTTCTTGAGGACTGCTGTCTGTGTACTCATGGGACTTCTCCTTGAGCCGGAATATCAGCCCTTGGGGCGCCGATCACCACCCGAAACTTGCCTTCTTGCGGCGCATACCCAGATAAACTCTGGTTTTCGAGCCCAGGAGTCGCCATGGCGGGTGAAAAGGTAAATCTCGCCGGCGCGAAAGAAACCTTGCTGATGACGCTCTACGGCAAGGCGCTGGAAAGCCGGATGCCCCATTCGCTGCTTGGGGATCGTTTCGCCGACGAGGCGGTGCGCAAGATCGACTATGATTTCTCAAGGCTCAAGGTCGACAGCAATCTCGGCATCGGCCTGGCGATCAGGGCAAAGACGCTGGACGTCCGCGTCGAGGAGTTTCTGGCCAGAAATCCTGATGCCATCGTGCTGCATCTGGGGTGCGGGCTCGACACGCGCATCTTCCGGGTCAATCCGCTACCAGGCGTCGACTGGTTCGATGTCGACTATCCGGAAGTCATTGAACTCAGGCGCAAGCTTTACCCGCCGCGCGACCGCTATCGCCTCATCGCTTCGTCGGTAACAGAGCCGGACTGGCTGGCTGAAGTGCCCCGGAACCGACCGGCCATCGTGGTGGCGGAGGGGCTGACGCCCTATCTCCCGGCCGAGGAAGGGTTCCGCCTGTTCTCGCGCCTGGTCATACATCTTGCCGGCGGCGACCTGATTTTCGACGCTTACAGCGGTTTCGGCCTGAAGCTGCTGCGCCTCAATCCAGCGATCAGGGCGACAGGCGCCGAGGTCCACTGGGCGATCGAGGATCCGCACGAACTGGAACTGGCTGTCCCGAAGCTCCGATTCATCGAAGACATCCCGGCCTATGGACCTGAACACGCCGCCCGCATGGGCTGGCCCGCGCAGCTGTTCGTTCGGCTTTGGAAATACATTCCCGCACTGCGCAAGATCGGCAGGCTTTTGCGCTATCGCTTCTGAAACGTCGTACCCTTGTTCGACGCGGTCCGGACGCAAGCTGTTCGGCTAGCGCGCCTTGGCGGTGGCGAGCGCACGTGAAAAGGCGGTGGCGAAGCTTTCGCGGGAATCGGGGTCGAGAAAGCCGCCGATCGCCACGTTTTGTCCCTGCGCCTCGACCGCCATCCGGGTGATGCCGATTTCGGCGTGACGGGCGACCGAAAAGCGCGCCCAGAACGGGTTGAAGCGGTGCGCTTCCGATTTTCCCGACGGCGCGGTCTTGCGGATATCGAGGCTGGTGCGCGAGATCGACACCTCCTCGCGGGCGCGGGCGGCACGGTAGTTCATGCGGAAGGCAATGTAGACGGCGACAACGTCCAGACCGAAGAAGCCGAAAACCGGCCAGGCGCCGCGCGACAGGAAAAAAGCCCCGGTCACCAGCCAGCCGAACAGCAGCGCGACCATCAGCACGGCGAAGCCGGTCTTGCCCAGCGACCGGTGCGGGGTCAGCAAGGCGCTGAAGAAGGGTTCGTCCGCCTGGAACGAGGCATTTGTGTCGTTCATATCTGGATATTATAGGAAGGAAATGGCAAGCCCCAAGTCCAAAGTACCCGCACAATCCGAAAAGAAGCCACCGCCTGGACGGCGCGACGGCTCGAACGCCAAGCCGAGCCCCAGGCCGGCCCGATCCAGAACGCTCTACAGTCCGGCGGAGGTGCACGAGATTTTCCGGCGCTTTGCCGTCCAGCGGCCGGAGCCGAAGGGCGAGCTCCAACATGTAAATCCCTTCACCCTGCTGGTGGCCGTCGTGCTGTCGGCGCAGGCGACCGACGCCGGCGTCAACAAGGCGACGCGGGCGCTGTTCAAGATCGCCGATACGCCGCGCAAAATGCTGGATCTGGGTGAGGCCAGGGTCGGCGACTATATCAGGACCATCGGTCTGTGGCGCAACAAGGCCAAGAACGTCATCGCGCTGTCGCAGGCATTGATTCGCGATCATGGTGGCGAGGTGCCGGACAGCCGGGACGAACTGGTCAAATTGCCGGGGGTCGGGCGCAAGACCGCCAACGTCGTGCTCAACATGGCCTTCGGCCAGCACACGATGGCCGTTGACACGCACATCTTCCGCATCGGCAACCGCATAGGACTGGCGCCCGGCAAGACGCCCGACCAGGTCGAGCAGGGGCTGTTGAAGATCATTCCCGACGAATATATGCGCCACGCGCATCACTGGCTGATCCTGCATGGCCGCTACGTCTGCAAGGCGCGCAAGCCGGATTGCCCGGCCTGCGTCATCGCCGACCTCTGCAAGGCGCAGGAAAAGACGACCAGCGTGCCGGCGCCGCTGGTCGAGATCGCTCCGCTCGAGGAAGCGAGCGGAATTCAATAAGTTAACTCTCCTCCACAAACACCTCTTCGCGCTTCTTCTTGACCGCGGGCAGGAAGACGATGACGAGCACGGCGAGCGCGATGAGGAGCAGGCCGGCGCTGATCGGTCTCGTCACGAAGGCGCTGGGATCGCCACGCGACAGAATCATGGCCCGGCGGAGATTTTCCTCAAGCAGGGGGCCAAGCACAAAGCCGAGCAGCAGGGGCGCGGGTTCGCAGCGCAGTTTGGTCAGGAGATAGCCGAGGAAGCCGAAAAAGGCGACGGCGTAGAGGTCGTAGACATTGGTGTTGACGCTGTAAACGCCGATCGAGCAGAACGCCATGATGATCGGGAAAAGCACGTAATAGGGGATCGTAAGCAGCTTCACCCAGAGCCCGATCAGCGGCAGGTTCAGGACGATCAGCATCAGGTTGCCGATCCACATGGAGGCGATGATGCCCCAGAAAAGCGCCGGCTGTTCGGTCGCGACATTCGGGCCGGGCACGATGCCCTGGATGATCATCGCGCCGATCATCAGCGCCATGACCGGATTGGCTGGAATGCCGAGCGTCAGCATGGGGATGAAGGAGGTCTGCGCGCCGGCATTGTTGGCCGATTCCGGCCCGGCGACACCTGCGATCGCGCCCTTGCCGAATTCTTCGGGGTTTTTCGATACGCGCTTTTCGACCGTGTAGGAGGCAAAGGCCGCGAGGATCGCGCCGCCTCCCGGCAGGATGCCGAGCGCTGAACCGATGATCGTTCCGCGCACGATGGGCGCCGCCATGCGCCTGAAGTCGTCGCGGGTGGGCATGAGGCCGGAAACCTTTCGGATCATCACTGAGCGCTCATGCTCGTTTTCGAGGTTGCGAAGGATCTCGGCGATGCCGAAGACGCCGACCGCCACGGCGACGAAATTCAGCCCGTCGGCATATTCGGGGATACCGAGCGTGAAGCGCGGCGTGCCGGTGTAGATATCGG